>NZ_JACJEI010000011.1:0-151240 GCF_014163985.1 Pseudoalteromonas sp. SR41-4 | reverse complement strand
AGCCTATGTAGTGTGGTTGTTCCCCATAAATAGGCGATAACGCAGCATCAATGCCAAACACGCGCTGCCCTTAGGGTTCTTCCTAGGGGCGATTAACTCTTTGTTGCTCGATTTTTACTTAGCCCACTAGGTTACAAATCTCGCGCCGCCATTAAATCGCCCCTAGAGTGAACAAATTTTAATCCACAAAGGTCAACACGCCCTAAAGCGCAGTAGAATAAATCGACTTTGAGCCACTACTTTCAGCGCTAACAGTGTTGAAAATAGCGGCCTTGAGAGATGCACTTTCAATTTTTTATAAAGCAGTCATTTATAAATATAATTATTAGGTTCTAGGGCCGGTTAACCTCCCAGGATTAAAAGCTGTTCAATTTATAAGCTGTTTGATCACGGCGCTAGGTTTTTAATCTGGTGGATTAAGTAAAAAATTAAGTAAAACTTCCGCACTTTATTCTGGCTATCTACTTACATTAATACTGCCTTATCTAAAAACCAAACATACGGATGTAAAAGTAACTGTGAAAGATAAACAGGCTCTAGCCCTTGAAACTAAGGTTAATGGCCTCATACCTTTTACGAGGTCAAAAATTTTAAATGAACAAAGTAACAGGTGTATTTCGAAAAACTTAGGTTAGAAATCTAATGAGTTTGTATTTAAACCGATTATTTTTATAAGGATAAAGTTATGACACAACGTGTAATTGAAATGCCAGACTTAGGCATGGGGACATTCCGCTTAGAAGGAAAAACAGCTTATGAATCTGTAAAAATGGCATTAGTAGTTGGCTTTCGCCATATTGATACCGCACAGATTTATGGCAATGAAGAGCAAGTTGGCCAAGCGATAAAAGACAGCAATATCCCTAGAGACGAGCTATTTATTACCACCAAAGTGTGGAATAACAAACTGAATAAAAGCGATTTTATCGCCAGTGTGAAAGAGTCTCTTAACAAGCTGCAACTCGATTCTGTCGATTTATTGTTGATCCATTGGCCTGCGCCATCAAACGATGAACCAATGAGCGAGTATTTAACTGAGTTATTAACGGCAAAGCAGCTTGGATTAACTAAGCATATTGGTGTATCGAACTTCACTATTGCGAATTTAAAAGAAGCCATGCAAACACTGGACTCACGTGAAATATTCACCAACCAAATAGAAGTACACCCTTATTTAACCAATACCAAGTTACGTGCTTTTTGTCAGCAGCATGACATTCATGTCACCGCCTATATGCCATTTGTGGTAGGTAAAGTGTTAAACGATCATACCATTATTGATATTGCTAAGAAGCATGATGCAAGCCCTGCACAAGTGGTTATTGCATGGGTAAACGCCAAGGGTATGACGACCATTCCGTCATCAACTAAGCGTAAAAATCTTGAAGATAACTTTAATGATAAAGCCGTAAAACTTGATGAAGAAGACATTGCGGGTATTGATGCTCTCGATTGCGGCGACCGTCAAGCAACCCCAAGTTTTGCACCGCAGTGGGATCAAGACACGTTTTAAGCGTGTTCAATATAAAGTGCAGTGAGTCTGCACTTTTTAATGCAAAGGAATAACTATGTTAACCGTTATAGCAATGCTGTCATGTAAAAACGCTGATGCAGCTACGTTACTTAGTGCACTTGATAACTTACAAAAGTTATCGCGCAAAGAAGTAGGGTGTTTACGCTACGAGCTGGCTGTGAAAAATAATGACACGCAAACCGATTACATTGTAACTGAACAATGGGCTACAAATGAGCACTTTGAAGAGCATAAGTTAGCGCCACATTTTAAAACGTTTGGTGAACAGGCTGGTGCTCTACTTACTCACAGTAATATTGATGTGTATAAAACGATTGGTTAATAATATACCCAAACCACCTCAAGATGCAGAATTCAGCGTTTCACAGGTGCTTAATATCAAGGCGTTACTTTGCAACAATGGCCGTCCCTTTTAAGAAGTAACAACGCTGAGAGTAAGTGCCTGTGAAACGCCCAAAGGGTTGGTTTAAAAGCGATTTATACTGCGTTATTGATTTTAACAATAGAACCACTATTATTTGCAATCAATGCCTTGCCTAAATCGCTTTTAATTCCAACTGAAACTCGCATCTTGAGGTGGTTTGGGTATATAGGGGCAGTGTTTAAAGCCACGTATTTTATATCGAGCTTAGCATGTTAAGCATGGCTTTAATCACGCCTTAGCAGGTGACAATGAGTGAGCCTTGATAACTTACCTAATGTATTGACCTGCGTTTTTGGGTATATAAAGTTATGCCATGGTATTTTTCATCACACACTGATTATATCCGCTTTCTTTGTGTTTATGGCATCGGTGGTCAGTTTTACTTTCATGCAATAATTTTTTAATTTTTTTGACTGTCGATACTAAATCAAGGAGTCAGTTTATTTATTGTCCAAGATTTAATTTCGGCTTGTATTATATCTAACTCGCCTTAGCGTATTTGACTAGTAATCAAAAAAGACCCTATGGATACTGTGAGACTGTTAAATAAAAGTAACAAACCTTAACGTTTTACACACACATCAAAAGGTCGAATATGCACACAATAAATAAAAAAGCATTATCAATTGCCGTAGCATTGGCTTGCTCATTCCCGTTACATGCCCAACAAGCTGCTACGAATAATCCAACGAATACGAATGAAAGCAACACTGCGCAAAAACAAAGTACCTCCTTAGAGGTTATCTCTGTAACAGCAACCAAACGTAAAACAAAGTTAATGGAAACCCCTGTTGCTATTACAGCATTAACGGAGGCTGAGCTCAGGCAAAATGGCGTAAATAGTGTTAAAGATATTGCTAATCTAGTGCCAGGGTTAGATATCTCCACAGCGACGGATCAATCAGCACCTGTTATCTCGATGCGTGGCGTACGCTCTACCAATATTACTGAGCTTGGCGACCCTGCTGTTGGCGTTCACCTTGACGGTATTTATTCGCCAAGAATGCAAGGAGCGCTAGCTCTGATGTATGACATTGAACGAGTTGAGGCATTAAGGGGGCCACAAGGCACATTATTTGGTCGAAACTCTACAGTTGGTAGCATTAATGTTATTTCAGCAAAGCCTGAATTCACTCATTTATATGGCAATGTGAACGTTGAAGCAGGAAAATACAACAGCAAAAATATTGATGGCGTAATTAATATTCCAATTAATGACGAATTTGCAGTACGGTTTTCTGGCAAAGGATTAAAACGAGATTCTTACCTTGAGGGTTACTACGATCCTAACCAATACGACTCAAGACGATTAAGCGACGATATACTCAATGCTCCTGTTATATCAGAGGATTCTTATCAGGGTATTGGTCAAACAGTCACGCAGCGAGAAAACTGGTGGATTGATGGCGCAGGCACAAATCCAGAGGCACAAAAAGTTCGCCAATTAACCCCCGCAGAAAAAGACGACTTTTATAACAACGCTAATGAATACTCTTTTAGAATTAGTACGCTTTGGGAGCCGTTAGATGGTGGCTTTTCAAATCATACCGTTTTTCAAAAGTACGTTAATAACAGCAACAATAATCTCGATTTAGTTAATTGCGATAAAATTCGCGGTAGAAGTGAAGAGCTGGGCGGCGATTGCACAAACTTTTTACCCAGTGATAATACATATCAAGCTGTTGTGAATGTGCCTGGTAAGCTTAATTTAGATATCACCTATCTTAGAAATACCCTTAACTACGATATAAATGATGAATATTCGCTTGTGTGGCTACTTGGCTATGAGGATATGGAACGCTCTTCAGCACAAGATAGCGAAGTCGGCCTCGATCCTTGGGATGGGGCAACGTACTTTTTAGATGGCACTGGTGCTGAATCTTTTTCTACAGAAGTGCAATTACAATCTGACGAATACGGCGATTTTATTTGGATTGTTGGTGCTAACTATTTCCACGAAAAAACCACGACCTTAGGTTATTACGATAACCCAATGGACGATAAAGCCTTTTGGGATCAACCTGATCGCTCTACAGACGCATTCGCTTTGTTTGGCCAAGGTACATACAATTTAACTGAAAAATTACATCTAACACTTGGTTATCGTTTTAGTGATGAAACGAAAGAAGATAAAGGGGGTAAAACATATCGCTGCTCTAATGCCGATGGCTGCGCCGTAGGTTGGTTAAATAGAACGGATCTAAATAACTTACCAGTTGATTACTACGAAGATCCTTCAATTTATGCGTCATACTTTGCAAACGATAATAAAGGAAGTTGGCAGCATCATGACTTTCGTGTTGGTTTAGACTACGACATTTCACCTGAAACGATGGTTTATACCTACCTTGCCAGTGGTTTTAAAGCTGGTGGAATTGGTGATGTATATGAAGTCGTAAATGATAGAACCGGTGACGTAACACGCTTTGAAACTAAGTTCGACCCAGAAGAAGTACTTACATGGGAGCTTGGCGCTAAATCGAGCTTTTTTGATAATTCATTAAACTTGAAAGCCGCATTTTTCTACACAGATTACACCGACATGCAATACGCATCAGTGGGCTCAATCGGTAACGTAGAACGCTTATCTGTGGTAGAAGATGAAGATGGCTCTCCCGTTTTAGATAGTAATGGCGAGCCTGTACTTGATTTTCAAAACAAGCCTGTGATTGCTTATTACACACAAAATGTTCCTAGTTCAACAATCAAAGGTATTGAGCTTGAGTTTGATTGGAAGCCATATCCAAGCGGGCGTATCACCGGTTATGTAACCTGGACCGATGCCAAAGTGACGGACGATTGGAATACTAAGTGGGATTACGATGCTGAGTATCTTTTTGATATTTCTTATGAGGAATCAAAAAATCCTGAAAATACACTGCTATCAACCAATCTTAAAGGCAATAACCTAGCGATGACGCCTAAGTTCACGGCAAACATCAGCTACACACATACATTTGATTTAGGTGAATATGGTTTTATCCATAGTTGGCTTAATGCGAGCTGGAAAGATGAATCGTACTCAACAGTATGGAATGTTGATAAACACTTAGATGATATGGACTTTAGCGTGTCGGACGAGGCGACAAAATACATTGACGATAGCCGAGATGCATTTGCAGTCTATAATGCGTCAATTAAATATGAGCCGCAAGGACAAAGCTGGTACGCAGAAGTATTCGTTAATAATGCCTCTGATGAAACTATTCAATATTGGAATAATACTAGCAAAGGAATTCCAAAAGGCAGCTTTGGTATGCCAAGGTATTACGGTGTAAGAGCTGGTTTTTCATTCTAGATAACCTAACCACAATTAAACTTCCCACAGTCAATATACCACTGTGGGAGGTATACAATTTAAATAAGGATCAATAATGAAAACTAAGCTTATTAGCTCGTTAGTTGCAGGTTGTGTGTTTATTTCACCTTTTACATATGCCAATTATTTTAAAGATAATTTTTCATGGGGTTACGATAATACCATTTGGAATGCGCGAAGTGGCGACAATGGCTCGCCTTTTGGCTGTGAATTTTCCCCTGCAATGATTAACCCAAGCCAACAGGGGATCACGCTTTCATTATCACAAGGCGCATGTGCTGAGCTGCAAAGTAATAATTTCTATGGCTTTGGCAAGGTGCAAGGCAGTGTTAAGTCAGGGAATACGCAAGGCACTGTGTCTTCCATTTTTACTTACACATCGTGGTGGGATTCACCCGGCAGAGCATGGCAAGAGATAGATATTGAGCTTTTACCCTCCCTTGGGAACGTTGTTCATACCAATGTGATTTATCAGCCGCAAGGTGGCACTTATCAAAGCTGGGAAAAGGACATCGACTTAAGTCAGTTTGGGCTTGATTACAGAGAGAACTTATTAACTATTGGCTTTGATTGGTCTAGCAACTCGATTCGTTGGTACCTATACGACGCTCAAGGAAATGAGCAAACATTAAGAGTGCTCTACAAAGACAATGGCGATGGTCATTTAGCTGAAAATGAAATTCCCGCGTATGCATGGCCGATGGATAATACAAAAATAATGATTAACCAATGGAATGGTGATAACTCAACCGAAGGCTATTACTTCCCAGGTCAATACTACGGCAGCCCTTCGTGGGCGTACTATGATTTTATTGAGTACATTCCCCAATAAAATTAAGAAGTTTGTATCTATAAATAGAATTTAATCTCGAAGGTTTTTAATGTCTCAAATCAAATATTCTAAATTATTATTTTGCTTATTGCCCGTAGTTGGGGCGCTTACTTGTCAATATTCATTCAGTGCAGAGCGTGAGCAAGTCAACTGGCCTTATGTAAACACTAAACTTAAACGCGATCCCGCTGTAGAAGCGCAAATTGAACAACTACTGGCAAAGATGACCATAGAGCAAAAAGTGGCGCAAATGATTCAGCCCGAAATTGGTTATTTAAGTGTTGAACAAATGCGCAAATATGGGTTTGGTTCATACCTCAATGGCGGTAATACTGCGCCCTATGGCGACAAACGCGCTGATCAGGCCACATGGCTAAAATATGCCGATGAAATGTACCTAGCATCAATGGACTCAACGAAAGACGGTATTGCAATACCGACTATTTGGGGTACTGATGCCATGCATGGACATAGCAATGTGTATGGCGCTACATTATTTCCGCACAATATTGGCTTAGGAGCTGCGCACGATGCCGACTTAATTAAGCGCATAGGCCAAGCAACAGCAAAAGAAGTGTCTGCCACTGGGATTGAATGGAGTTTTGCTCCTACTGTCGCTGTAGTCAGAGATGATCGCTGGGGCAGAACCTATGAAAGTTACTCAGAAGACCCTGAATTAGTTAGGCTGTATGCGGGTAGTATGGTGACAGGTATTCAAGGTGATATAGGGGCTGACTTTTTAAAAGGCAGTAACCGTATTGCAACCGCAAAACATTTTGTGGGCGATGGTGGTACAGAGCGAGGCGTTGATCGCGGAAATACGCTTATCGATGAAAAAGGATTAAGAGATATTCACAGCGCAGGTTATTTTTCGGCTATTAATGAAGGTGTGCAATCAGTGATGGCATCATTTAATAGTTGGAATGGCAAACGTGTACATGGCGATAAACATTTATTAACGGATGTACTTAAAAACCAACTTGGTTTTGATGGGTTTATAGTCAGTGATTGGAATGCTCACAAGTTTGTAGAAGGCTGCGATTTAGAGCAATGTGCGCAAGCAATTAACGCGGGCGTTGATGTGATCATGGTGCCAGAGCATTTTGAAGCGTTTTATCATAATACTGTTAAGCAAGTGAAAGACGGTGTAATCGCAGAATCAAGAATTAACGATGCCGTTAGGCGCTTTTTAAGGGCTAAAATCCGTTGGGGGGTATTTTCGAAGAGCAAACCATCAGCGCGACCTGAATCACAACACCCGCAGTGGTTAGGTGCTAATGAGCATCGTACTTTGGCAAGAGAAGCGGTTCGTAAGTCACTCGTTCTATTAAAAAACAACGAAAACGTGCTGCCAATCAAAGCGAGTAGCCGCATCTTAGTTGCCGGCAAAGGCGCGAATGCAATTAATATGCAAGCGGGTGGCTGGAGCGTTTCTTGGCAGGGCACAGACAATACCAATAGTGACTTTCCAAATGCGACCTCTATTTATGCGGGTTTACAGTCGCAAGTAACAAAAGCGGGTGGTGAGATCACTTTGAGCGAGTCTGGTGAGTATACTAGCAAGCCAGATGTAGCCATCGTGGTGATCGGTGAAGAACCTTATGCAGAATGGTTTGGTGACATCGAGATGCTTGAGTTTCAGCATGAAACTAAACATGCGCTTGCGTTATTAAAGCAGCTTAAAGCTGATAATATTCCTGTAGTAACGGTATTCTTAAGCGGCCGCCCGTTGTGGGTTAATAAAGAGCTCAACGCATCGGATGCCTTTGTTGCTGCTTGGCTACCAGGCTCTGAAGGTGAGGGCGTTGCAGATGTACTATTAACTAATAGCCAAGGTAAAGCCCAGTTTGATTTCAGCGGTAAGTTGAGTTTTTCATGGCCTAAATATGATGACCAATTTACGTTAAACTTAAACGATGCTGACTATGATCCATTATTTGCTTATGGCTATGGCTTAACTTATCAGGACAAAATAAATGTGTCTGTTTTGAGTGAGAAAACCAGCCCTAAAAAAATGGTTAATAGTGACTCACATCCCCTGTTTGTAAGAAACTTAGCCAAAAATATGACTTGGCAACTGGCAGATACAAGCACAGAAAAGGTGTTAGCCAGTGGTGCATCAGCAACCAGTGGCGATAAACAAAGTTTACTTATGCAATCAGTCAATTTATCTTATCAAGAAGATGGCCGTGGCTTTAATTGGCGCGCACAAGCCGCTGTTAGCTTGAGTCACCTAGAGCCTAAACAGCTAGATAGTAAATTTAGTGCAGGTTACCTTGAATTAAAAATGCGCATAGATAAAGCTCCTGAACAAGGAGCAAACTTGCAAGTCATGTGTAGCGAAAATCATTGCTTAAGGAATATTGATTTTTCATCGTTTTCACAATTAATGACAGACAAAAGTTGGCATACTCTAGCAATCCCTTTGCACTGTGGTGATAGCGGACTTGCTGAGCAAAAAATAACAGACGCGCTGCGCATTACCAGTCAAAATTTAAGTTTAGCAATTGCTGATGTGGCGTTGACTATAAAACCGAGTAATGACTCATTATCATTAACGTGTGCAAAGTAATACCCTATGGCTGTTGATTAACGTTTATTAATCAACAGCCTATAACATTGGATTTAATAATGTGAATAGTAATAACCCTAGAAGTCAGTTGTTCTGGTTATTCCAAAGTTGTGGTTGGATTGTCTATGCAATGCTGACCGAATTAATGATAAAAATACCAAGCGAAGAGCCATGGACAATACATATACCGCATTTAATTATTGATGTAGCGTGTGGCTTTTTGATCACTTTAACGTTAAGACGATTTTACAACTGTTTTAGTCAGCAAGAGCTCAAAGTTAAAGTCGCGTTACGTATTATGCTGCTTCTAATTGCAACATTACTCTGGACGCAAATTAAATGGATTTCCTTGCAGTGGTTATATGGTAACTGGTGGCTTTCAATGTCATGGTTTGACTTTGGTACATGGACGTCAGCCTCGTTAACCATGCTTTCAACATGGACTGCCTTTTATTACGGGATCAAAATTTATTTAGATAATCTTGAGCAAACTCAAAAGGCCGCAGAAGCAACCCATTTAGCGAAAGAGTCACAGCTAAAAATGCTTCGATATCAGCTTAACCCGCATTTTATGTTCAATAGTATTAACGCCATTTGCACGTTAATATTGAAAAAAGAAAGCTTGCAGGCAGTAAACATGCTTGAAAAACTATGTGACTTATTGCGCCATAGTTTATATACCGACCCACTTGAAAAAGTAGCTATCAAAGAAGAAATCGCAATGTTAAGAACCTACCTAGATATTGAACAATGCCGATTTGCTGACAAGCTAGAGGTTAATATTAGCGTTGATGAACCATGCAACGATTTATTAATACCTTCTTTATTAATTCAACCATTGGTAGAAAACGCGTTAAAACATGGTATGCGAGCAGATCAAAAAATGGTGATCACAATTAATGTTGAAAAAACAAAATCCGCATTGCTCATTAAAGTTGCTGATACTGGTAAAGGCTTTGATGATAATAAAAAAACCAAAAGAGGCATCGGCTTGGCTAATTGTGAGCAACGCTTAAAATTAATATATGGTAATAGTCACCGAATTGAAAAAGGCAATGCGACTACCGGTGGTGCGTGGTTTTGTATCTCTCTTCCAATTAATGGTTTGCAATCATGATTCAATTAAAAACGTTACTCGTTGATGACGAATACAGTGCTATTGAAGGTTTGCGTATTCGCTTAGAAGCCTTTGCTGAAATTGAAGTGATTGGCAGTGCACAAAGTGTTGATGAAGCAATTAAAGTACTTAACGAATATGATGTAGATTTAGTGTTTCTAGATATAGAAATGCCAACAAAGTCAGGTTTTGAATTAATTAAACATTTTCAACCAGAGAGCTGCCCTGCGGTTATCTTTGTTACGGCATTTCATCAACATGCTGTTAAAGCTTTTGAGGTGAGGGCGCTGGATTATTTACTTAAGCCCGTTAAGTTAGCTCGCCTTGCAGAAGCCATTGAAAGAGTTATTAAAACAGAAAAGCTAAACAGAAAAACCGAACTTATTGAAGTGCACCAATCGCTGGTGATCAATGAATCGCAGCCACTAGAAGTGGCGGGTAATTCTGACTATAAGTTTGAAGCCGAGAATTTAGTTATTCAAGATGCTAAAAACCCAATTCAAATTATTCCGTTTAAAGATATTTTATGGATTGATGCGGCGGGGGATTATATGTGTGTACACACACCTGCTGAAACACACGTAATGCGTGCTCGTTTAAAAGAGCTTGAAAAAAACACCTTGCCTGAAGATTTCCTGCGAATACATAAATCAACGATTGTAAATTTAAGCCATATAAAGCAACTTAATCCACTTAGAAACTCTGAATACACGGCTGTATTACAAAGTGGTAAAACACTTAAAGTCAGTCGTACCTATAGTAAAAATTTAAAGAGTTTGTTCAAATAATAAATATTGAGAGTAGTAAACTATAACTGCAACAGTTTGTATAATAGGCATTTGTTACGCTATCTCAGGTCATAAATTATAAGGACTTTAAATTTCTATGGCAAAACCTCAGCTTTTTTGGATTATTTTAATATTATTGATTACCTGTTTTATGCCTTGCGTTTTTTTCATCTGGTATGAAAGTGTGGATCCCGCATTTATCCCTAATGCTAATTACAATTTTATTTTAAAATGGGTTTTACCCTCGCTGACAGTGCTGACGATTGGTTACTTTTTTAGTCAGTATAAGAATTTTGCTCAAGTGAAGGAAAGCTTAGATAAGCATTTTATTGCTGAGGGACGTTTAGTTAAGTATTTTACGCTGCTTTTTAGTCCCGTGTTTATTTACTTTTACTTTTGGACATTCATCAATATCCCAATACAGTTATGGGCAAATTATCAATTGGCTGAGTATTGGTCGCAAGAATATTTATTAGTCGAGGCAACAACATGTAGTAGTGACTATGAGCCGCACTGCGTAGAATTAAAGTTTTCCGATTTAGCAAGTGAAGAAACACATTCAATAAGATGGTATTTAGATAAAGCTGAATTATTAACGCTCAAGAATAAAAGAGTAAATCTGGTCGGTGAAAAAAGTTATTTTGGTTATATTATCAATACAATACAGTGGTGATCAAAGCTTTAAAAGGCATTATTGTGATTTGTGGTGGTTATCAAAAGGCCTAAACTACCCCTGCCATTTTGCAGGGGTAGTATAAATTGGTTAACCGCGATTATGCTCGCGAGCGTAATCAATATTGGGCCCTTTAGGGACGATTTGCGTTGGGTTGATCATGGTATGACTAAAATAATAATGTCGTTTGATATGATAAAAATCAACGGTTTCTTTAACGCCAGCAACTTGATAAAGCTCACGTAAGTATTCACTCAGTGCCGGGTAATTTTCGATAGTACGCAGATTACATTTAAAATGCCCAACATACACACTGTCAAAGCGTATTAGCGTGGTAAATAATCGCCAATCTGCTTCGGTTAGGGTGTTGCCCACCAAATAGCGCTGCTTGAGTAAAATACTTTCGACTTTGTCTAATGCAGTGAATAAGTCATTAAATGCCTCTTCATAGGCTTTTTGAGTGGTCGCAAACCCAGTACGATACACGCCATTATTAATGTTGTTGTACACCAGCTCATTAATTGCATCGATTTCAGCGTGCAAGTTATTTGGGTAAAAGTCTAGTTTATTGCCAGTTAAATCATTGAAGGCGCTGTTAAACATGCGAATGATTTCAGCAGATTCATTACTGACTATTTTATTTTGCTGTTTATCCCAAAGCACAGGCACAGTTACTCTTCCGGAATAATCTGCTTTATTTTCGGTGTATATTTGATGCATAAATTGCTTATCAAAAAGTGCATCTCCAGTGCTGTGGTTGTTTTTATCAAACGTCCAACCGTTATTTAACATATCTGGGCTAACCACAGAGACATCAATATAGTCTTCAAGGCCTTTTAATTTTCTAAAAATCAAGGTGCGGTGCGCCCATGGGCAGGCTAATGAAACATATAAATGATAACGGCCTTTCTGTGCCTTAAAGCCCGCCTCACCAGTTGGGCCTGCGCTGCCATCTTTGGTTACCCAGTTACGTAATTGTGCAGACTCGCGTTTAAACTCACCATCGCTTTTATCGGTGTCGTACCATTTATCTTGCCATTTACCGTTGACTAGTAATCCCATAATTGACTCCTATATCGTGTTTTAAAAGCTACCAAATTTACCGCTTTGGTAATCACTAATTGCTTCTCGTAATTGATCTTGCGTATTCATCACAAACGGGCCCATGTGAGCAATAGGTTCATTAAGCGGATCACCGGCTAAAATAAGTACCCCAGCGCCGCTTTGCGAGCTAAATTTAATATCACTACCGGGCTCTAAAATAAGTAGGCTGCCAGCCATTACTGGACCACCTTGTTCGGTGTTGATAGAGCCGGTATGAATATAAATCATCACCTTGCTTTGTGTCAGTGGTGGATGAGCAAACTCAGTGCCTACAGGTAATGTTACATCTGCTAGCATGCCATTGGCTGCTAGTTCTTGTAGGCTTGAAACCTGAGTTTGCTGGTCAAATTGCCAACTGCCAGCCAGTGCTTTTAGTTCAACACCTTGACTATTTTTATGTTCAGGTGCAGGGTGCTCAGTAGTATCTTGATATTTCGGTGCTCTGAGCTTTTCAGTGCTTGGCATATTGAGCCAAATTTGAAAGCCATGCATCCCCTCAATCGCATCGGCAAGTGGCATTTCGCTATGGATAACGCCAAAGGCGGTACTCATCCATTGCACATCACCTGCGCGAATAGCTTTTTTATTGCCCATTTGATCTTGGTGTTCAAAGCCGCCTTTAATAATGTAGGTAAAGGTTTCGATACCACGATGCGGGTGGGCAGGAAACCCACCCATAAAGTCACTGTGATCGTCGGATTTTAATTCGTCGATCATTAAAAAAGGATCTAAATGCTTACCATCAAAGCCTGGTATCCGGCTAATATTTACGCCATCACCATCTTGGGTTGCATGGCTATTGAGTTGTTTTATTACTTTCATTGCTTTGCTCCGAATCTTGTATGGTATTATTTAAACACAATAAAATTAAACAACCATGGGTAAAAATAGCACTATTCATTCGTTTTAACAGAACGTTCTGATTTTTGTTTTTTCGTTAGGTTATCCGCTACAAAAGCCCCGCGATTGCCAGACTGATGTGCAGGTCCTACGGTGCTATCAACCATGGTTTGTTGTTCGGTGCTGGCATTAATCGCAGCGCCAAAAATAATGATATAGGCGCTGATATACAACCACATCAACATGATCACGACCCCGGCTAAAGAACCATAGGTTTCATTGTACGAGGCAAATTGTGATACATAATATGAAAACCCTAATGATGCGATGATCCAAAGTCCTGTCGCCATTACTGAACCAGTTGTAACCCAACGCCACTTTGCCGCTTTTCTATGGGGTGCATAACGATATACAAAAGCTAAAGCAAAATGAAAAGTCGCTGCTAGTAATAGCCAAGTGAGTAATTTGATCACCGTATCGATACTGTTTTCTAGACCAACAATATTGAGTGCGATAGGCAATATACCAATGATTAATAATGCGATTACTGCGACCAATATAGCGCCAATAGAGAATAGAAAGCGCACTAAAAGCGCTTTGAAAAACTGCCTTTTGGTTTGCTCATGGTAGGTAATATTGCAGGCTGTGATCAGTGCTTGGCAGCCCTTACTGCTACTCCATGTGGTTAATAACAACGTGCTTATTGCACTAACACTTAACACTTTTTGTGATTGTTGGGTAACTTCAGATACCTGTTGTAGAACGATTTCTCGGCTGCTTGGTGGCAATAAAGTAATAAACTTACTAATCTGTTCACTAACATCCGCCGTAGAGGCGAAATAAGCATACAGCGAAACACAGGCTGCCAGTGCTGGAAAAATAGCGAGTAATGCGTAAAAGGCGACACCAGCGGCAACAAAGGATAAGTTATCTTGCGACATACTTTGATATACCCGCTTGCTGATATCCCACCAGCCCAGCAAGGGGATCTCGGTTGGTTTATCTGCTGTGTAGCCACGTGGTTTATGTGCCATATTTTATTCCTTGCTGATGGTTATTAGTCACTATTTATTAGAAGTTAGGGTGCAAGGTGCTTGCCAGCTTAAGTTGGCGTTTAATTTGCTTCTACAGAATTAATGGTTTCATCAATAAAGAGCGCATGAGTTACATATGGAAATAATGAATAGTATTAATAATCAAATTATTAGCGCATTAAAAATACAAACAACGAGTACCAACGCGGATCCTTTAGCGCCAGTATCTTGGCAAGGTATAAACTCACAAATTGCGCATTTTTTACAAAGTGCTTGGCAAATGTTACCCGCTCTCACTTTAGGTATAGCAGCAATAATCGTGTGCTATTTTTTAGCAAAGCCTGTGTCTTATTTATTAGTGAAACCTATTGGCTATGTAAGTGAAAGGCGGTTATTGCATGTTGTTGCTCGTCGCTTTATTAGTACTGTGATCATTTTGTTTGGAGTTTATTTATTTTTACGCTTAGCAGGCTTAAGTGAATTTGCCGTGGCGATAATGAGCGGTACTGGATTAGTCGGGCTAATCTTAGGTTTTGCATTTCGTGATATTGCAGAGAACTTTATATCGAGCATGCTATTAAGTGTGCAACGTCCTTTTCGTATTGATGATGTTATTGAAGTCGATGGCTGCTTAGGGGTAGTAAAAAAGGTCACTGCGCGGGCGACCACATTAGTTGATTTTGATGGTAATCATATTCAAATACCTAATGCGACTGTTTATAAAAATGTGATTAAAAACCTTACTGCTAATCCGAAAATGCGCGGTCACTATAAAATAGGCATAGGTTACGATAACGATATACGTAACACTCAGCAGTTAGCGCTGAGTTTAATGGATAAACAAGCTGCTGTGCTAAAAGATCCGGCCCCACAGGTGTTACTTGATGAATTAGGCTCAGCCACTATCAATCTCAGTATTTACTTTTGGGTTAATAGTGAGCAAAACAGCCCGGTTAAGGTAGCGTCGCAATTGATGCGTGAAATGGTTAATAGCTTTAACGCGCATGGTATTAGTATGCCTGATGATGCTCGTGAACGGATTATTTTAAATGCACCAAGTGAGCAAGCACAAAAGACTCCGGAACAACCCACTACGCAAGATCAAAAAGTCAAACCGATTGCGCATCTGGATGCTGGTATTGATGATGTGAGCAGTGATGCTGATGAAATTCGTGAACAAGCTGAGCGCTCTCGCGATCCTGAGCAAGGCAACAATATTATTTAACTTGCTCTTTAAATAATATACTTAGTTTAATGGCCGTGGGTTCGGCAATTTTATTTAGCAAAGACTGAGGTATCGCTCGAGGAGAAAGTTTTACTGAAGACAGTTCATGTATGGATTGGTTATGTTTTTACCATCAATCTACTGTTGCTTTGTTATTACTGTCGCTTATCTTCCTCTAGACGATTAATTACCACAAAGTGGTTCACTGTTTTTGTGGGCTGCTCGCCGATAGCGTATACTGTTGTGCTTGTAATTTTGACTTATCTATTTTGTGCTAACGGATCAGTTTAAATTTCGCCGTCTTCTTACTCCTTTCTAAAATGATATTAAATAAATGAATGATATAACAGTAGCAACTCATAACGGTAATTTTCATGCGGATGATGTGTTTAGTATCGCCGCACTTAGGCATATTCTTCCTACTTTTAAACTTATACGTACCCGTGATTTAGAATTAATCGCGCAAGCTGACATAGTGATTGATGTTGGCGGCGAATATGACCCAGCTGCTGGACGTTTTGATCATCACCAACGTGGCGGTGCCGGTGAGCGTGAAAATGGCATCCCATACTCATCATTTGGTTTAATTTGGCAAAAATATGGTTTAGAGCTGTGTCAGGGTGACCAAGATGTTGCGAATGCAGTTGATGCTGGTTTGGTATCGACCATTGATGCGATTGATTGCGGTCATGTTGAAGGTGTATCGAAAGGGATTAGTCTTAGCCAAACAATTTCAATGTTTAACCCAACATGGCAAGAGGAAAGTGACTTTGATCGTTGTTTTGATGAGGCGGTTGAATTTGCATCGCGTGTTTTAACACGTTTTATTGCAGCAGCCAGTGGCGGCATTAATGCTAAAGCAATCGTCGCTAAAGCGATTGATAACGCAGATGATGCAAGAGTGATTGTATTAGAGCAATACACGCCGTGGAAAAAAACCGTGCATGCTTTATCGCAAGAAGCGTTATACATGGTTTATCCATCGCATTCAGGCAAATGGATTTTGCAAACGGTGCCTGTTGAACCGGGTTCATTTGAAGACAGAAAGTCACTACCAAAAGCATGGGCTGGTTTATCAGATGCTGCATTTCAAGCGCAAACGGGCATTGATGACGCAATGTTTTGCCACAATGGCTTGTTTATCGCAGGCGCAGAATCATTTGCAAGTACCATGAAACTTGCTGCTATGGCGTTGCAAGACGAATAAAACGAAGTCACGGTTATTAAAAAGGGGGGAGCGCTGTACTGGCTTCCCCCCTTTTTGTATTAGTGCCTAAAGTTTTCTAGCAACGCTGGAATACCTGGCAGCATGCCCACCATGGCCATAACACTGGTCAATAATACAAACATAAACAGCGGAATGATCCAGCGACTCATATGGGTCAGCTCAGAGCTGCGCTCTTTACAGCCAATTAAGCCTAAGTTATCGAGCAGCATGGTCAGTGACCAGCCAAACGCTGGGTTTACTAACGTTGAAGCAAATACCACAATAGCTGCTGATTGCGTGGTTTTACCTTCGCGAGTCATTTCCATACCCGCCTCAAGCAGTGGGATAAATACACCCACTATTAACGCTACACACAGTACCGGTTGCCAAATGGCGAGATCCATTGGATAACCCCATATACCTGCAATTACACAAAAAAGTGCGGTTAAAATTGCACCCGCTGGAATAGGGCGCTTAGCAATCGCGGCAGGCACAATATACGTGCCCCATGATGAGGTGAAGTTAGACCCACCTAAAATAGAGCCAAAGGTTTGCCTAACTGATGCACTGAGCATAGTATCGTCAATGTTCATTTGCACTTTTTCAGTACGTTTTGGGTAGCTGATCTTTTGGAATACTTGATGGCCTAAAAAGTCTGGCGACCACATGGCCACTGCCAGTATGGCAAAGGGCAATACGACTACAAAGCTTTCAAGAGTCGGCAAACCTAACATCCAACCGGTGTTTTCACCCCACCAATACATAGGGTTCATATTTGGTAACCCGGGGGCGGTTTTAAATTCAAACGGCGCACCTAAGGCAAAGGCCGTTAAACCACCAATAAGGCAGCTGAGCGGCACAGCTAACCAACGTTTTTTAAAATGTTCGAGTAGCGCGTACAGTAAAATAGTGGCCAAAATAACGATGAAGGCAATGTGGGTCATTTGAATTTGTTCAGCCCATGCAAACAGTTTCTTTACTTGCGATATAGTGCCTATGAATCCTAAGTAAAGTAATAATCCGCCGCACACCCCTTTACTGGTTAGTCGTGCCAACAAACTGCCGCCTTTACTGATGGCAAGCAGTAACCCTAAGGCGCCAATGAGTAGCCCGAATGCCATTGGGTGTCCGCCTGCCGCAACAACAATGGGAATTAATGGAATGAGTGGTCCGTGGGTTCCCGCTAAGTTAGCAGTGGGTAAAATAAAACCTGAAAACAAGATGATAAAAATAGCCACTATGAGTAACTCATAGCGTACGTTTTCTAACACAAAGGCGTCACTTAAACCAAGCGGTGCGGCAAAGGTGGCGGCAATAGCGCCTACCATAACAACTTTACCAATTGTCCCTGCCATCGCGGGAATTGTGTCTTCAAATTCGAAGCGGTAATCCCGAAAAGGCAAGTTAGGACGCCAGCGCTTTGGCTGCATAATTTGCAGTTCATGCTCGAGATAATCGTCTCGACTGGCAAACTCAGAGCTTGGTTTATGAAGATTTTTATAGCTATCGGAAACGGTTTGAGTATCGCTTACCTGCTCAGCTTGGGATGACGTGTCATCTTTTGGCGTGGTTGTCATGAATTCTCCTGCAACATTGTTGCTAACTCAAAATAAAAAAACAGCTTGTATAAAGCAATGAATATTGAATCGATAGAATAAAGTAGAGGTTTATCAATTACGATTAGGCAAAGGTCGAGCATGACGGATTAAAGTAGCTTGGCGCAGGTATAGCCAGCAGAGAAGAAAATATTCAAAAGTTAATTTCTATTGTTAATAATCAATACCTTATTTTCATATTTGTTGTTTATTGCTTTAAAAAAGCCAGTTATACGGCACGCATTAATGAATTACTGGGTGCTAAGTCTTTAGTCTAATGGCTAGGAGCTCACTCAAAGCTAAGCTCTGTTTTATTCTGTATAGCCGCCAGGGCGACTGTCTTGCATTAATAGATCAAGTTTTCTTTGTGCTTTTTTATAGTTATCTAAATCGATTACTTCAATCATTTCGCATTCGTCTCTTACCATTTCGGTGATAAGGCTAGGATAGTGGCGGCAATCTTCAGGGCGGTCTAAATAAATACTGCAGGTATATTTATTTGCGGCGAGGGGATTTATTTTTGGTGCTATTTCAAGAAAAGGGCATTGGCTTAGTTTTACTCCCGATTGTGGGTCGTGCCATATTTGGTTATTTTTAACGAACTCAAAGATTTCGGGGTTAAATATCTCCCATAGATCAATCTCTTCTTGCGTGGCGCTCAGATCGCCACCACCGTATTTAATACAGCATTTACCACATTGATTACATTCTTTCATGGTTCGCTAATTTGTAAGATGGACTAATTCTAGTGTATCACCGATTGTTTTTAGTGCAGCTGTGTTTTTGCAGGGGTAATTTGTCAGATGCTATTTTATTTACAACAAGGTCAATTTTGTTCAATACATGGCTTATTGCAACAACAGATAATAAACGCCACTTTAAATAACCTAAGTATACGTTATGACTTTATCAGTGATCATCTCAATGGCACTATTTGCCTTGGCGGCGTCTATATCACCCGGGCCAGTTAACCTTGTTTCGTTAAGTAGTAGTGCGCGATATGGGGCAAAAAGAGGCTTAATATTTGTGACTGGTGCTACCTTTGGTTTCATTGCATTATTTTTGTTTATTGGTTTTAGTTTGCATTATCTCATTGCGCAATTAGCCTGGATCACTGGTGTATTACAGTGGCTCGGTATCGCTTTTTTACTTTATCTCAGTTATCAATTATTTATCGATGATGGCGGCCTCACAGCTGACGCTAAGCAAAATGCCCCTACCTTTATGACAGGTGTGATCATGCAATGGCTTAACCCTAAAGCGTGGTTGGCTTCTTTATCAGGCATTGCAGCATATAGTCCAGGGGCGCAAGGATTTGAACTGGTTACTTTTGCAAGTTTATATTTACCTATTTGTTGGTTATCACTTGGCTGTTGGGTTTGGCTAGGTATACGGCTCGGGCAGCATTTTCAAAGCCCAGCTAAAATGCGAGTGATGAATAAAATTCTTGCACTATTACTGGCTGGCAGCTGCTTTTTATTATTGATTTAGTGGTTTTAATTTACAGTGATAAAGTACGGCGATATTGCTCGGGAGTTGCCGCTACGCGTTGTTTAAAGACCCGCTGAAAATGCGCTTGATCACTAAAGCCTGCACTGTGAGCGATACTTGCTATTGGCTGGCCTTGTTTTAGTGCTTGCTGACCTAATTGAATACGACGATTTAACCGATAAGCGTGCGGAGTCATATTAAAATGACGTTTAAAAGCGCGCACTAAATAACTGCTGCTAAAGCCAAAAAGTTTACTGATTGCATTAATTGATTGGTCTTCAAAACAGTGCTCATTCAGGTAGTTCGCTACTTGATATAGCTTATTTGCAGGTAATAACGTTTGCTCGTGTAATGGCTCAACGCAATCAAGGTACGTAAATAATTGCACGAAGTAACTACTTAGCAACGTGCGCTTTTGTGCTGCGGTAAACGTATTTGTCATTAGGTTTTGGCACAAGATAACAAAGTCCTGATAAAGCTGTGGTAGTAGCACTGTATCCAAGCGACTTCCTTGCCAGTTTTGTTGCTTTGTGACGCCAGACTCGAACAATAACGCTGCTAACCAATTTTTATCTATATGCATCATGTAATAAGCCCACACTGAGTTTTGCTTTGGATTACAGGCGTGGACTTCATCAGGGTTCATTAATACTAAATTACCATGTGTTACTTGATGTAGACGATCTTCACAAATGAATTCACTTTGCCCCGCTAAAATTGCGCCAATTGACCATTGCTGGTGGGAGTGGGGAGCATAAGTGACTTTGCGGCCATCTAATACTTGGCGCAGCTCTACAAATGGTAACTCGGGGTCGCGCCAAAAAATAGGGTGTGTTGTTGGGAGCATACTATTTTCCACAATTGAAAACCTATTTCCAGTATACCCCTAGTTGTAGTGTATAAATCTACCCTCAGACTAAATTATTCACCAAAAAATCAGTGAGTAACTGCGTCACTTAGCTACATGCAATTGTGTGCTGAGCGGGTGTGTTTTTTTAGGTATCACTATTGGTCTGTTTGCACCCGTTAGAGCATAACGCAGATACTTAATTTTGGTATTTCCAGTACGGCGGGTTGCCATAAACTTCACTAAAGTAATCAATACATACTCGAACATTTAACGGTGGTTGTCGTGTATTAGGGTAAATTGCAGTAATGTTTTGTGGTCCTGTTTTTATTGTTGGCGCAAATTCACTTAAGAGTGAAACAAGAGCGCCTGTTTTTAAGCTTTCACCAATTAACCAATCAGGGAATAATACAATTCCCATGTCGTTCAAAGCCCCGATAAACAGCGTTTCAGCGTTGTTAGATACTAAAGTCGGTATTACACTTTGCTGCTGCCATGACGAATTAATTTTGAATAACCAACGATTTTGCCCCGATGAACCGCTATAAATTAAGCCCTGATGCTGACTAAGATCAGCCGGTACTTTTGGTGTGCCATATTTTTTCAGATAAGCAGGGGATGCGGCTAAATGATAAGTTTGCAGTCCTAATGTTTTAGCATGTAACGATGAATCTGCAAGAGATCCGATACGAAAAATCACGTCAGCGGCATCAATATGCGGATCGATAAAATCATCGGTTTGAGTCAACTCTACTTGAATTTTCGGATAGCGATTTAAAAACTCACCAAGCCAAGGCGCTATGTGTTTTTGTCCGAAAAAAACCGGCGCATTAATTCTTATTAACCCTTTGGGTTGAGTTGCTCTATCTTGCAGCTCGTTACGTACTTCGTTGAGTTGCTCGGTCATTGAGCGCGCATAATCATGAAAAATTCGGCCCGCTTCGGTTGGCATTATTGCTCTTGTGTTACGGTAAAAAAGTTGCTGACCAAGGGCATCTTCAAGTTGCAAAATTACTCTAGAGACCATAGAAGGCGATACATTTTCATGTCGAGCAACAACAGAAAAGCTTTTACATTTATACACGGCGATAAAAAATTTTAACGCTCTGATATTGATCGAACTGAAATCATTCATTTGTGCAAATCCTGCAAAAGTGTTTCTTATATAATCCCATTTTTCGCGTTAAAGCTCTAGCTTATTATTTATTCCTTATTAATAGGAGATTTGCATGCAGTTTATTTTGATTTTAATTGTCGTTATGGGAGGAATGGGGCTGTCTGTAGAAGCAGGCTTATTGGGCCCTTTAGGTGGTGAGGTTGGAGAATTATGGGCCACATTTAGTGTGTTTGGTGTTGGTGCTGCTCTTACCTTTATGTTGATGCTATTTTTTAGTCCTCGGAATAGCCCATCTTTTTTCAAACAACCATCATGGACATTGTTAGGTGGCGTGTTGGGGCCTGTTTATGTCGTTATATTGACGTTCACAGCACCTGTGATAGGTATTGCTATGACGATGATCAGTATCTTGATGGGACAAATAGCGAAAAGTTTGCTGATAGATCATTATGGTTTATTTGGTAGTCAACATCGCCAGATTGACCGTAAACGGCTTATGGCACTATTTTTTATTGTCATTGCATTAATTCTGATGGCACAAGGTTAGGGGACGCTAATGACTATAATTATGATAATTCTGGCGGTGATTGGTGGTGCAACCTTGAGTATTCAGGCTGCCATTAATGGCCAATTAGGAAGTAAAGTAGGTGTTTTTCGCTGCGCATTTTTAACCTTTTCGGTGGGTGCGTTGATCACCGGGTTACTTATCTTTTATTTTGAACCTAGGCATGCGCTAACCCTGTTGGATGTGCCAAAGTGGCAATTATTAGGGGCAATGTGTGGAGTACCCTATATCGTGATAATGGTGTTTGCTGTGCAGCGAATTGGCACCGCAGTCGCAACGGTTGCGGTAATATTCGGTCAATTATTTATGAGTATGTTAATTGATAATTTTGGTTGGCTTGGTAACGATGTGATTGCTTTTTCGCCAAGTCGTATTGGCGCTGTAATATGTTTGGGTATTGCGCTGTATTTTATTCATGCAAGTGGTAAAGATACAGCAAAAACTGAGAGTTAGCCTTGAAACAATAAAAATTTGGCTGAGGTGATAACTTGTAACAGGGGGGTTATCACCTGATTTGAGCTGAGATTTTTTCCCCGCCTTAGGCTTGATACGCTTTAGAATGAATCATTTTAGTCTCGAGTGTATTAGAATAGTACGCTCTCGGCCTTGTATTTTCTTTCGTTTCGCTTTGAGTTGTTGTTCTTAGCCATGCAAGATAGTTAATTTGGCTGTAATTTCTAACAAAAGGTAATGAAAGAATAATGAATACAAAACTGTATAAATCAGTATTGAACTTAGCCGGTGAGCTAATGAATGCTGCACAGCAGCAAGATCAAGTCACGTTCGATTCACTCTATGGGCAGCTAAAAGCACTGTGTATTGAGCATGAAAATACTGAGAAAGATCATCCTGTACAGTGGGAAACGCTCGCTGATTTTACCGATGAGTTTGCCGATGCGTTGTTGATCTATGAAAAAGCATTAGCTAAAGCGACAGCTATTAATGCTAAAGACTATATGTCGTCAATTGGTTATGCGATGGCAACTATGCATGTTGAACTAGGGCAAACCGAAGCTGCTATCGTAAGTTTACAAGCTGCGCAGGTTAGCGCAAATAAAATTCCTGATAAAGCGCTGAAGGCTGAAATAGCTCAGCTACTACAACAATTACAGTAAAATTAGCTCGTTGATTATGTTTAAGAGGTCACAATAAATGGATGTTACGCTAGGCACTAGCCCTGAACTGATTGCGCAAGCGCATGCTATTCGCCACCAGGTATTTGTGATCGAACAAAGTATTCCTAAGCAGTTAGATTTAGACGGTTTCGACGAACGAGCTGTGCATGTGGTGGTAACAGATGGCGGTGCTTTAGTCGCTACTGCGCGGTTAGTGAAACGTAATCGACGGTGTGGCGTTATGGCAAGGATTGCAGTGTTAAAGCAATACCGAGGATCCGGCATTGCTAAATTGGTTATTAATGCCTTGTTATCACATGCTGGTAAAATTGGCCTTGAGATCATTGAAATTCATGCACATGCCTATCTGCAAGGCTATTACGAAAGTTATGGTTTTAAATATATTAAAGATGTTGAAATAGTTGGCGAACACCAACTTATTGAAATGCAATGCAGTTTAAAAAGTGAAGTGAGGTAACACCGTAATGCGCGACGAATTAAGGACTAAGATCATTCAAGTTTGCGACAAAAAAATAGCGGCGAAGGGAGATAATGTTGGGCTGTCGTTTTATGCTTTTTTTGCCAACAAAAATGATGATCCAGAATTACTTATGGAAGCTGCGACATGGTGGATACAAACCCACCAATTAGATCACTTTGTTAAAGCGCGGATCATTAAAACCATGATTGAAAATAATCTGTAATAGCGTGTAGATGTTTGATTGTATATTAACCACAATAGCGGTTGAGATATTTATTTTAGAGAGGTGTAGTGCTGGTGGCTGATAGTTGGATTGCCCAAGGGTTTGGTTTACTCAGCTTTGTTTTAGCTTTGGTGTGCTTTTATCAAAAGGATGATCGTCGTTTAAAAATAATGATGGTGGTGATGAATCTAAATCATGCACTGCACTTTTATTTACTCAATGCTATCACTTCATCATTGTGCTGTTTATTTTCAGCGGGGCGTACAGCCGTATCAATGCGGGTAAAATCGTTGTGGATAGCAGCCATTTTTATTATTTTAACCGTGGTTATCGGTTATCTAACAGCCCAGCAATGGACGGATTACCTTGCGATTGTTGCCGCTTGTTTGGGTTGTTTTGCACTATTTTGCTTAACGGGCATCAAAATGCGTGTTTTGCTGTTTGCAGGATCGTGCCTATGGTTGGCAAATAATATAATTGTTGGATCTATTGGCGGCGTGTTATTGGAAGCGACTGTAATTGTTATTAATATATCGACTATCTATAGACTACATAAACAACGCTTTACCCGTGAGGCGCTGACTGAACACGGTTAATAATGAAGAGCTTAACAAAGCCCTTCACAGTAAATGTTAGTTATTGTCTGGTTAACTCAAACATTTGATTTTCTGCTCCTGAGGTACATGTCCATTGCAGAATATTAGCATCATCGGCAGTTTTGCTGCCTGCGACGTCTAAGCACAACTCACTATTTCGGTTGATGATACGCCACTTACCAGAGCCGGCACTTTGCAAACGAAACTGCTGGTTATAGCTCCCTGTGTATGTCCAGATATTGATATTTTCACCCGCTGTAGTTGAATGCGTATAGACCTCTAACCCTTTAGAAGGAGCATTGACTGGTGAAATACGATGCCACACCCCATCGACTGTTGAAATATTAAATTTTTGGCAATCATTATTAAGCCAAGACCACTGCCTAACATTTGCCCCATCTTCACTTTGACAGTTAGCAATATCTAATGATGCACCACTGTGTTTTGGGGTAATGCGGTAAGTACCATTGACTTGTGTATTGGTTGGGTTGCCATTATTGCCGTCGGTATAACCATTGTAGACTTCAAACTCTGCAATTTGCGGTACGCCATTGGCGGAATGAATCACAAAACTTACTTTGGATAAGTTAGTGTTAGAAAAAGTGATTACATTTGGCACAGCACCACCGTTAGTAAGTGTTACACCTGTATCGTAGTTCACTAAAGACCAAGCTGTAATGCTTCCTTTACTGGCTGGGGTTTCAATTATTTTAATCGCATTTATGGTGGTGTTAAGGTTTTTAATATTGATCGTGCCCGTGGTAGCTGACGGTGACCAGTAAGTTGACATATCGCCGTCGTTCACATTGCCATAACTCGAGCCACTGGCTTTAGAACTGCCATCAACACCGGCACTGATAGCAAGATTTTCCCCTGATGGCGTTGGCTCAGGTATTGGATCTGGATCCGGTGTTGGATCAGTTGGGGTAGTCGAGCCACATTGGCCATTCGATGTTTGCAAGCCTTTGTTCGCGCCAGCCGTTGCTGCAATGATGTTGGGTATACACTGTGCATTATCAAGTTGATAGTTATAAGGAATGTTGATTGTTGTGGTTGAGGTCGGATTAGGGCCTGCTGGGTGAAGCTTGTTTTCTTGTTCAGACCAATCGATATTATCCCAAACATTGCCACTGACTTGCCAGTAACCCATATCATTTGTATAAAAAGTACCGAGTGGATCTTTGGAATTTTTAAAGTAGTTGTTTTCGGCGCGCATTTTACCGCCAATTCGTGGATTCATGCCCGATGACACGAGTCCATAGTAGTAGTTGTTGTAAGCATGCGCTGTCGCGTGTCTTAGTAAAGGCGTGCGAGAATTAATATTTTCATAGTAATTGTGATGAAAAGTAACAGGGCCGTTAGTATTGTCACTATCACTTGAGCCAACGAGACCACCGCGTCCAGAGTTGCGCAAAATACTGTAAGATAATGTCACGTATTTGGTATTACTCTTCATATCGAACAAAGCATCATATCCTGAACTTTCGCCACCACTGGCCTCAAGTGTAACGTGATCGACCCAAATATTTCTGACGTTTGACTCCATGCCAATCGCATCACCGCCGTTGGAGGTGGGGGAGCCTGATTTTTTGACGTTTCTAACGTGAACATTTTGAATAATGATATTTGAAGATGAACGAATATGGATGCCTAATTGGTCAAAAAGAGCACCGCTACCAACACCGATAATAGAAACATTACTAATTTCTTTTAGTTCAATTAGATCTGGCCCAGTATTGCAACTATCTCCAGATACTTTACTGGTGTTGTCATGATTTATGGTGCCTTCAACGTGGATGATAATTGGTGTGTCACTTGATGCTCGGTTACATAAAGCCTGGTGAATTTGGGTTCCAGTTGTTGCATAAACAACATCGCCACCAGCACCACCGGTTGTACCACCATTCGTTGCGGCAAAGCCTGACGCATTAGCAAGTGCACTGTTTCCATATATAGCAGTTGTTATGGCCAAAGCATGCAAAGAATATTTAAATAACGTACGTTTATTCATTGGTTGTTCCTAATTATTGTATGTTCAGATCAAAACAATCAAATAAATTAATTGTTAAAAATGTTAACACAATCAAGTCCTATCTATGCTTGCACTGCAGTGCTACCGGTGGCATTATTGCGCTAAATATGACTTTCTGCAATGCTAATTACTGATTGATTAGTTTTAATTTCATTATTTAGTTTTGTTTTTATGCGTTTTAAATAAATATATTTAATTAAAATCAATAGGTTAGGCTTTGTTTTAATTATTTTAAAAAAATATAAAAATAATAACGATTTATTTTCTAGTTTTTATTATAGTGTTTTTTTGATACTTGAAATTTATTTAACATTTGTTCCTTTATTGTTTTTTGATATGACTAGATCTTAGCATGCTACGGGGCTGGTTCTAACGCAGTATATATATGTTTTATGGATGAGTTAGTTGTTTATAGGTGTTGTTGTGAAGTACTAGAGCATGTTGACCTTTCAGAATTAAAATTTGTTTAATCTAGGAGTGATTTAATCATGACAAGAGGTTTGTAACCTAGTTGGATCGATAACTGCTACCGCGTTATTCTACTGGCGGAAGTAATCTGAGCTTCGGATAATAAATCCATCTCCAGCGGCTATTTTTCAATGTTAACTGCGTTAAATTTACTTGTAATAGGCATGCTATTGACGCGTAAATTCGCCTTATTTTCCCTGAAAATTTCGGCTGGAGAGTAAAAGTAATATTAGTGCTTTAAATCAATGCGTTAGAAAACACATTAACCAAAATTTAGGTTAAGCAACAAAGAGTTAATCGCACTTAGACAGACCACGTTGGGTCGCGATTTTTTTGAATTTATGATTATTTATAAAATACTTACGGTAAAAACTACACTCTAAGAAAGTGCTATACGCTGTGGCATTTTTTATATTTTTTACCGCTACCACACGGGCATTCATCATTGCGGCTAATTTTTATATCTGCAACAGGGAAGATATCACCATCGAGATAACGCCACTGCCCATCTTCTTTTATGAAGCTTGATTTTTCATGTAGTTGGCAAAACAAGTTTTGATAAAAATAGCTAACACAAAATTCAACACAACCAGTGTATTCTTGCTGGTCTGCACTGATCACGGCTAATTTTATAAAGCGGCAACTATTAGCAAAATCAGCAATTTCTTTGATTGGGTTTGCTGCTTGTTTTTCTTGTGCATAAGTTTGGTAAATATACTTAGCATTTTTTAAAGCATAAGCAACAAAGCGAGAGCGCATTAGTTGCTCTGGGCTTGTTGCTTGTATATTGCCTGAGTGCAATTTTTCACAGCAATCGCTATAGCTTTGTTCGCTGCCACATAAGCAAAGACTGTCAGTGAGTGAGGTCATAATTAAAATACGCTTTATTAAAAAACGGCATTTTAACAGCTTATTGTGCTAATGCTATCTCTGTAGCTTGTTGGGTTTTAGTAAAACAGTATAGTTTTGCACTCGCTTGGTCTAACTTTAATGACAGGTTAGCTATTTGATTGTCTTTCACAATGTCTGTCCAGGTGATCACCGCTGCAAAGTTACCGTTATGTAGTGCTGAATTTAGTACATACTCTAAATTAACCAGATGCTTTTGCCTAATCACTAATAGTTTACTGGTATCAATAGAACATGAATCAAGTAAAGCTTTACTTGGTACGTGATCCGGTGCAATCAGTAACGTCCATGCGTTTTTATTATTGTAATGGTGTAACACCTTTAGAAGTTCAAAAGTTGCAGAGATCTCATCTTCTATCTGAATCAAATTTACTGATGCGCTTAAATTATCTTGTTGATAGCTTTTAACTGTTCTGATGGTAATTGGCTGTAACATAAGTTTCACTCACTGGTTGTTTATACAGTACTTATATACAGTAGTTTATACAGTGTTCGTGTGCAAGTGTTTTTTGCTATCTTTTTGAACGATTTTTAAATTTATTGTTCTTTTGCACGTTGCTCTGGAATTGTTTATCACACATCTGGAATAGAGAGTTATGTGTGGCAAGGGCTGTAGGTGTGGTAATTTAGTTCCCTATTTGGGTTTTTCTCATAAAGGGTGGAATTCGCGTGTTGAGTTACAAACAGGCTGAACTTGAAAAAATTAAACCCACAAGCTCTAAATCGATAATATATCTTTTTTTGTATTTAATACAGCATATATAGTGATCGACACTTATTCAGGATGTTGCAAATTTAGTACTCAGAATTTTTAAGGCAAGTTTGAGCGATAACCGGACATTGTGAATTGCTAAATATCGTAGTTAATTGATTGGTCAAACTGCTTTTTTCTTATATATTTATGAAAATGACCGGCGCGCGCATATTGTTTTATTTAACTCTACTTTATAGTTTAGAAAACTTAGTCATAGTAATACCTTAGGTAATTTGTTAAAAGTAGATAAATAAGCGTTAAGTCAGCAAAAATCTGCGATGAGCGCATTATTAAATTTTAGTGGTCTTTCTAGTCTGACCAACATCATAAAAAGGAGAGTTTATGAACTTAAATGCCCTGAATGAAATAGTTGATAACCAAGTAGAAGTTTTAGAATCATCTGCACAAGATAATGGCGCTGATGAAAATACGGTTGTTGGTATTGCTAAATACGCTATCGGTAATGGATACGACAAGCTATCCAGTAATCAAAAGTATCATTTTGATAATTGCATCCGCCATTTAATTGAGGATGTTCAATGCTCCGGCTATAACCATGAGTTTGAAGAAGCTCCGAGAGAGTGCCAAAATATCTTAGATGACGATGATCTAGTGGAGTATTATCAAAATGACGGAAAATACTGTGAAAGCTGTGAAGGGCAAGCTTCCGCAGATGCTCACTCCAAAGAGTCATTTTTTCGTGACTAAGGTTGTCACTAACAAACAAAGGCAGCGGACGCCAAAAAGCGGTGCTTGCTGCTTTGGGCACTATATTTTTTAAGGCATATTAAATATGGACATGAAATGTTAAAAGAAATTGTAATTTGGCCTACAGAAGAGAATAAAGGCCATGAAAGAGGCGCGTTTTTTGAAAAACTCGCGAACACCATATTTACTACACAAAGGTACAAAGTTTCTGGTAATATTCAGTTTACTGGTAGAGAGTTTGACCTTCATTGTGAGCACATGGATCGTTCTAATGAACGGTGCTTGGTAGAGTGCAAAGCTAAACAAAGCCTCAGCAGTGACGAAATTAAAAAATTTGTATTTAGCGCTAGTTTTGACAAGTTTGATTTCGGGTATTTTTTATATACGCGAAGCTTTGAACGACAAGTTGGTGGGTTAATTAAAGAAATTCAAGCTGACGATAGATATAAAAATCTTTATTTCTGGAACGCTGAAAAAGTAATCGAACTACTTGTTGCTTCTGGTTCAGTAGCCGATTTTGTTCTAAATGAAAAGACACTTAATGTTTCTAAAGTAATCCTTCTTTACAGTTACAAAGGTATTTACTGGGTTCCAATTCTATCTTCCGGAACCGTTCCTACACACTTTTCTGTTTTACACGGGAATGACTTATCTGGGCTTGAAGACGATGCCTTGGTTCACGAAATTCAAGATTATATCGACGAAATACAATCTCTCGAAGTTTACCAGCCGAGACCCCTGTCGAATGAAAAAAATGAAATCGTTTCTAGGAACCTTGAAATTCCAGATATGGAAACTGTAACTGAAATTCAAAGTTCAGATAGTTGGGATGATTATAAGCCTGCATCATTAAAATACTTTGTTGGTAGAAAGAGGCAAAAAGACAAGATATTTGGGTTTTTAAATGACGTAAAAAATGATGAGATAGGTAAACGTGTATTTTATATAGATGGGAAGTCGGGCTGGGGGAAAAGCTCCTTAATGAGTGATTTGAGAGAGCGTTGCAGAAATCAACATTATAGGAAAAAATATTTGAGTTCAGTTATTGATTCAAGAAGTGCAAATTCAAATAATTTTCTTCCGCTAGCATATGAATTAATTATTAATAAAGCTGTAAAAGAGAAATTTATACCAGAAAAATACTCAGATATAAAAATCCCATCTGCTTTTGATATTCTTGGCGATAAACTTTCTCAAGAATTAGCTGAGTGGTTGGAAAATGAATCAAGGGTATTGGTATTGATTTTTGACCAGTTTGAAGATGTTTTTAGAAAAGAAGGGGTGTTCAAAAGCTTTTATAAGTTTCTTTTGGATATTAATAACCTAAAGTCAAATATCATTTTAGGTTTCTCATGGAAATCTGAAGTTAATATACCGATAGAAAATGAAGCTTATCATTTATGGCAGCAATCGCGAGATCATGCATTTAAAATAACGCTTGATGAGTTTGACTCGTCTGAGAGTAAGTCAATAATCAAACAGCTTGAAAAGGATATCTCAGAAAAGTTTGATATAGACTTTGTAAGAAAGGTTGTTGATAACTCTCAAGGATATCCTTGGTTAGTTAAAAAACTCTGCATTCATATTAAGAAGAAAGTTACACAAGGTCTTAAGGTTGATGATTTATATGAACAAGATTTCCACGTTGAAAGCCTCTTTCAATCGGACTTAGAAGAGCTGAGTACGGATGAAGTTAAAGCTTTGCGCTTTATCGCAAAGCGTGCATTTGATGATCAAGCACTTGATATAACTGAGCTTGATGAGGTAGTAAAGAGCGAAACCGTTCAGCATTTGATACACAAACGTTTTGTAATTAAAAGTGGTACTAAGTATAACATTTATTGGGACATATTTAGAGATTATCTTGTGCAAGATAAAATCCCCCCTATTGGAGAGACGTATTTAATAAGGCAACCCGTAAATTCGGTTTATGAAGCATTTCTAGCATTTGCTCATGGAGAAAACCTTAGCATTGAAGAGTTTATGGATAAGAATACAAGTTCAGGCGCAGAGGGGGCGGCTTTAAATAAGCTAAGAGAGCTGCGAAGTATAGGGCTAGTCAATTATAAAGAAGGAATATATTCAGTAAGGGTCGATAATTCTGATATCAACAAAAACTATTTCCAAGACTATATTCACGATAAATTGGAGAAACACTCATTTACGCTTGAATTAAGAAAGATTCAAGGCCGTGAAATTAATTTATCAGATCTTTCGAATATTATTGACACTAAAATTCAATCAACAAAATTTGCAAACAAAACACTTGAAGCATATGGTCAGACATTTTTAAGCTGGTTAGATTTTGCTGATGTTGAGATACCGAATGTAAGTGCAGCAATGATGAGGCGGGCAAAAAATGCTCTGTCATATACTCCCCAGATGCATCCCTCTGATCTGGAAGAATTCGTTGTTTCTGTTAATAATAACTATGTTTTAAACAAGTCTAAAAGGGAACAGAAGTTACTATACGATTCAAAATCGCTTGGTTTACTTATATATTCTACTGATTCATTAACACTTACTGATTTTGGAGAAAAAGCACAGCGTAGTACTGCTATAGAGAGAAAGATTATTATTGCCAACTGCGCTAAAAAAATGGAAAAAATTAGCGTTGCTTATGATGCTTTAGCTCAAGATCCAAGTATAAAATCTAGAAGCTTTAAAAATCATATTAGTAGCATACTTGATGGTCTCAATAGTCAAGTTTATCGGAATAAGACGTCAAGAGCGCTATATCTTTGGGCGATGTACATTATTGAGACTGAAAATGAATATAACAAAGCAATTCAAGTGACAGGTGCATGATCGCTGCGTTATGCCCTTTGAGCGGCTCACAGATATTATTCGAAATATATGAGTGAAGAATGAAAAGAATTGGAATTTTGAATAGCTTTTCTTATGAAGCAGACGAGCTAAAAAATGCACTCAAGCATATCTCTGAAATTGAAGGGTATGAAATCGAAACAATTGAAGACTTTCAACTTCAAGAGACCATCTCGGGAGCTATTTGGGGATTAATCAATCTATGTGATGTGTTGATTGCTTTCGTGAATCATAAAAATGATAGCCTCTATTATCAAATAGGGCTTGCACATGGGGCCAGAAAGCCTGTAGTTATCGTTACCGACCACGAATACTCTCTACCTCCAGAGATCCGAGGGCAGCGTATTTTAAGTACATCTCAACGTAGCCTTTTTAATAACAATTTTATGTTTCAACTCAAAGAAGCTATCGAAGATGCGACTAGAAAAAAATCTGGTTATCTCGGTCCTAGAAGTGAGCAAAAGCAATATTCTGTATCTCTGGACTTTAGCTCGTCTAGGAATTTTCGTGATTTGTTTGCCGCGGAGGGTTCTAGAAGAGGCCGATTGTTTGAGAGGTGGTTTGCAGAGATCGCGGCGGGCATCGAAGGCTGGGAAGTTATTGAGTCTGATAGCAGAAGAGATCGGGGGTTTGATCTTGTAATTTGGAACTCACAAGAAGACTCAGAGCTGTCCATTTTAGGAAATCCAATAGCAGTAGAAATTAAAGCTATTGGATCAATGAATAGCTCAATGCTCCATCAGTTCCTCCATATGAGTAAAAAGTCAGGAATTAAAGGGCTTATTCTAGCAACTACTGGATTAAATGATAAAAGGACTAAAAATTTACTTAATAGGTTTCGTGTTGAAGAGGGTATCAACGCTATCGCGTTGGATCGAGACGATCTTATAAACGTAAGAAATCCTAGTGACTTACTATTTCTCGTGAAATCAAAAGTTAGAGAGCTCCTTTACGGTCAGGAGTTCTAGAGATGTTTGATATTAATCATTTTAGAGCCTTAATTACTCAAGTTGATGCAGCGACCACAAATCAGCAGAAAGGTCAGTCCTTCGAGCTTTTGTCGATATATATGTTTGAACACCTAGATGGTGTGGATGTTACTGAGCATGATATTCGGATGCCTTCTGAAGAAATAGACATAGTACTTTGGAACGCTCAAACTGAAGAAATATTACGCCCATGGGATTCAATCATACTGGTTGAATGTAAAAATTGGAGTGCTACAGTTGGCGCCCCAGTATTAGATAACTTCGTAAACAAAGTAAGAAGGCGTGCACTAACTACTGGAATTTTTGTAGCAGCCAACGGAGTTACTGGCGGTTTTGTGAGAGGTGATGGCACCGATCCTGGGGCAGTAGGGATTTTAACTAGCGCCTTGCAAGATGGAATAAGAGTTATTGTTATCACAATGGATGATATTCGCGCTTTAACTTCTCTTGATGATATTAGGGCACTAATAAAGAAGCGATATTGCGGGCTGTATGTTCACAAAGTGCTTTAGGCTGTAGCGCCAAATGAATCTGAGGTTATATACCAAAATTTTAAAACTGTGGCCAAAATTAGTTGACCACTACAGAAGCAGTTGGAAAAATATTCAAATTAATTGACACTGAAAACCAATGTTTAGTTTTACTTGGAAAAAAGTTTTTCTTTACTCCAATAAGGGAAGAAGTAGAGCGGATTTTTAGTGAATACATCTATCGTGTTTGCTTATAATAAAGCGTTACCAATGTCCGCAAATGGCACTTTGACGAAGTTCGGCTTAGAGCGAGATATAGTCATTAACCTAGTAAGAATAAGAGGAAACTTTTCTTATATATAAGTTACAGAAAGCATAATGTTTATAGCTGGTAATAACTTACACTATTTGCTATTTATATGAGTTCACAAAATAAGGACGTTTTCGCGCTAAATTAGGGAAAGTACCCTCTGGTAAAGTTGTGATGCTTCCTATCAAATTTCGAGTTTTACATTAGAGGGATCTAAATTGAGTGTTGAAAAACCATATGTAAGCCTTAAAGCTTTTTTATCAAAACCTGATACTGAATACGATGATCTTGAAAACTTCCTATCTTCTGGAAATTATCAAAACTTCGAATTAAGTGGTAGTGAAAACTTATCTGGTCGGTTATATGTAAAAGCTACAGAAGAAAAACAACCTACTTGGACACCATTTATTAATTCTGGTATTACTGGAAATTTGGAATTATCAAATAGGTCAAGCTCGGCGGTTTTACTAATAGAAGTTAATGACCGAGTCGTGGCGTATACATTTGGCTATGGACGATTTATGTTGGATCAAGATCGTTTTTTACCTGACTTTGGCATAAGAACAGCTCTAAATACTTTGAGGCACGATAGTTTAAAGAGTGTTGATATTTTTACTGTGGATCGTTCTGCTGTTCAAAAAAGAACGCAAGCAGTTAGAAGCTCTTCTGTAGATGTCTTTGGTATTGATGTCTCTAAAGATATATTGAGAGCAGTAACAGGTAATGCCAAAGAGGGGATTTCATTTCAATCCATTTCAGGTGGTGACTATGTGTATTCATTTAGTGCGTACATTGAGTTTGAAGATTTAATTGAAACATCTCAATCTTTGATTTCTTATTACACAGAAGAATCCTACAAGGAGCAATTCTCGTGGGTTGATAATATTCGAAGATTGAAAAATGACACTAAGAAAAGCGAGCTTGATGAGGTTTTAAGAGCCGCAATTGATGTTAAAAATGCGACAGACTTGGCTATTACTGCACCTGAAGTCGTTTCATGGGACAAAATATCTGGTTTCAGTTTTACTCGCTCTAAAGATACCGTTTATCCTACTTTGATTATCGAAGATTACTTAAATAGTCTTGGTGATGATTCAATTACATTAAATACGTTAAAAAACCATAAACTATTTATTTACGATTTAGATTCAAATGAAGTTCAACATTCATTATACAAAAGTTTATATTTTGAACATACCGATGCAAGTAAAACTTTCATTCTCTTTTCAGGGGATTGGTTTGAAATAGATAACGATTTCATTGTTGAGTTAGATCGTGCTCTCGCCCAAATTCAAATATCAGATTTAGAGTTTCCGACAGTTCATAATTGGACACATGAAGACAAAGAAAAAATTGAATCTGAAGGTGACTATAATGAGCGAGCTGCAATATTAAAATCATATCATTTACTCGATAAAAAATTAATACAAAGTAGAACTACAACATCAGCAATCGAGCTCTGTGATTTAATGACAGACGATAAACAACTAATTCATGTCAAACACAAAAAAGGCGGTTCATCAGGTCTAAGCCATTTATTCGCACAAGGTTATGTTGCTGCTGAAGTGACAATTTCAGATAGAGAGTTCAGAAAAAAGGCAAGAATAAAACTACGAAGTATTCGCTCTGATTTAGACTCACTAATTCCATTAAATGGAATTAGTAGCTCAGATTATGAGGTTGTATATCTTGTTTTAGGTGATGATAATTCGACAGTAAAATCAGCTCTACCATTTTTCAGTAAAATAAACTTAGTAAAAGCATACGAGAACCTTACTCAAAAAGGTTTCAAAGTAACTATATGTGGTGTAGCTAAAGAAAGAAGAGAACCACCTGCTAGCACAGATGAAAACGAAGCATAAGGCGCTCAAACGGATGTAAAAACAGTTGGCATCCGTTCGTGCCCCACAAATGTTAGTGAACTATTTCACGCCGCTTAGCTTGGCCTTGAGGCTTTAGAACTACTCTTTTTAGGAGCTTATTTTCCTAATCTTAATTGTTTTTTTCAACCTTCAACCCACCGGGTGACTGTGATCAAATAGATATTATTCACGCACGGTAATGTCTTATGGCCAACTATAAGCCTGACTTATCCTGCAAAATAAATCATTCCTATCAATTTCGCTGAGCAATTTTTGCGGGAACAGGTCTAGCTAAAAATTAAAAAAGGTAAAAAATGGATTTCAAAGGTCAAAAGGAATTTATGAACTACGCTTTATCACAACATAAAATACAGTCTAAAAAAGTAAAGCCTAGCTATTATAAATGTATTGATGAAGGTGTTCGATTATCTAGTACTAGCTCAGAAGCCAGCAATTTAAAACAAGCTGAGCAAAGCTTCTTAAGAGCTATAAAAATAGCTGCAAAAAATGAATATGCAAAGGCTGCTGCATGTCATGACTTAGGTGTTTTTTACTTTACTCATTTTGCACACATTGCAGGAGCACCGCACTCAAACTTAAAAAAAGCTGAAGTGTATTTTAATCGCGCTATTGAAAGTAAACAGCGCAAGCAATTTCCAGAGAAACACGCATCAAGTTTATCTCAGTTAGGGGCTGCGTACCGAAGAGCCGCTAATGAACACTTATGGCACCTTGGTGGTGAAGAAAGTTTAATCGAGTCAGTAAGCTTGCATAAGGCTGCTATTAGCATATTAGAAAAGCCTCTACCTTCTTTTGTTCGTTTAAACGAGCTTTCGGTTATCTATCTAAATTTATCAGCAACGTTATTTGATATAGAAAGAAAAGGTGAAGCCTGTGATGCCCAATTAAAATCATATCAATGTTTTTTGGAGGCACTTAGCTGGTCGCGAGCTAACTTTCCCAATCAAGGGTTAGAAAACTATATGAGTATGAAACCTGAGCAAGTTTTATTGCTTACATTTGTAAGATTAAATCACTTTTCTCAAGATGATCAGCATAAAGCTGTATGCCATGAAATTCTTGAAATGGCACCAATGTTTGGTATTGATCCTTCGGTTTTGATGGGAGCTAACCCCTACTTGGATATATCAAACCCTACCATTGAGATAATGCAGCTGGTGATGAGCGCAAATAAAAGCCAATCAGATAGTGATATAAAAATATTATCTGCAAAACTACAATCATTAATGAAAAGCCGACAATCAACCGAAACCGATCAGGAGTCTGATAGGGTTAGTGTATTGATTCAGCAAGCAAGCTCAGGCTTAGCTAGGGTTTTAGTAAGACGAGATGCTGCTTTGCGCGCATTTATTACATTGGAAAACTCAAGCGGAATGCGTTTTTGCGAGAGCGCGAGCACATTCTGGCTTTATTCCAAGAATCCAGTAACGCAAGTACTACTGAGTGCTAAGAGGCAGTTAGGTAGTGTTTATTATTGTTTAAATGAATTAGCGCTTATGGGGGGAAAGACAGAAAAAAAACATTTAAAACAATGGCTGTTTGATTCTGCCTTATTAATGAAGCCTCAAGAAAAAAAACAATTCAACATAGATAATGCTTCGTTATTTGATAAAAGGTTATATGCCTCTATTGTAGAGTCTGCGAGCAAAGCGACTGACCCCATAAATTATTTAAAACAAAAAGCAAATATATGCTTAACAGATTTTAAGAAACTGGGAAAGCTAACCGATGAGTTAGACCCTGATTATTTAAAAGCAAGACAGCGTACCTATCAAATTACTTTGGACGATTTAACTGAAGCTATTTACTCTCACCCTGAGCAAGTTTTAGTAAAGATAGATATTGAAGATCATTATGATGATGCGTTGGTTATTGTTGCGTATCTGCAAAATAACGAAATTATAGCAAAGGGCTACTCATTTAATATGCCGGAGGATCTTGTTAATAATATTGCTGCATTTGTAGCTAATAACAAAGATGCGAATATAGAGTGGGATCTAAGTTTTATTGATTGGAAAGCGATACTTCCTAGCCATTTGCTAAAAGTTTCATTACTCCCTTCTTTCTTTGCATCACACATACCTTGGTCCGCGACAGGTAAAGTTGGTGAGAAACTGTATAATTTAGTGAATGAAGTTAACTGGTTGCCTTCACTCATGTATTTATATCAGCGAGTTAACTATTTTGATAAAAAAACATGTGATACGAATGTATGCGGAGGCGGTACTTTATTTGAAAATGTCGCAGTGCAAAATAAAATAATCTATAAAGATACTCAAACTATTGAGAATGTTGTTAATCAATTAACTCAATCAGAGGTATTTAGCTTTTACGGTCACTGTGAGCATAAATACCCTGAGAGACCATCTTTGTTAATTCGCGACTATACGCTTCGTGATGTTGAAATGCGTGATGCGGTGAGAGGATCTGAGCGAATAGAGCTATGGGCTTGTCAAAGCGGGGCGAATATACCATTAAACTTTTTTTCGAGCCAAGTGAATGAAGCTCTTGGCTTAGATATGAGAATGCTAGAATATGGCGCCAAAACAGCCATAGGTTCATTATGGCCAATTCCTGAAATTGTTACCGCGCATATAAAATCAAAGTACGATAACCTCGTTATAAATGGTATGGGGGCTTCAGAAGCTTTGCTTAGCGCGCAGCAGTGGTGGGTCGAGCTGGGAGCGGATGAGGAACTACGTAGAATCAAATTAAACGGTGAAAAGGATTATTTGTGTTCAATTGGATGTAACTCTACAAACCAATCACTAGATGCTCTAATGGGGCCTGTGCTTTCGGGTAAAATAAAGAACTCAAGTGAAATTGATTTTAATCTTTTAGAATATAACTTTAAGCACCCATCTGCTTGGGCGGGGTTGCGGTTTTGCGGTGTAAATGAGCAGACAAACATTTTTATTCCAAAAGTAAATTTATCATCTGACGAACAGCATCAAGTAAATGCGCTTTTATTAAAATTGAATTTAAAATCAGGCTTTGTAAAACATGCAAGATGACTTACTTCTTATTCATGATTGGTCCCTCAATGGGCGCAATGAATATATAGAATCTAATAGGGTAATAATTGAATTAACAATAGATCAGGGTTTAGAAGAATTCGACGAACAGACTGCGTATTCGGCTTTTCAGAGTCAAGATAGGGCTAAAAATAAAATTATTAACTTATTTTGTGCAGAGCAGTTTGAGGTTAGTAATTTACCTATTGGAATACCTAAGGACATTCGTCTGTTCTCCCAGATAGCTTTCTGGGCTAAGTATAAAACAGCAGGAAAGGTATATACCGGAAATAGAGTTAAAGTCGAGCTAGAAGAGAACTATCAATCTTCCCAGTCTGTAGATAATGATTTAAAAATAAGAGAGTTAGCAAGCAATTTAGGACAATTAAATCATTGTGTAGCACCTGACATCATTGGGTATTGGTTGCTTGCTAATAAGAAACTGTTAAGGGAGTTAGCTTCATCAAAGAGCCTAAAAAATTATGCTGATTTAGATGAGATAAAAAATGAGGTTTCAGACACTCAAAAAACACGTTATAAAGCAGATGCGTCTTTTAGGTATTTAACTTTGTTTTTAAATTTAGATAGTCGATTTGGAAACTTTGATTACTATAAAAAAAAGTATCTAATTAAAGGTTTGAATCGGCCTCAATATGTAGCGAATAAAACTGAGTCACATCAGGAAAAACATAAGGTTAGAATAGCAATTAAAAATATCATTCATCAATTTCACGAAATATTATCTAGCATTGATGATCGCGATGTTTTAGAGCGCTCACTATTTAAATCGATTGCTAAAAGTGCATTGTTAGATGTATATGAAATAAACAAAAGTGACCCTGAACGCTTAATTTGTATGAAAAAATTAAAATTGCTTAAAGCCAAACCATCATCACTCAAGGAGTTACAAGATGAAACTTGATAAACTAACTTTGGATGAAATGGTGCAAGGTATAGAGTCTGAGAACTCAGTATGGACTGAGTTATTGAGTCATCCTGAAGCTGAGCAGCTTTGGAGTAATGCTGTAAAGCGCCGTGAAAAATTAGATGCGTTTTGTCGTTTTGTCGTTAAATGGCCTTCTTTGGTGACTAATTATAAAAAAGTGAAATCTTTCGCAAAAAAAAGCTTTGATGCTCCCTCTATCAGTATTTTCAGCCCTAGCCCTGATTTGTTTAGCGCTACTTTAAGTAACGCTCAAGTTAATGATGAGAGTAGTTCATTAGAAGTTGCTGTTGAGTGGGGGACTCAACAAGTTATCGAGCTAGGGTCAGAGCTAAAAATTAAATTTAATACTGAAGCATTAATTAGTATTTATTATTCATATAACAGCGGTGATGGGTGGATTAACTCAAGTGATGCTTGGGATTTTTTACCACATGAAGGCGCTGTATTACTTACTTTTGTAGATGCTGATAGCAAAAATAATGAGCTTGAATTAGCTTTAAGAGATGCAAAATCTGTCACGACTATTGTTTTACTGCCTTCATAAATAAAAAGCGAAAAAAAATACTTTCATTAGCGTATAGGAGCACCAACAACAAAAAGGTGCTCAAATATGTCATCATCAAAACATCCTTTAACCTTTGAAAAAGAGTTAAAAAAAGAAAATAGCCCTCAACTATTTATTAATAGTTTCAACACTTGCTTATGGAAAAACCTTTCAGCTAACCAGCGAAGTAAAATTGAAAGTTTAATTAATGCCATTGCAACAGGTAAGCCATATTCGTGGTTTGGTGGTCAAAAAATAAAGTGTAATAACTCTCTTATACGGTTTCGTATTGGAAGAAACTACCGACTACTTTTAATACGCTCATCTGATAAATTTAATTTTCAGTTATTTAATAGACAAAACTATGAACTAAATTTCAAAAGAAACAGCTCTTTCTCTAATGGATTAGGAGGAGCTAAACAATGGAATTAATTAATACTCAAAATGCATCTATTAAAGAGCTAGTGATTAATTGGCATATAACTGAAGTCTGTAATTACAGCTGCAAATACTGCTTTGCAAAGTGGGGGCGTCCTAAAGAATTACACCGCTCTTTAGAAGATATAGAAAGTCTCCTTGATCATTTAGCTAATTATTTTATCAAAGGCTCACCAACGTTAAAGAGTGAGTTGCACTACGAAGACGTTCGACTGAATTTTGCAGGCGGTGAGCCAATGATGTTAGGAAGTACCTTTTATATCGCCTTGCAACTAGCTAAGCAGAAGGGGTTTAAAACGTCGATTATTACTAATGGTCATTATTTAATAAATAACAAAATAGACTTTCCTGAAAATTTGTTAGATATGATAGGTATTAGTTTTGATAGCCAATACTTAAATACACGCAAGGAAATTGGTCGAATAGATAGGAAGGGTAATTCGTTAAGCGCCGACGATTTAAAACTATCTATTAAAAACTTAGTTAATAGCCAACACGGAGTAAAAACTAAAATAAACACTGTCGTAAGCAGTCTAAATTGGGAGGAGGATTTTTCAGATCTGATTGATGAAATACAGCCTTACAAATGGAAGGTTCTACATGTCATGCCGTCTGATAATAATGAATTATTGGTTTCAAAAGATAAATTTCATCAATTTGTAAAAAGACATAGTGGCTTAGGATTACCACTTTTTCCGGAATCTAATTCAACTATGACAGAATCTTATTTAATGATAGATCCTCATGGTCGCTTCTATCAGAATTCATCGGGTAATAAAGGTTATAAATACAGCGATAGTATAATTAATTGCGGTATTGAAGATGCGCTGACTCAGATTAAGTTTAATCCTAAAACATTTCTATCAAGGTATCGCAGCATTGATATTGATGTAATTAATTATTAAGGGGCTGATATGAAGAGTGAAACTTGCTTTGGGAAAGTATCTGGTCAGCCACTATCTGAATATTTATTTGAAGAAGAGGCGCAGGAAGCTGCTAATTATGCAAAAGAAAATTACGGCAATGATTTAGCACCATATAAATGTAGGAATTGTAATTATTGGCATTTATCGCCAAAAAATCGACAAACCCCAAGTCAAAAATGTGAGCGTTGTACAGGTGGAGACGGGACTGTTAAAGATGCATATAGATCTAAGCGTGAAGCTCGATTACGTGCTGATATCATCTATGATGAGCAAGGTATAAGCCTTCGACCATACAAATGTAGGTATGGAGCTGGTTGGCACCTTACTAAAGATAGGTTTTAGTTCAGCTTCGGATTTGTAGAGTGCTTTTGTAATAGGTGAAACTAGCAATAACTGTATTAGTTCAAGTTATAACTTATTCATCTCATTACAAAGTTAAGCATAACATGAACATTTCTTTGTAATATTCCCGAAAATAGTCTTTAGTTAAATGGTAATTAAAGACTATTCTTCAAACCCGTCAAAATTAGGAGCCAATCCTAAATTTTCCACACCATAAAGAGCCAATCTATTTTTAAGTCTAAGGCGGAAATAATGTTCACCTTTAGTGGCCTCTTTGGCACAATCTACATAGAGTTTTTGTAGATAGTAACCGACTGATGATGCTCTTACTCTCTTCTCTAACACACCATTTTTCATATTAAACTCATTAGCTAATGCTTCTGGGTTAGAAAAATCGGGATGGGGGATGATTTCTAATTTAACAATTCTATTCCACTGATCATCTTGTTTTTGACGTTCATTGTCGTACACATCTACATCACTACTTCTAGCTGCTTGAAATCTTGAAATGACAAAATCAGCAAACCTTTCCCTTTTTCTGTCATACCCTCTCATATGCCAGCGAGTTCCGTTATAAACGAATGCATGAGGTACGATTATTTTGGTACTCAATCCATTAGATTTCGAAAAATAATCTACTTCAATAGCTTTCTTATTGAAAATAGCTCTTGAGATAGCTGCAACTAACTCAATATTTGGGCTATCGATCATATCGAGAATATCATTTGAAATATATATCCGATTAGTGGTGTGCAGGGTTCTACCTGTAAGTTGATTTAATACTTCAGACGATTCAAATTCAAATAAAGATTTCCAGTTATTATTTAGTGCAAAGTTCCTAGAATTTGAAGAATGATCAAAATTTTGAGGCGCTAATTCCTTATATTTTGCTATGTCTCTACTTGCAGCAGCCGTTCCAATACCAAATCTTTCAATCAAATCAGCTCTAGAAAATACCCCTAAAAATTTCAGGGAAAACTCTATATATCGTAACCTTTCAATCTGACTGCTAGGAATCTTTTTAAGATCAGTCATTTATAAAACTCTTGTACAACCATTAATTTAGGAGGATTTATACCATAACTAACGCTTCAATGTACAGGAAAGATTATTATTGCATATCTCAGAGAGTGGGAAAATAAACTCAATAATACCTTGACTGTATCCTAGTGATACATCATAGTTGTTGTTATGCTTTTATTGGATGAAAAAAGTACAGTTTATATGGAGGTGAGTAAACAATAATATCAATAGGGGTCCCGATGACTGCCAAACTATACAAAAATAATTTTGCATCACTATCAACAAAACAGTTAAGACTGTTAACTGAACTGCTGGAATATGCTTGTCAATCACTAGAGCTTTCAGAAAGTAAAAGAGAGAGGGTTGAAAAAAGTTATCAGTCAGTTGGTGAATGGTTAGCTAAAAGTGAAGACAAAATATTTGATAATGCTGAAATTTATCCTCAGGGAAGTCAACGAATTGGAACAACAACAAAGCCTCCATTTAGAGCTGAGTTTGACTTAGATTTTATTTGTTTTCTTCCTAACGCAGAACATATACATCCTGATGAGTGCCGTAGAAAGGTTATTGATAGGTTAAAAGAAAATGGTAACTATGACGGGTTGGTTAGTGAGTTAAATCGCGGGTGTCGTATTAATTATGCAGACAACTTTCACCTAGATATTACTCCCGGTATACCAGATCAAAATAATGCCAATGAATATGGTGCTATTTCAGTACCAGATAAAAAATTAAAAGCTTGGAAAGCCTCAAATCCTAAAGGCTACGCTGAAGATTTTGACATCATTGCCAATATGGTTCCAGCGTATTCTGATGAAAAGGACTTTAGATATGCGACAGCTTCGATGGAATCAATAAATGTTGAGGATCTACCCAAACATCAAGTTTTTAAAGGCATCTTAAGAAGAGCTGTGCAAATAATGAAGCGACATAGAGATTTGTTATTTCATGAGGATGAGCAATATCAGGGAAAAGCACCAATATCAATCATTCTGACAACGCTTGCTTCAAGAGCTTATAGAGACGCAGTTACTAATCAATTATATGGCAATGAGTTGGAAGTTTTACTTACTGTTGTTGAATCAATGACTAGCTACATTGAAACAAAGGTCGTTGATAGCAGAATAGAGATATGGGTAACTAACCCAAAAAATGAACATGAGAACTTTGCAGAAAAATGGAATGTAGATACAAAAAGGGTTGAAGCATTTCATTATTGGCACACCAACTTCGTTGATAAATTAAGAGAATTAGCCAGTGTACAATCACTGCCTCTAATCAGAAAAAAATTAGATCAGTTAATTGGCGAGAAACCTTCAGAAGCTGCCGTTGATAAGCATTTTGAATTTATCAATGAAAGTAGAGCAGAAAATAAACTATTTGTAGCTAAAACAGGAGCTATTTCTGTTGCTGCAACCACGACGCCTGTCAAGGCAAATACTTTCTTCGGGAAATTGCTTTGAAACCATTTTTTGATAAACCGATTAGCTTGGATAGGCAACACTACTTTTTGAAAGCAAAATTTCCGCAAGGAAAAGGTTATATCAAGAATGGGAAGCTTGTATGGCATTGCAAGCTTAATGTTGGTGTTGCACACGGGCAGTTCAAAATTAAACTGATATACGATGTAAAGACTTCCCCTCAAGTTTTTGTAATTGAGCCTAACTTATATGAGATGACTGTTGGTGAAGTGCCTCCCCATATTTATATTTTTAATGAAAAGGAAACAAAGCTTTGCTTGTTTTATCCCTCTTCAAATGAATGGACATCAAGTAAGTATATTAGCGACACAATAGTACCGTGGGCTAGCTTGTGGTTTGTGTACTTTAGTGGGTGGATGGCAACGGGTAAGTGGTATGGTGGTGGTAAACACCCTGAATCGCGAGAGTCTTTTGAAAGAGGAAAGGTATTATAGCTTTATGAAATTTATTCAAGTTTTTTTAAGTTTTCTGAAGAGCGTTTTAGAGGCATCACGGAAACCGTCAATAATGTGGTTTGCTAAGGTTATGCTTTTAGCTTCGCTTGGTGAATTAGGTGCGCAGACGTTCAGTGCGCAAATTCCAATTCAGGCTTGGGGTGTTACAGTTACAATCGGCGGAAATGACTCTGGCTTCTTCATTTTGCTGTTTGTTGTGTCATTGGTATTACTTTTATACGGTGAATATAGAGAAAAGAAAGAAGCAGATGACTCCCAACTGATAGCAGTTAGACATATGGGGTTGGTTGATCATGGAATTGACGATATTCAAAATTATTTACCTAAAGCATTAAAACGTATCCGGTCACAGGCATTTTCAATACTTCACGTAAATAGTCACCAAACAAATGATATGGGTGAATTAGAAGCTCAGTTACAGAACATTCGTAGATTGCCGCAGTATATTCAGGACTCTGGGTATACACTTAATAATGCAAAAAAGCATATTCTGTATGGAGGTGTAGCACCAGTTCCAATGGTTGCTGCTGCGGGGCATGTCATTAGTAATATGCAAAACGTACACGTCGGAGACTGGGATCGTGAAAAGAAAAAATGGCATTTTAATAATGAGTTTGATGATGGCGAATTGTTGAAGTTTGAAGAAGTTGATAGCAAAGGTTATGAGGCAACTGCGTTAACAATTGCAATATCACTTAGCATTCCAATTAGAAAGAATGTTATTCAGGATGAGTTTAGCGAAAATGCGTTGATTGAAGTCACATATGCTTCGGGTGAGTATAAGTATGACAATGCGAGTAGTTCAGTAAAGCAAGAGCGATTAGCTAAAAGCATTTTGGAATTTATTAACAGTAACATTATTCCTAATTATCCTAACTTAGAAAAATTAGACATTCTAATAACAGCGCAAGCATCTCTTGTTTTCAGAATAGGATCGGTACTAAACCAAGGCCATTTGCCGAAGATCGTTTTTCATCACTTTAACCCCAAAAGTGAAAATAAGAAACATCCTTGGGGGGTTGTGTTAAACGATGGTAAGAATGGATATAAGGTGGTGGCATGAAGTTAGTTAAACATTTAAATGATTTTTTAGTAAGAGAAGTAAACCTGAATCAATCTCGAATTAATATATTAGAAAAGCGAGTAGCGACGATAAGCAGTTTTATTCAAGGAAGCGATAGCTTTAATAAAGCTTTTATCGAAGCTATCCCACAGGGAAGCTACGCTCACAGAACTATTATTAAGCCAACCGCCAAAAGGAGCACCTTTGATGCAGATGTTGTCTTGTATCTTCAGCATATCAAAGGTTGGGAGCCTAAAGACTATATAGAAGAAGTATATAAAACATTGAATACTTCAGCCTCTTATAGGGGAAAAGTCTCGCGCCAGACAAGGTGCGTTAATATTAATTATGCTGGTGAATTTCATATCGATATCGTCCCTTGCATAAGAAAATCTAACTTATTAGTCAGTTCAGAATATGTTTGTAACAAATTAACAAATGAGTTTGAGCCATGCTCTAGCATAGAATATAGCAAATGGGTTAGACAACAAAATGCAGTCACAGGTAATAATAGCCTGATCAAAGTTATACGCCTTTGTAAATATTTAAGAGATTTTAAACAAACATTCTCAGTGAAGTCTATATTGTTAACAACATTACTTGCTTCGCAAATTAAATGGTCCGAAGAGTTGTTTGGGACACACAAATTTAAAGACTTACCAACAGCGCTCAAAACACTATTCAATCGTTTAGATGAATGGCTGGATGAGCATGACACTATGCCAATCGTAAACAACCCTGTTGATGGTGATGAAAATTTTAATCGCCATTGGGATGAGAATAAATTTCAAAACTTTAAAAATCAGGTAAAGAAATACAACGGCTGGATTAACAATGCATACCATGAAATGGATAAAGATGAGTCAATCAAAGCTTGGCGGCGGATCTTTGGAGATAAGTTTGCACCAAGTGTTTTGTTGAAATCCGTAAGTAATTCAAATTCGTTACCAAGTCATTGCGAGAAACTTAAGTGGCCTACAGTAAATACGCTTTCTAAATTAAGTGTGAAAGCTGTTTTACAAAAAGAAAAATCGTCAACTTCTATAGGAGATTTGGCGGCATATAGTGTCATTCCAAAGCACCATTGGATTAGGTTTAATGTAAAAGATGCGTTAGATCTACAAACAGATATTTATTGGCAGGTGGTCAATACTGGAGTTGAAGCTGCTAACAACGATTGCCTGAGAGGTAAGTTCTTTTTGGGAAATAATGTTCACAAAGAGTCTACACTTTATAAAGGTACTCATTGGGTTGAAGCTGTTGCCGTTAGGCAAGGCGTTTGTATTGCTAGAAGTGGTCCGATTCTTGTGAAGATTGCTTAGAGAAAGAGGAGTCATAATGAAAAGGATTTTAGTATTAATTCTGTTAATAACTCATTCCGTTTTTGCGTATGCTGGCAAGTTAGTAAAGGAAGATGGATATTTATATGTCGCAACTTTTAATGTCCACGATGGCAGAAATATGGACTTCCCAGCTTTCACTAGACAGTTTTTGACTCAGAATAGTACGCTTCTTCAAACTTAGCAGGTGTGATGAGGTTAATAAAGGGAAAATTTAAAAACTTTTATGCCTGTAGTACAGGCAGAGGCTGTAAAGTTGGGAAAGCTAGAGTTTGCACTAAATGTCATGCTCCATCGATTGATACCCGAAGTGAAAGTATTTGTAATAACCCAGCTTGTTTAGATTCAATGAAAATTTGTGAAAAATGTGGTCGTCCAATGAAAAGCGAAGTGGAAAATTTGGTGAGTTTTGGGGATGCTCAGGTTATGGCATCAAAGACGATCAGTGCACACATACAGCCAAGTAAGTGGTACCCTAAAATTAATTGCTAAGAGGTCATTATGATAGAAAATATAGCTAAGTGCTAACAAGAGTCTAAGGCCACGACAGTCCGCATGGCACATACACGACTGTAAGATTCGGTCGAGTCAAAGCTGAGCATCTAAATAATGCCTGACTTCGCGTAAATGCACTGTTAGCCCAAGCAACATGTAATCTAGCGCTGAAACACCACCAAAAGCTTCGTTTTTCTTATTGATCCATTCATTGGCCTGTGTTTTTTCAGAAAAGAGTATTCTTAAATTTTTATAAATACCAAGCACATAAGAAATGCGTTCCAGAACATCACTGGTTAGCGTTGTTACGTTACCTATTTTCCACCTCTCAAATGTGAATTCATCAGGCGCCCCGAGCAAAATACGCTGCTCTACTTCACTAACGCACCACTTCTTCATAACGGAACATGGGGTCGCGTCTTGCCTTTTGCCATTTATTTTTTGAATGTCCGCTCATGGCACTTTGGCGAAGTTGGGCTATAACGGAACATGGGGTCGCGTCTTGCCTTTTGCCATTTATTTTTTGAATGTCCGCTCATGGCACTTTGGCGAAGTTGGGCTAGGAGCGAATTGTGATCAGTCAGGGTTAACCGAAATTAGCTAAGTAATTCTAAGAGGAAACTGTCCCCTTTTTTTACATAACAACATAACCCATCCTAAGTATAATATTTATATCTGGTAATGACTTATACTATTTGCTATTAATAGTAGCTCATAAAATAAGGACATCTTCGCTTAAAAATAGGGAAGTTGCCCTCTGATAAAGCGGTTAAATTTACGGGGATATATGAGTTCAATAATTTTAGAATTGCAAGCAGACGCAATGAATGACAATATTTCAATTCAATCCTTACTTCGAAAAGCATTTACTATTGCTATAAAACTGTCAATTGAAGACTCAAGGCAATGGATTGAAGCTGAGATGAATGGTTATAACTCTGGTAATGAAGTTCCAATGTATCGTCGTATAAAAGGCGAATTACAGGCTATAAACATAATTCGAGGTCCAATCCCTGTTCAAATTGATGACAACGAAATGGAAGATACTTTATCTGTGTTTCATTTTCGTCAATCAATAGCTGAAATAGAAGGCATTATTAGCAAACATGACAAAGGATTTTTAATTCCCTTTACTGGCTCTCAATTGTCAGCATTACAAGATCTTTTTCAGGCTAAATACCCATTTCGCCTTAGCTTTTCAGCAACATCATTGGTTCCTGTCGTTGATAATGTTCGTAACACTATTTTGCAATGGGCTCTGAAATTAGAACAAGAAGGGGTAACTGGAGAAGGGCTTAGTTTTAGTAATGAAGAAGTTAAAAAGGCGCATATGAGTAGAAATATTAATATAAAGAACTTCCAAGGTGTTTTAGGTGATATTACTGACAGTGAGCTTACCCAAAATTTAGAAATGACTATTAGTGAGTCAAATAATTTTGAAGAGCTAACCAAGTATTTGTCTAAGCATAATGTTCCAGAAAATGATATCGCAGAATTAAAGGATGCAATAGAAAGTGACGGACCTATTAGTGATACTGCTCAAATTGGTTCTAACGTAAGTTCGTGGATTGGTAACATGTGTTCTAAAGCTGCGAACGGAAGTTGGGCTATTTCTTTGGCTACCGCTGCTAATGTCTTAGGTACAGGTATTAGCAAGTTTTACGGCTTGTCGTAATAGCATATTTATCAAGGTCTTAAAGTCAGATTCGTAACAGTTGGCTGGTTCCGTTTTGCTTCACATTTTAGCCAACTGTTACTCCATAGCTTAAGGCGGCGTTACCAATGTCCGCTTCACGCCCTGAGGCACTCAACCGCACTTCAGCTAAGAGCGAGTTTGAGATATTGACCAAAGTGCAAAAATTGCACATTGGTCACCTCTATGTAGTGGTCAACTAAATTTGCTCACGAAAGTCTAGTAAGTTATTTTCATTTTTAGGTTAAATATTTACTTATATTCAATGAAAATCAATAGTGCGCCTTCGGAAAATGAATTAGTAAATTTAAAGCATAAACACGAGTTGGATTTTTATGTTGGATTGTTTCACATCTAGGGAGTTTATATGTGGTATTTGAAAGTTTCACAAAGAGAATATGTAATTGCAGCGATAAGAGAATATGACAAATTAGGTAGAACCAAATTTTTAGAAAAATATGACTTTTCTAAATCGAAGGAATATTTCCTAGTTTATAAAGGGCAACGCTATGACTGCAAACCTCTTGTTTATGGTGCGTATGTGTTGCAGTTTGGTGAAAAATTGAAGACTCGACGTTCACAAGGTGTTCAAAAAACAATAAGTCCGCATTTGGAAAGTCTGGGTTTCACTGTTATTAAAACTGGCTATTCACTTACAGATATCGTTGATGACCTGAAAGAGAGGGTTGAAGACTCAGAAAATAGACAGAGTACCGAACGGCTCGAGCGCCTAAAGTCAGCACCTCGAAAACCTTGTGTTCTGACCGTAAAACAAGAGATCTATGTTAGAAATGCGGATGTCATTGCAGAACAGTTAGTTAGGGCTAGAGGAAAATGCCAATCTTGTAAAAACGCAGCTCCTTTCAATAGGGCCTCAAATGGGACTCCTTATCTTGAAGTACATCATGTTATCCCGTTATCCCAAGGAGGTGATGATACGCTTGAGAATACCATTGCATTATGCCCGAACTGTCACCGACAGGAGCATTTTGGATAAGAAGGGGCAGGTTGCTTGCTTTAATGGCAAGGGTTAACTCTTATCTTTTACATGATGTAGATTGTAAACGTCAGCTTCTGGTAAGTGTCAGACTCTAACTTCGAGTCTGGCATAGGTTCAAATTTAAGCATCTATCTGTTTTGATACTTCTAAGCATCATCAACTTCTATTCCCAAGTACCTGACGGTGCTCTCTGTAAGCGTATCACACATGCCTTGACCTACCTCTATGTTATAGTTACATTGAATAAATATATGATTGCTACCCTAGCAAGAACAAGGATTAAGGCCTCTCATGGAAGAAACCGATTTACTCCAGCAAGATCAAATTCAGTTAGATATTGATGTTATTTCAACATTTTCATTAGCTGCTCAGCAAAATTCATATTCAGTGCTGCGTAATATCCAAATCATAGTACCTGAGTCTGATAATAAATCAGTTTTTCAAAACCTTAAATTGAGATTATGTGCTATTGACGGCTGGTTAACTACGATTGAATGGCTTATTGATGAAGTCACTTCTGGTCAGTCAATTAAGTTACCGCTTAAAGAACTTAAATTTCCTTTCGAGACATTATTTGGTTTAACAGAAGAAGTTATTTTACACCTTAATTTTGAATTGGTGGATAGTGATGGGCAAGTCTTAAGTGAGAGTTTGCATAACGTAAGCGTATTACCTGCGAACTTTTGGGGCGGTGAAACTCGTCAGCCAGATTTACTCGCTGCTTTTGTAAAACCTAATGGTTTATATGTAGAGTCTTTAGTTCGAAAGGTGGCTTTAGTTCTAGAAAATAGCGGTCATGGGCGTTCTGTTGATGGGTATCAGTCTAATACTAGAGAGAAGCCTTATTTAATGTTGGCAGCACTCTGGAACGTTATTTTTCAGGAAAAACTTGCATATGTTAGTCCACCACAAGGTTTTGCTAAAACGGGCCAACGAATTCGCTTAGCTGCTGATATAAGTCAATCTAAGATGGCAGCATGTTTGGATTCATCTATTCTATTTTCCAGCTGTATTGAAGCTATGGGCTTAAATCCCGTTGTTGCCATTACTCACGGCCATGCCTTTGCTGGTGCATGGCTCATCGATGAAAAACTCCCCATCCTTTGTAATGATGATCCTCAAGATATAAGAAAGCGTTTTGATAATAGAGACTTGGTATTGTTTGAAACTACGCTTGTTACTAACGCATCAGCTGTGACCTTTGAGCAATCTAAAGAACATGCTCGTCGATTATTAGACGAGGATAAAGAAGAAGAGTTTGTAATGGTTTTAGATATTGCTCAGGCAAGATCACAATCAATAAAGCCATTATCTACAATTGAGGAAGCACGAATTGAAAGTGAATCTACAAGTGAAAGTATAGAACTTGTTTTGCCTGAAATCCCTCCATTACCACCAGTGCGAGCTGAAGAACGTATAGTTGAAGATAGTCCAGAGACGCGCATTGAATCATGGTGTAGGAAGCTTCTTGATTTAACTAAACGTAACCGGTTATTAAACTTTAACGACAGATCGGTATCAATTAAATTATATTGCCCAGACATAGCGAATATGGAAGATATGTTAGCTGATGGGACTAAATTTAAGTTTTTATCAACGCAAGAGAGCCCATATTTTGACTCTGATCGTGACAGTGAACTATTTCGCTTCCAAACAGGTTCAGAAATTCATAAAGAGTACGCTTTAAACCAGTTAAAAAATAAAGTTTTGTTAGCTAATCAGCCACCTAAGCGAGTTGAGAAAAGTGCGATTGAGCTTTTTAGAAAGGCAAAAAATGATTTAGAAGAAAGTGGTTCAAATACTTTATTTTTAGCTCTAGGTTTTCTGAAATGGAAAGAGAACGCGGTCGATAGCCGAAGCTTCAAAGCTCCATTGATATTAATACCTGTGAATTTAACCCGTAAAAGTGCACGTGCTCCTATCTATATAGAGCAAGTACAAGGTGAAGATTCTATTTTTAATCTTACTTTGATTGAGTTTTTATTGTCTGAGCACGATATCAACTTAAATGAGTTTAAAAATGAATTACCTGAAGACGATAGCGGGATAGATGTTCCTTTTATTTGGCATAAAGTTAGGCAAGCAGTCAGTGAGCAGCAAGGTTTTGAAGTTGTAGAAGAGTTAGTTCTATCTTCTTTCTCATTTGCAAAATATTTAATGTGGAAAGATTTAAGAGACCGGTTAGAAGTTTTAAAAGAAAATCAATTTGTTCAACATTTAGTCGACAATCCAAAAGAACCGTATATTCAAATGGCAGAGTTTGTTGAACAACATAAAGTTGACGATGCTATAGATCCTGCTGAAGTATTTACTCCATTGAATTGTGATAGTTCGCAATTAGTCGCTGTTGATGCGTCAGCGAAAGAGCAAGACTTTGTTCTTGAGGGGCCTCCAGGAACAGGGAAGTCAGAAACTATTGCTAATATTATTGCTCATAATATTGGTAAAGGTCGCAAAGTCTTATTTGTTGCCGAGAAAATGGCGGCCTTGAACGTGGTATACAAAAGGTTGCAAAAAGTTGGATTGGATCACCTTTGTTTAGAGTTACATAGTAATAAAGCAAACAAAAAAGCTGTGCTAGATCAACTTGGTCAAGCATGGCAATTTAGAGAAGGGTTGAATCCTGAAACTTGGGCTATGCACATCTCTGATCTAAAGGATAAAAAAGATAAGCTAAATGATTATGTAAGAGAACTTCATAAAAAATCGAAGTCAGATATCTCTGTTCGTGACGCAATTTCTAAACTTGCTTTAAACAAAGATAATATTAAATTCAGCTTAGATTGGCCTCTTGATTTGGGTGCAGATAAAACATTAGAAAATGACTTAGGTACACTCAAAGACGCGGTTCTACAGCTTAAAATTGCATTTGAAGACATCTATGATCTGGATATTACTAGTTTTTCATGTGTTAATTCTTCCTCATGGTCGAATGTTTGGCAAAGCCAGCTTGTGCAAAAAATTGGTGAATGGTCCACTGAGTTTGGGGGTATCTCCACGCAATTTAATGCTGTTTTAGCTCTTTTAGAATTAAAAGCCCCTGATATAACCGGTAAAAGCTTGTCCGCCTTAAAGTCGTTACATGAGTTAAAAGAGTTAGCTAAAGCCCGTAATATTTCTTTTGTTTTGAAGTCGGGTTTTAATGAACGATTGCAGTTAATAGAAGAGATTGCAACACGTAAAGAAAAGTTAGATGAATTAATTAGTAAGCAAGATAGTTCGATATCGGAAAAGCTATTATTAACTGCCCCAATTAGAGAGTGGTACTCAAAGTATGAGGCTGCGGGTAATAGTTGGTTTAAAACTGTTCTTGCTAAGTGGAAGATTAATGGACAAGCAAACAGTCTAGGATTTCATAAGTTTAATAATTTATCGGATTTACCGACTCTCTTACAAGCCAAAGATATTGCTGAAGGAATCATTAGAGATGTAACTGAGCTTGAAAATATGAATATTTGGAAAGGTTGGTCAACAACTTCAGAAGAGTTAATAGCTGTAGCTGAATTTGCTAGATTAGTGAAAGCTAAGTTAAACGAAGTTTTTCCTCTTTCAAATGATCCAACAAATATTCTTATCCTTATAAATAAACATTTCGTAGATGGCAGAGATTATTTAGATAATTCAATGTTGGCTTCAACATTAGGTGAATTTAACTCTGCATATAATAAATTTGAAAAAGTACAAAAAGATTTGGTCGACTTTAATATTGTCGTTTCTTTGGATTCAAATTTGGTTGAACTGAGCGAGTCACTGGCTAAAGTCACTAAAAATCAAACAAAGTTAAAAAGCTGGTGTGAGTGGAACAGCGCACGAGCTGATATTTATAGTGTTGGTCTTAAGACTGTTGAACAAGCATTAAGCACAGGTGTTGTAACATCTTCAGAGTTATCAGAGCAATTTCAGTTGGCTTATTATAGCTGGTTGGCCCCGCTTATGATCGATGAAAGTCATATACTAAGAGAGTTTAAAGCTTCAACCCATGAAGCAACAATTGAAGCTTTTTGTAAATTAGATGAAAAAATAGCCAAGATAACCAGTGAATATATTATTGCACTTGCTTCGAATAGAGCACCTAGTAAGGAAATTAAAGACTCTAAAAATGATCAGCGTTTTGGTGTGTTAGCAAAAGAGATTCAGAAGAAAACACGGCACATTCCAATTCGTTCTTTAATCAATGAGTTAGGCGAATCATTACTAGAGTTAACACCATGCATGATGATGTCGCCACTGTCAGTAGCTCAATTTTTGCCAGCAGACTTCAAAGGGTTTGATTTAGTCGTTTTTGATGAAGCGTCGCAAATGACAACATGGGATTCAGTTGGCTCTATTGCAAGAGGCCGAAATGTTATTATTGTTGGTGATCCAAAGCAAATGCCTCCAACAAATTTTTTCTCAGCTGGTATATCTGATGCCCCTGATGAAGAAGATCTTGAGTCTATTTTAGATCAAGCTTTAGCTGCACGATTACCACTTAAAAGGCTTATGGGTCATTACCGTAGCAAACACGAGACTCTTATTGCGTTTTCAAATAGTAAGTATTACGAAAACTCATTAGTGACTTATCCTTCATCAGAAACAAAAGAATCCGCAGTCTCCTTGCATAAAGTTAATGGTCTATATGCAAAAGGTAAAGGCAGAAATAATGTCAAAGAAGCACAAGCTGTTGTTAATGAAATAACAAGACGTTTGCTTGATAAACAATTACAAAACTATTCTATAGGTGTAGTGACATTAAATAGTGAGCAACAACGTACAATTGAAGATTTATTAGATGAAGCTAGACGGAATAACCCTGATATTGAGAGGTTTTTTCATGAGTCTGAAACAAGTGATTCTGTATTCGTCAAAAACTTAGAGTCAGTACAAGGTGATGAACGAGACATTATCATGCTTAGCTTAGGATATGGTCCAACTGAGCCTGAAGCGAAGACTATGAGCATGAACTTTGGACCGCTTAATAAGCAAGGCGGTGAACGTAGGTTAAACGTTGCTATCACACGAGCGACTACAGAGGTAATTGTTTTTAGCAGCTTTAGTTCATCAATGATTGATTTGAGCCGTACTTCATCTACTGCAATCGAACACCTAAAACATTATTTAGAGTTTGCAGAAAGAGGTCCTGTAGCACTTGCCGAAACTGTTAGAGCTGAGCACGGAGTTGATCAATTCGATAGTGATTTTGAACAAGCAGTGGCTAACGACTTGCGACAATTAGGCTGGAAGGTACAGACTCAGGTTGGTGTCAGTAAATTCAGAGTTGATTTAGGTATTCTTCATCCAGACAAGCCCGGTTGTTATATTACGGGAGTAGAATGTGATGGGGCAACATATCACAGCTCACCAGCAGCTAGGGATAGAGATAGAGTAAGGCAAATTATACTCGAAAGCTTGGGTTGGAATATAGTTAGACTGTGGTCAACAGATTATTTTGTTGATGCTGAAACAGCTATTAAAAAACTTGATCTTAAGTTGAATGAAATACTTGAGCTTGAAAGAGAAAAAGATAGGCTGTTAGAAGCAGAAGCAGAAGCAGAAGCAGAAGTCGATTCAGAAATGACCCATAAAGATTATGAGCACAATGCAATAGAGCAAGATACCTTACCAAATAAAAATATAATTTCTAGAGGCGTACCGCTCCTTGCAAGTGATGAGTTCGATGCAAATAATTACTTCAAGCCTGAATATAAAGCTCGTTTAGAAAAGCTTGTGAAAGAAACTTTGAGAGAGAGGCCGGGGATAACATTGCATACTCTTGCCTTAGAAATTGCTAATTTACATGGATTAACTCGTACAAGTAAAAAGCAAGTCGACTATATTCGTGAGCTTATAACTCCATGGGCTGGAATCAAAGATAACGCCGGTTATTCCCCAACGGTCTGGCTTTCACCTGAAGATACTTGTGAGCTAATAAATTGGCGTGGTGTTAATGCTTTTGGCTATGAACGAAACTGGAAAGAATTAGCATATGAAGAAGCTTTGGGCTTAGCTATTCATGCTAAAACTAATAATAAATTAAACCCGATAGAAGAGATGTGCTCTGAATTGGGTCTAAAAAGAAAACATGAAACTACTATTAAGCAATTTGAGCAGTGGCTTTCGTTACTTGAATAGGTTCTATCTATTTTCAAAGGATGTTTTGTAGTTAAAAGTGTTCTTAAAAGTGGAGTGATAAATTTCTAGAAGTGACAATAATGGCGGTTGTTATGAGGTTAGAGTGGACTACTCTTCAGGACTGCTTGATAACTATGTAATAAAGCTATTAAGGTAACTTAAAGTTCAATTTGAATGCGCTTATTACTTGATGCCAGTAATAGAAAGAAATAAAGCAATCCAACATGAGTGAGGCGAATATTTGGATAACTTAGGCGAACTAATTTCAGCACTAAAAACCCACCTCTCAAAGCCACAGAAATCAGAGAGGTGGTCTATGTACCGCTTGATTGCCCCAATAGTTGATTTTGCTAACACTTCAATTAATCTGGAACCGTACTTTGAGTTTAATCAGACTAGTGCGCATAGAACTTCTCAGTCTGTTGACATTGCACTACTTGATAATGAAAAGCCAGTCGTTATGATTGAAGCAAAGCGTGCGAATAAGAACATTGCACCGGAGCATATTGAGAAGTATTTAGAGGATGGCGTACGTGGTGTAGTTAGTAATGGTTTTGATTGGATTTTGTGCTATAACAATTTTCATATCGTTCACTCAATTTGGAATGGGGATATGAATCAAATCAATACTTCTGCACTCAAGAGCATTATTAACTTTATTAGAGGAAAAGAAAGCTACTCGGCTGAGTGGTCTCAAGGCCAGACAAATGTTGTATCTAATATAAAACCTGTTAGTCCTGTTAAATTGACCAAGGCAGTTAGATTATCTAATACAGTCACTGCACCTAAAAGTATAGAAGAGTGTCGTTTTGAGGCATCTAAATTAAATAGAGCAACGCCAGAAGATTTAGCGTTCTTAGACTCACTTATTGACTCGCTTAATCAAATGTATGGTGAAGTGCCTTTAGGTTGCCGCTTTGAGTTTCGCTCATCAAGAGTATCTTTTTTCAATGAATCAGTTTCTGAATCATCGAGTCGTGTTGGTCGCATAGAGCTAGGAAAAAAGAATCCTGACATAATAGTTTTAACCAGATTGGTGGCGTTTGCTAATAGATTAAACTCTATCGCCCCTCCAAGACCACATGATAAAGGGCCACATATGAGGCGTTATAGACTGCCCGATATAGCTGGATCAGAGAACTTTGGACGAGAGTTAGGTGCGATAATTTTTTCCTCTAAAACAGAATGATATACAGGCTTTTTAGGTGTCGTGATCATATAATATCAAAGCTGAGCATCTAAATAACGTCTCACTTCCCGCAAATGCACTGTTTGCCCTAGCAACATTAAACCTAGCGCCGTCGAGCCGTCAAAAGCTTTATTTGGCTTGTGAAGCCATTCATTAGCCTGATTTTGTTTAGGAAAAAGTGTCATCAAGTTCTTATAGATACCAATCACGTAGGAAATTCGCATAAAAACATCTTTTTCTAGTGATGTTGCCTCACCACATTTCCATGTTTCAAAAACTTCATTTGTGGGGTTACCCAACAAAATACGCTGCTCTTCTTCACTAACGCGCCACTGCGTCATGATGCTAAAGAACGCTTTTAAAGCTACCAGTGCTGATTCTGTTGATTCTAAATTCACATTTGAACGTGTCATATCTGATTTGTGTATTGTGATTGATACTCTTATTTATAGCCTAAATATGCGAAGTTCAATAGTTGCCGATAAGTAAATCCCTCTTGGACTTGCTTATATGTTGGATGGAGAGTGTTAATTACTAGGAATGCTGTACCCAATAGGGATTAAGTGCGTTTTTGCTTTACTAACTTTTGAGACTCGTTAGTATGCTTTTGTTATATTTTATTCTTCTAAACCTGATTTTCTTATAGCAGGTAGTTATTTAGTTATTATTTTAACTATTTATTTTGTGTTTTTTTATGCATATGAAAATCAATGGTTTAACTTAGTAAATATCTTTTTTTGTAGCTTATTCACTTGATTCTGGTTTAGTGTCTCAAAAAAATCTATTATTTCTTGCAATGACGGTATTTGACGTCATCATAAATGAAGCTAAAGTTAAATTTCATTTGTGGGGATAATCAGTGTGAAACAAAGAAATAAATTTACATACATAGATAATGCTTATCGCAAAGACGATATGAGCCGCAATTTAAAGCGATTTAGTCGATGCAACCTCTCAGGGTTATGCCCAACAACAAAAGACTCATCACCGCATTTTTTCGAATCATTCAATGAAGCTAATTTCGCAGTGATGTTTGAGTTTGACCAAACAATTATAGCTGTGAAAAGTCAGCCATTTTCTATTAAGTATATCGATAATGGACGAACTAAAAACTACACACCTGACTTTTCCATAGTTGATTGTAATAAAACAATTAAAATCATTGAAGTTAAGGCGTTTGAGACTATTGATGAAAAAGTTGAACGCAAGCATAGGTGCATTGAAAAGGCGTTTAATCAATGCGGGTTTTCATTCCATGTAATGACAGAAAAACATCTACCATCGCGATTAGCCCTGTCAAATATGATGATGATTAAGCGCAATGCAATTGCACTAGGGCATGTTGATCAAGACGCCTTAAATTATTTTTTAGATATGTTATCAGAGCCAATCTCACTTAGTGAAGCCGTTAATATTTGTAAATGCTTAGGTATAGATCCAAATATCATTTCATATTGTATTTTTCGTGATTATGTAAATATAGGTGTTTCATCAGGAATAGGTGGTGAAACTATTATAAGTAGCAATATTTATGGGGGTGCCTTATGAGCAGGTTAGCTTTTGAAGAAGGGATGAAAATTCGCATAGATGAAAGCTTATATATCATTGATGCTTTGCAAAAAAACTCATTAAGTAACTCTATTTATTTCTCCCCATTAGATGATACGAAAAAGAAAATCCCTAATAGTCCTGTAAAAGTGCTTTCTCATTCAGAGTTGACGAGAAAACTTATCAACAATGAAGCGTGCGTTTTTGACAGTAATATACATCACCCAACAGTTAATTTATTTTTAAGTAATGAACAAATTAAAAATCAAGAGATGTGGTGTGACTTTGCTGAAGAGCACATCAAAAGACATGCAAAACACTTGATGTCAGATGCAAATATTGATGAAAGTAGATCATTGTTTAATTGGGATAAATATAACTCAACACATTTTAGTCGAAGCACATGCCAAGCAAAAGTGAAAGCTTACATTGAATCAAACAAAAATCCTCGCGTACTAATAAACTATGGAGCAGCTTCACGAAAAGGCACCACTCGCTTTACCGAAGAAACTGAAGATGTAATTTTTGATTACTTTACTGATTATTACTTTGTACGCAGTGATAAGACAGCAAAGTCAGTTAACAAAATTGCAGATTTGATACGTTGTAAAATTATTGAACTTAATAAAAAAGAGCCTGAAAGATACCCAAAAACCCCATCTAAGGCGAGCATTTACAGACGCCTAAATGGTTTAGAAGCTGAAATGAGTATCAATAAAACACTCAGTAAGCAACAGCAAAAACATCTACGATATGAACTCGGTAGAGAGTACATCGGTGTGTCTCCCATGGAGCGAGTCGAAATGGATGCGGTATACATTAATCTTGGTATTAACAATGAATCGGGGAGCTATTTAGGCACTCTCGTCGCCATGTTCGCGATTGATACATATTCGCGCTGCATTGTGGGCTATTCAATACATGTAGGAGTAAAAGCCTCAGAATCAGAAGATTTAGCAATTGAATGTGTAAAAAATATTATGGCTCCAAAAGAAAATTTAAATTGGATCTGTTCTGGAATACCTATCAAACTTATCACAGACGCAACAACAGCAGCCATTGGCAGTGAATATAGAGCAATGCTAGTAAATTTGGGTGTGATGCCCATTACTACAGTGTCTAACAGCCCGTGGCAAAAACCGTTTATTGAGAGCTTTTTTAGAACATTACGACGTGAGTTTTTAGCCCAGCTGCCGGGGTATCTTGGCTCTAAAACACGAGTTAACAATAGTCATTTAGAGCAAACTGAAACGGCTAAATTACATGCTGTATTGACATTGCAGGAGTTTGAAGTAGAGCTTCAAAAGTTCATCACAGAAACTTACCACCAATCAGGGCATGGGGGATTAAATCAACGTGCACCAATAGATGTGTGGAGTAGCAAAGTTAACGAAAATCCGTTGCTAATTTGTAAGCCAAGTCCAGAGTACATTCCTGGATCATTTCGTGCTTGGGTAAGTAAAAACCATACGCTCTACGCCAATGGCTCAATTAAGTTGAAGAATGAAAAATATGTTAGCCCCGAGCTCAAAGACCTTAGCTTATCAGGTGTTGAAAAAGTAGATTGTTTCTACAGTGATATAGATACAAGTAGTATCGTTGTTAAAGTGGAAAGACAGTTTTTTATTGTGCCTATCCGCCCGCAAAACTACCATGATGGAGCAGGATCACAGCAAGCTGAATTAGATGCAGCCCGCAAATCCCAGTTCAATGAATGTGAACCTTCAGTTCGCAAGCATTATGAATATGACACTGCTAAAAGAACTAAAATGGGGCTACAAGACTTCAAAAAAGCAAAAGCAGCGCAAGCAGAGGAAAACGAATTAGATACAGGTAAGAAGGCACATAAACGTAAGAAATATGACAACACTAAATCAATTGATATTAGCGCCGACAATGCTCATGAAAAAATATTGAATGCAGTGAATTGCACTCTGGATAGTGATGTTAACAGTGAAATTGATATAGGTGATGGCGATGAGTTTCCAATTGGGGAGGAGCTATGATTACTGAACCCGAAGAGATCACGCTTAAAGCCAAAGCAATTATGTTGATCCAAAAGACGTTTACCTGTGCGAAAAATAGGGAAGAGTTGGAACAATTATTAACGCAGGCAAATAACGTTATTGAGCTTAGTAGTGGCTGTTGTACACTCATTGTAGGTGATTCTGGCTCTGGAAAAACGACGTTATTAAAAAAGTTTAAAGACAAATTTAATGAACAGCACGCTTGTACGACATCGGATAATAATTCTGTACAGGCTTGCTATATACGCTCTCCGTCAAATATGAGCCCACTGGATTTATACAGAGCAATACTTAAAGGGTTTGGTGAGCCCGGTCTTATCGATGGCACGGAGGTTCAATTACGAAATCGTATTGCTAAGCAAATGCAGACCAAGCGGTATCGAGTATTATTGTTTGATGAATTTCAGCAAGTGGTTGAAAAGGTAGGAATAAAGTCAGTTCGTCAAATTGCTGATTATTTAAAAGAGCTCGTTGATGAATTCAATGTATATTTAGTTTTTGCTGGCACATCCAAAGTAGAAAATTTATTGTTTATTAATGAGCAGTTTGCTTCTAGAAATGCGCTCACAATTAAAAAGTCATTATTATCTGTATCAACGAAAAAAAATTACAGAACTTATGTAAGTTACTTGCGCACGCTTAATGGCAAAATAGGATTTACAAACATTGATTTTACTGACCCTCAGATTAACTTACCTCTTTTTGCGACTACTCATGGTGACTTAAGGCAACTAACACAAACCCTAAGTAAAGCGATTTTATTCGCAGCTAATCGAAATCGCGATGAAATGCTAAAGTCTGACTTAGTTAGCACATACACGCCAAAATTGATAAAGGGTCGCTTGCAAGTTAATCCATACACTCAAAAATTCATAATTCTAAAAAAAGAACTCGGAGTGAACTATGAAGTGTAATACATCTATTACTCAAGTTACTCCATATGGAGCTTGCGCACTGATAGCTCAGTTTTATGGCTTTGTAAGTGTTGCCAAATTGCTTAAATCTAATCAAATCAAAGTGCCTTTTAAGTGGAACTTATATAAAAGTGAGCATGTTGATTTGTTATATAGCATAGAGCAAGTAAAAAAAGATGTTTTAGAGTATAACTTACTTGATGGTGTTGAAGTGCCAGAGCATCACAGAAATTACTCACAATCACATCAGTTAAAAGTGTGTCATGAATGTTTTAAAGCAAATAGCTTACATAATAATAGTTGGCAAAATATTCCTACAACCATTTGTATAAAGCATCAGACACCATTAGTTAATGCTTTTAATTTGCTTTCTTTAGAGGAAAGTGACCAAAGCTCTAAAGAAGACCTATACCTATTTGAAAAGCATCTTTTAAGTTTAGAGGATAGCGAAAGATATTTATTTGAAATCGCTCTGATGAAGTTCTCTGAGTCAGTTTTTCGACCGTTGGATTTTATTACTGCAAAACTAAAGTTCAGTACAGTTACTGTCCCATTTTTAAGGGCGTTATTCGAAGATGTATACAAACTATTATGTTGTGATGAGCTAAGCAATGTATGGGAAGATTTACTGTTAAAGCATCGACGCCAGTTAAAATGGATGGGGCAACTTGTTACTCGATTTGGCATTAATGAACTTCAAGCTCAGATAGAATCCTTTAATATCAAAAAAGGCTTAACATCATCAGCTGAAGCTAAGCATATCTTATTAAAATACCACAATGCCAAAATTGACACTAAATTATTCACTTCTAAGCGCCGCTTCGATAATGGAGCTGATTTGAATCAATTAAGCTATCAAGTTGATGGTTTGATGTTATCTAATTTTTTAGGTATAAAAAAGGAGTCGTTAATATATGTTGTTAATAATAGTACTCTCCCAGCAGTGTATCTTGGCTGTCAGGCTGAAAAGTCATTCTTTGATATTGAAGTTATTGGAAGCATATTAGCTAAGTCCTTTGCGCAAAATACTCACATTGAAACACAAGAACAATTTTATAAAATCGAAGACATACCTAAAGATATTTATAATTTATTTGATTTAACCGTTGATGAGTTGGTTGATTATGCAATTTCTGGAAAAATTGAATCTCAATTCAAAGTAAATAGCTCATTGCGTTACGTTAACTATCTACTAATATCTGAAAGTGGAATTAAAGAAGTACTTAAGAATAAATGGCAGTCATTTAAAGATATGGAGCATGAGAGTGTAATCAAAATGCTCAAGCTGGATAGCAAGACGCTCCTTCGATTAATAGATGATAACTTTCTAGCGCTCACAGAAGATGAGACGTTAATCGATGCTGATTCAATTCGGAACTTTGTCAGTAATCATTTAGTACTAAATAGAAGCGCGAATTTTGAAAGATCGCGTGATTGCGAGAAGCGAGTAACTGATTGCTGTAAAGTAGAGCCTGTTTGTCTGCTTTACATGAATGCCTATTTGACTGACTTCGTGCTCTACAAAAAAGAAGATTTAAACGAGTGTTGTTTACAGAAGTTGGAGTCTAGATTTACGTACTTTGGAAAACCAAAATTAGATTTATCTAAAATTGTGATTACTTATCAAACTAAACCGAAATAGATCATACCTAAACGCACTAAGTCTGTATATTTGAAATGTGATACATTTAAAAAAGCATATCAGTACCTATCAGTTTACACCCTTCATCAATACCATATTAGAGATGGCATCAAAGAAATTTATTTTCACTTTCACGTAAAGTAATCTATTATAAATATATGTATTTCAAAGCTGGCTCTTACAGAGCGGTTTTTTTTCGTCTCAAATTTACTGAAATAACAGCTATTGTAATTTTAATTTTCCTCATTCCAGCTTTCAATGAGAAAGTTGACCGACTCCAGCTATGAATGAGAAATTTTCCAAGTTTCTATGAGAAATACACCTATCAAAAATCTCGCTATAGATAATGCCTCATTCCAAGCTTAAATGAGAAAGAACATTATTTGATACCATCAGCTTTGAAAATGTGCAGAAAATTAAATAATACTATACAAAACAATGTATTAATTATTTAAATTGAGGTGGCAATTGATTTTAACGAAAAGGGTAGATTAGTCCCTTTTCAAGGTGAGTTGGGGATCAGGTGAGCAAACTGCTGTTGGTGTATTTGTTCATACAGTGTTGCAGCATAACACTGGGCATCTTTAAAGCGGCGGGTGGCTAGATGTTTACGTAAATCAGTTAAGGCGGTTGTTGCAGGCTCATAGCCTTGGCTACTGGCTAAACTTAGCCATACTGCGCCATGAAAAACACTAGTAGGTACGCCTTGGCCTTTGATAAAAAATAATCCTAGATAAAATTGGGCTCGCTGATTACCTGACATTGCAGCTAAGCGCATCCATTTAGCAGCGAGAGGAGGTTGATCATTTTTTAAATAATACAGGGCTTTATTAACAGTGTTATCAGGAGTATCAGCTTTAACCGCACTGTGTGGGGCTTTGCTCGGTTGGGTGATAAACGATAATACGTTTTCTAACTGTTGTTCTAAATCTAAGCCAATTGGCGAGGTATCTGTCATAGTGCCACACATATTATTGTTGTCATTTACCTGCTCAGTTTAGTCTAATATCAGGTTAATTGTCCTGTTATTCTTGAAATATATGATAAAATCACGCAATTATTGTCATCTAAAATGAAACTCACTTATGCTCGACGCGTTATTTAAAATTAGCGACCACAACTCGACTGTGCGCCGCGAATGTATTGCCGGCCTCACTACCTTTATTACTATGGTTTATATTGTGTTTGTCAACCCTGCTATGTTGGCTGAAGCTGGTATGGATCAAGGTGCTGCGTTTGTGGCAACTTGTATTGCTGCGGCTATTGGCTGTTTTATCATGGGCTTTTGGGCAAATTATCCGTTAGCTTTGGCTCCTGGTATGGGGCTTAATGCCTTTTTTACTTATGGTGTTGTGTTAGGCATGGGCTATACCTGGCAAGCAGCATTAGGGGCTGTGTTTATGTCGGGCTGTATTTTCTTGTTCCTGAGTTTGTTCAAAGTCAGGGAGTGGATAATTAATGCTATTCCATTGGTGTTAAAGCAAGCCATTGCAACAGGAATTGGAGCGTTCTTAGCGTTAATTGCGCTTAAAAATGCCGGGATCATTGTGGCCAGCCCTGCAACATTAGTGCAACTGGGTGATATAACGGCTGCCGGTCCATTGTTGGCTATTTTTAGCTTTTTTGTTATTGCAGCGCTACTTTATCGTGATTTTAAAAGTGGTGTTTTGATCAGCATTTTATTAGTAACTGTGATCGCGCTAAGTCTGGGTTTGGTAGAGTATCAAGGCGTGATATCTATGCCTCCTTCAATTGCGCCTACTTTTATGCAACTTGATTTTTCAGCGGCGTTTGAGTTGTCAATGCTTAGCGTCATTTTTGCATTGTTGTTCGTTGATTTATTTGATACATCAGGCACCTTAGTTGCGGTAACTCAAAAAGCAGGTCTTGCTGATGAACAAGGTAATATGCCTCGTTTAGGACGAGCATTAAGTGCTGATAGCGCCGCAACCATTGCCGGTTCAGTATTGGGCACTTCGACCACAACCTCATATATAGAGTCAGTTGCAGGAGTATCTGTGGGTGGCAGAACCGGACTTACAGCTGTGGTTGTAGGAATGTGCTTTTTATTGATGATGTTTTTTGCACCCTTGGCGAAAATGGTGCCAGCTTATGCAACTGCGGGAGCTATTTTATATGTGTCGGTGCTAATGCTACAAAACCTTAAGTTTGTAAATTGGGATGATATGACAGATGCCATTCCAGTGAGTGTGGTATTACTGATGACACCGCTAACATTCTCCATTGCTCATGGCATTGCACTGGGCTTTATTTCTTATACAGTCGTTAAAGTATTGTGTGGTAAACGAGAACAAGTAAGCATCAGTGTGTGGATATTGACTGCGATGTTTGTGATCAAATTTGCGTTTTTATCTTAGTGAGTTACTAGGGTCTGTTGACTTATCAAGGTTGAATTTTCAGCAGTCTGTTTGGTATTTAGGCAAGGCAGAACCTATGTGATGTGGTCATTCCCCATAAATAGGTGATAACGCAGCATCAATGCCAAACAGGCGCTGCCCGAAGGGTTCTGCCTAGGGGCAATTAACTCTTTGTTACTTTGGATGTAAGTAAGGGGCGTGAGCAGGACGCGGAAGCTTTGCTCGGTTTTTACTTAGCCCACTAGGTTACAAACCTCGCGCCGCGATTAAATTGCCCCTAGGCAGAACAAATATTAATCCGCAAAGGTCAACAGACCCTAAGTTAATACAAAGAAAAAGTGGTTTACCACTTTTTCTTTGGTGCAAAAAGTACGTCTAAATCGTCTTGTTCTTGCTCTGCTTTTTTCTTCAGTGCTGTTGCATTAGATGCTTTAAGCTCTGTGCTTATTGCTTCTAAATAACCTTCGAGCTCTTGGCGTTTAGTGGTTATATAGTCATCGCTATAAGCGACTGCAGATACAGTAGCGTAGGCTTTTTCAAAGTATTGGCGTGCAGAACCGACCATATTCGCAGAGCGTGCGGAGATACCTCGTTTAATCTGGCTTTCAATATTAATTCGTAATTGGAGTTTTTCTAAGCGCTTGTCTTCAGCAATAAAAATTTGGCTGTCTACTTTGCCTTTGCCATGCTCTGAACGAAGTACTGCGCGTACTTTCTTAATACCTTGGATTAGTGCTATTAATTGCTTGTCGTTATCGGGTAACACTAAATTTTCTAAGTTAGTGGTGTCGATTGAGTCTCCTAAACGTTCTTTTGCTTCCTTTAAGCGATTCTTTAACTCTTTCGAATTGGGTGATAGCTGCACCATAGCGACTAAAGCATCATGAATACGCCGTTGTAGAATACGTAAAATATGTTCTGACATAGGGATGTTTGCGCTATTTAATAGAACGTCTTCTGATTCTTCAATGATTTTTTTTTGTTTGGTTAAGTCTTTGCGGCGTTCTGTTTCTTGTTTCTCTTTATGCTGTTGTACCGCACTGACCCAGAGGGCAATGACAATCAGTGCAACAATCAACATAATAATAATAGAAACGATCATGGTTTAGGTCTCAAATTTCACAAACTAATAATTTTAATCTTACATTAAATATATGCTAACAGGATAGTTTTGCGCGGCTTATGTAAAAAAGAATTCACTTTCTCATCATTTATTACTATCTGCGTATGATATTTTTTCATTTTGAGCATCAGCTTAAAAGATGGCTACCTCAAGGCGAGGGATTATGCTAGCCTAAGCAGATAACCTTATAAATACGATTCCAGACAGCCTTTTTCTATTGTTAATCAGAAAAAACTTGGCTTGACGCGATGTAGCATTTATAAATAAGCAGTATAACTACACTAAAAAATGCAGCCATGAAATTACAACAACTCAGATACATCGTCGAAGTCCAAAATCATAAACTTAATGTTTCAGCAACCGCTGAAAGTTTGTTTACCTCACAGCCAGGTATTTCTAAGCAAGTACGTATGTTGGAAGATGAGTTGGGCGTGCAGATTTTTGGGCGAAGTGGAAAACACTTAACCCATGTTACCAGCGCGGGCACTGAAATAATTAATATTTCCCGTGAAATCCTTTCTAAAGTAGAGGGTATTAAAGCGGTTGCAAATGAGCATACACTACCTGATCAAGGTAAGTTGAATATTGCCACCACACATACCCAAGCACGGTATGCACTGCCAAGTGTGATCCAAGGATTTATGAAAAAGTACCCTGCGGTGTCATTGCACATGCACCAAGGTACGCCGCAGCAAATTTCTGATGCTGCTGCTCGTGGCGATGCTGATTTTGCAATTGCCACTGAAGCACTACATTTATATTCTGATTTAGTGATGTTACCTTGCTATCACTGGAATCGCAGTATTGTGGTGGCAAAAGACCATCCACTAGCTAAAAAAGCAGAGTCGCTAACCGTTGCCGATATTGCCCAGTATCCACTTATTACTTATGTATTTGGTTTTACTGGCCGTTCAGAACTTGATAAAGCATTTAATGCGCAGGGACTTGAACCACACATTGTATTTACTGCAACTGACGCCGATGTGATTAAAACCTATGTACGCTTAGGTTTAGGTGTGGGTGTTGTAGCATCAATGGCGATTGATCAAATTGCAGATACCGATTTAGTGTGTATTGATGCCAGCCATTTATTTGAAGCCAGCACCACTAAAATTGGCTTTAGAAAAGGCAGCTTTTTACGTACGTATATGTATGACTTTATAGAGCGTTTTGCACCACATCTGACCAAAGAGCGGGTTGAGCGAGCGAGTTTACTACGTAATCAAGATGACGTAGATAAGCTGTTTGAAGATATAGAATTACCGGTTAAGTGACTTTAATCTGTTGAAAACAAAAAAGCCGCATATTGCGGCTTTTTTAATGACTATAAACCTAACACTCAATTATATTTACCGCTAAGCCACCGCGAGCGGTTTCTTTATATTTAGTTTTCATATCGTTACCAGTATCAAGCATGGTTTTAATAACTTTATCCAATGATACTTTTTGCTCGCCACTGCCACGAATAGCCAAACGCGATGCATTTATTGCTTTAATAGCTCCCATAGCATTACGTTCAATGCACGGCACTTGTACTAATCCACCGACAGGGTCGCAGGTTAACCCTAAGTTATGCTCCATGCCAATTTCCGCGGCATTTTCTACTTGTAATACACTGCCACCGACAATTTCAGTCAGTGCACCAGCAGCCATTGAACATGCGACGCCAACTTCGCCTTGGCAACCAACTTCAGCACCTGAAATTGAGGCATTCTTTTTATATAAGATGCCAATTGCGGCGGCAGTTAATAAATAACGAGTTGCAATATCGCGGTCTATTTCTTTAATGAATGTGTGGTAGTACATTAATACCGCAGGTAAAATACCTGCTGCGCCATTAGTTGGTGCTGTAACTACACGGCCACCTGCAGCGTTTTCTTCATTAACAGCAAGGGCAAATAAATCCACCCAGTCCATTGCGCGAAGGGGGTCATTGCTGACTTCAATATTGAGCTTTAAGTACAGGCTAGGGGCGCGACGTTTTACTTTCAAACCACCAGGTAAAATTCCTTCGGTGCGCATACCGCGTTCAATACAGGCTTTCATTACTTGCCAAATATTGAATAGTTCATCTTTTATTTCATCTTCTGTGCGTAAGGTTTTTTCATTTTTCATCATCAAGCTTGATACGCTATAACCTGACTCCTTACACATTTCTAATAATTCTTTGGCACTGCCAAATGGAAAGGGGGCTGGGTTTTCTTCACGGACAGTGAGCGCAGCTTGTTTTTCGTTTTCAAATTCTTCATCGGTAACAATAAAACCGCCGCCAATTGAATAGTAAACTTTACTATGGAGTTTTTCGTCGCCTTTAAAAGCAATGATCTCCATTGCATTTGAGTGTTTTGGCAAAGTTTTACGACGGTGGAATACAATCGCTCCTTGTTTTGGAAACTTTGCTTGATGCACTTGATTTAAGTGGATCACTTGTTCATTTTCAATTTTAGCGAGAATATCGTCTACTAAATCGGCATCAATGGTTTCCGGATCATAACCCGCAAGTCCGAGGATAACTGCTTTGCCTGAGCCATGGCCGATACCTGTTTGTCCCAATGAGCCATATAGCTCAACTTTAATGCTGGTGACATCGGTTAACAAGTTTTGTTGTTGTAGTTCGTTAACAAATAAACGCGATGCGCGCATTGGGCCGACGGTGTGTGATGATGACGGGCCAATGCCAATACTAAACATATCGAATGCACTGATCATAATAACTTTACTCTACTTTTACTCAGCACGATTGCTGCCTTTGAACGGTCGCACATAATAACGCGTAATTGTACCCTTGTAACCCTTTGCAATAGAGATTTAAACTGGTATGGCAAGCTGTTTTGTAAAGTTTTTTATAATGCTAGCAGTGGCTCCCCAAAGTAGTCCGTAAGGAGTTGAAAAACCTTGTAAAGTAATAGTTTTGCCAAAGCGATGAAAAGGTAAGGGTTGCCAATTGTTTACATCAGCGAGTGCGCTGACGGGCAGCAAAAAACTGGCGGCCACTTCATTTTGGTCTGCATGCCAATGTGTATCTGGGGCTAATACACCAACAAACGGTGTAATCGTAAAGCCGGTAAGAGTAGAGTAATCGCCTAATTGACCGATGACAGTGACATTTGATGGGGCGATATTTAGCTCTTCACTTAGTTCACGCAGTGCAGTATGGCGTAAGTTTGCATCGCTCAACTCATGCTTACCGCCTGGTAAGCAAATTTCCCCAGGATGGTGATTTAAGAACATTGGGCGTTTGCATAGTAATATGTGCGCGCTGTTATCTACATCAATCAGCGGTAACATAACGGCACTGGCTCGTTGAGGACGTTGTTTAAAATGTCTCTTATCAGCTGGCTGTATATACTCATTGGCAGGCGCAGTTAGCTGAAAACGAGCCATAAGCTGTTTGCTATTCACACAGGTTACTTCAATAAAGGTAAGATTTTATTTACTTTATCGTAAGTTTCTTGGTATTCCAAATCCACTTGTGAATCAGCAACAATGCCGCCGCCAGCCCAACAATAAATATGCTGTTTGTGACACACTAAAGTTCGGATGGTAATACTGGTATCCATATTGCCACAAGCGCTTAAATAACCGATTGAACCACAGTAAATACTGCGCCGATGCGGTTCTAATTCTTCAATGATTTCCATCGCACGAATTTTGGGTGCACCGGTGATTGACCCTCCCGGAAAAGCAGCATACAACTGATCAACCGCAGTTTTATCGTCAGCTAACTGCGCTGTCACGGTACTGACTAAGTGGTGTACTGCAGGAAAACTCTCAATCGCAAAGAGTGACGGGACTTGCACGGTACCAGGTTTGGCAACTTTACCTAAGTCGTTGCGCAGTAAATCAACAATCATCACATTCTCAGCGCGATCTTTCGCTGAATTTTGTAATCGAGTTGCTTGTAACGCATCTTCTTTTTTATCAAGACACCGTGGCAGCGTTCCTTTGATTGGCTTGGTTTCAACCTGATTATCATTAATGGCAATAAAGCGCTCAGGGGAAATAGATAAAATAGCGCCATCAGGATGATTAATAAAACTTGAAAATGGTGCTTTGTTAGCTTCGCGCAAAGTACAATAAGCATGCCACGGTGAGCCTTGATACTGCGCTGTAAAACGCTGTGCTAAGTTAATTTGATAACAATCGCCACTTTTTAAATATCCCTGAATTCTTGCAAACTTAGCGCTGTATTGTGCGCGGCTCATATTTGATGACCAGCCTCGGGTGATTTCAAATGGCGAGGTAATTGGAGAGGCGTGAGCTAACTCCTGTAGATACATTGCTGATCTATCAACATCAGGCTGTGCGACATAAAACCAACTGTGCAGCTTTTTATCATAGATAAGTGCATCCATATAGAGACCAATAGCTAGTTGTGGCATATCGATATCATCGATAGCTTGGCTGGGAAGTTTTTCAATGACTCGGCCAAGGTCGTAACCAAAATACCCGAGCCAGCCGCCACTAAAAGGTAGGTTAGGCTTAGTTTTACTGCTATCTAGAGTATTTAGCTGTGCTTTAATGATGCTAAAACAATCTTGTTCAGTTGCCTTGTCATCAATAAACGTGTGGTTATTTTTAACTTCTAGGCGCATTTTTGGCGCAATAGCAATCAGATCGTAACGACTATTTATATGGTCGCTGTTGGCTGAATCCAGCAGAACGGCATAAGGTAAATGGGCAAAATAGGCGAAAACCTCTAGGCAGTTGAGCGAAATGTCTAATTGAATACAGGTTTTTTGTTGCTTTATCATCTATTTTTTTACCCTGAAGAACTGGCTCGAAACGGGCTAGGAGGGTATCATAAGTTATAATTTTTTGGCAGCGTTTAGTGACGTTGCCTAAGCGCTGTACAAACCACCGTCACTGGTTTGGCCTAGTTTACGTGTTCTCACGTAAAGGTAATTTAAGGAACCCCTATGAGTACAATTCGTCAGCAAGACTTTATTGATAGCATTGAAGATGCATTGCAGTATATTTCGTTTTATCATCCACTTGATTTTGTTCAAGCGCTCGAAAAAGCCTATAACAAAGAACAAAGTAAAGCGGCAAAAGATGCCATTGCGCAGATTTTAATTAACTCGCGGATGTCGGCAGAAGGCAAACGTCCTTTGTGCCAAGACACAGGTATTATTACTTGTTTTGTGAAAGTAGGTATGGATGTTAAGTGGGACAAAACAGATTTAACCGTACAGCAAATGGTTGACGAAGGGACGCGTCGTGCTTATTTGAATCCAGATAATCCATTACGTGCATCTATTGTTGCAGATCCTGCAGGTAGCCGTAAAAACACCAAAGATAATACGCCTTCGGTCGTGCACATTGATTTAGTGGCAGGCGGCAATGTTGAAGTAATGGTGGCAGCAAAAGGCGGCGGCTCTGAAAATAAAAGTAAAATGGTGATGCTTAATCCATCTGATGATGTGGCTGAATGGGTCGAAAAGACCTTGCCGACCATGGGCGCTGGTTGGTGTCCACCAGGCATGCTAGGTATAGGTATTGGCGGAACGGCAGAAAAAGCCGCAGTAATGGCAAAAGAATCACTTATGGATCCAGTTGATATCCATGAGCTTATGGAACGTGGCGCAGAAACCACCGAAGAGAAACTTCGTTTAGAAATATTTGAGCGCGCAAATAAGCTCGGTATTGGCGCACAAGGCCTTGGCGGTTTAACAACAGTGGTTGATGTGAAAATAAAAACCGCACCGACTCATGCGGCCTCAAAACCTGTGGTTATGATCCCTAATTGTGCGGCGACTCGCCATGTACATTTCACATTAGATGGTTCAGGTCCTGCAAACTTAAAAGCGCCAAAACTTGAAGATTGGCCAGAAGTCACATTTGAAGTGGGTGAGGGCACGCGTCGTGTTGACTTAAATACGCTAACTAAAGAAGACACGCATGAATGGAAAATGGGCGAAACAGTATTACTGTCAGGGACTATATTAACTGGTCGTGATGCAGCGCATAAACGTCTGCAAGATATGATCAATTCTGGTGAAGGGTTACCTGCAGGTGTTGATTTTGATAATAAGTTTATTTACTACGTTGGCCCAGTTGACGCGGTACGTGATGAAGCAGTGGGCCCAGCGGGTCCTACAACAGCAACGCGGATGGATAAATTCACTGACATGATGCTAGAAAAAACTGGCATTATTGGCATGATTGGTAAAGCGGAACGTGGCCCTGCAACAGTTGAGTCTATCAAAAACAATAAATCTGTGTATTTGATGGCCGTAGGTGGAGCAGCTTACTTAGTATCTAAAGCAATCAAAAAAGCCCGTGTAGTGGCATTTGAAGATTTAGGTATGGAAGCTATCTATGAATTTGAAGTAGAAGATATGCCAGTCACTGTCGCAGTGGATAGTGAAGGCGCAAATGCGCATACCCAAGGCCCAGCAATTTGGAAAGCTAAAATTGCAGAGTTAGACGCTAAATTAAAATAAGTATTCGCTTTATTATGCGGTATTTGAGTTTTCTCAGATACCGCTTATCAGCTCTGACCAGTTGGATGTAAACCACCTAACCTCCCGCAAAGACCCATCATTACTCTCTTGTTGCTGTTTATTGCCTTGTAATTTAAACTTTACAATAATATTTAAATTGACGTTCACGTAAACGTTATCATGCTATATTTTTAGTTAAGTTAATTAACTATTCTAAAAAGTGACTATTTTTGAATTTAAAATGTTTAAAATTGCGATAATTTAGCTTGTTCATTACGGCGCCTGATATTGATAGGTTTTATCATCTCATATAGTGGCAAGCTGTAATATGAAGTGGTAGAGTCTCGGCAATTTCAGCGTGCATACCCTCTCACGGGTTACAAATTTCGGAGTAAGATAAAGTGGCTGTGTTCAATCGAGTTGATTTTGATAACCACGAACAAGTGGTTTTTTGTTCAGATAAAGAATCAGGCCTTCGTGCAATTATTGCCGTTCATAATACTAATTTAGGTCCTGCTGTTGGTGGTTGCAGAATGTGGGATTACGCAAGTGATGACGACGCTGTTGTCGATGCGCTTCGTTTATCAAAGGGTATGACCTACAAAAATGCGGTAGCACGTTTACCATTTGGTGGTGGTAAATCTGTGATCATTGGAAATGCCAAAGAAATTAAGTCTGAACAATTATTCCGTGCATTTGGTCGCCAATTAGAGCGCTTAAATGGTAGTTACTATTCCGCTGAAGATGTAAACATCACCTGTGATGATGTGGCTATCATGAATAAAGAAACTAACTATGTATTAGGCCTTGAAGGTAAAAGTGGTAACCCATCACCATTTACAGCGTATGGCACATTTTTAGGAATTAAAGCGGCGTTACAACATCAACGTGGTCACCAAGACTTGAGTGGCATTAAAGTGGCAGTACAAGGCTTAGGCGCTGTTGCTTATGGCTTGTGTAAACATTTGCATGACGCGGGTGCGACCTTGTTTGTAACTGATATCAACCAAGTGGCAATTGATCGAGTCGTGAATGATTTTGCAGCGACTGCTGTAGGCATTGATGAAATATACGACCTTGATGTCGATGTATATGCACCGTGTGCACTTGGTGCAACAGTAAATGATGCGACTATTCCACGCATTAAAGCGACAATTATTGCTGGTTGTGCAAATAACCAATTAGCCGAGTCTCGTCACGGTGAGATCATTCGTGAAAAAGGTATTTTATACGCACCAGATTATGTGATTAACGCAGGTGGTATTATTAATGTTTATTATGAAACAGCGCCAGAAGGTTACAGTGCTGAGGCATCAAATAAACATGTTGAGGGGATCTTCAAAACCTTAACTGAAATTTTTTCGCGAAGTGAGAAAGAGCAAAAATCAACGCATTTGATCGCAGACGAACTCGCACAAGAGATCATCAAAAACGGTTTATAATAAACGCGTTATAGGCGTGCAATTGCACGCCTTTACATTATTCAGTAAATCCCTCACGATACGGTCATCCTGACCTGTATAGTTTTTAAAGATATGACGCCCATCGATTTAGCCACATGGCCACGCGAACAACATTTCTCACTGTTTAAAGAGTTTACGCAACCCTACTTTAATGTATGTGTACAATTAGATATGGGGGCGTTGTATCAGCATTGTAAATCACAGCAATGCTCTTTTTTTCATGCCTATATCTATGCGACATTGCAGGCAAGTAATACTTATCAACCAATGTTACTGAGGATCATTGACGGTGTACCTTGGCAACTAGCTGCTCAACGTGCCAGTGTTGTAGAGCTTGCTGATGATGATACCTTTAGGTTTAGCTACTTTTCACAACAAGCTACGTTGAACGACTTTCAAATACATGCAAACAGAGTTAGCTTAGCGGCAAAGCAACAGCCATTATTCTCAACTGCTTTTGCGCAAACCGAAGGTCAGACTGATTTGATCCATATTTCGGTTTTACCGTGGTTGAACTTTACAAGCTTCTCTCATGCACATACACAAGGTAATCATTTCGGCATTCCTAAATTAGTGTTTGGACAGTTTGATGCACAAAAGGGGACAATGCCTATCTCAATAGATGTGCACCATGCATTGATGGATGGTTTACATGTAGCGAAGTTTATTGAACAGCTGCAGCAGAGTATAGACGCTCTGTGTGCTTAGCGTGGCCGTAAACGAATTGTGTTATTTAGTTAATGAAAATAAAACTCAGACTATGTTAGTATAATTCATATACAAGAAAACATAATGATAGTTAACTACTGGAAAATCATTATCTATTTAATTTGCGTTCATGCTAAGTTGTTAGCTCGCCATAATTACGAAGGCGTTTAGTATAATGATTCGTTTAGGTCTTTGCTTTTTCTTTTTTGTTGTTTTTAGTTGCTTTGCTGCTGAGCAAACCCGCTTACCTCTTAATGACTACTTTGCTGAAACCTGGAATACCCGTTCTGGTTTGCCTCATAATAGTATCAATAGCGTGGTACAAACAAATGATGGTTACGTGTGGATTGCCACTTGGGAAGGATTAGCCCGATTTAATGGCCGAGAGTTTAAACTGTTTACACGTACGGAAATAACTGGTTTACCAGATTCTGGTTTACGTAGTTTAGCCCCACAAGCTGATGGCGGTCTATACATAGTGGGCGCTCGAGGGGGGATCAGTCATTTATATCAAGGGCAATGGCATGCCAAGCCAAATGCGACTGCGATGGTAAATCACGTATTAAAAACGCCTTCAGATGAAACTTGGTTAGCCCTTGAGGGCCAAGGTGTTGTATATCGAGAGTTTGATAGTGCGCCGGACACGGCGATTTTAGAAAACCTCAGTGCTTATCGTCTAATAGAAGACAATGCAGGTATTATCTGGGTTGCAACCAGCAATGGCTTGTATCAAATTAATAATAAAACAGCGCGTTTAATCACTCCCGATTCCGGTTTACCACAAAGCCCAATATACACCTTGTATTTGACCCGCCAAGGTGAGCTCATAGTCGGCAGTGAACAAGGTGCATGGAAACAGGTAAACAACCGTTTTATCAGTATTCATGCTCAACTTAAAAATGAGGCTATCTCAAGTATTTTACAAGATGACCATGATGATCTTTGGTTTGGTACGATCAATAAAGGGGTGTTTCGATTAAGCCCGTTAGGACTTGAACAACTTGATGCTGACGCTGGTTTACCTGCAAATCGGATTTTATCGTTATTACAAGATCGTGAAAATAGTATTTGGGTTGGCACAAATGGCGGTTTATACCGATTGCGTGAAGCCGCTTTTTCGACTTGGACCACAAAACGAGGGTTGACAGGCGATTATGTCCGTACCGTGTTGTCGCATTCTGATGGTAGCTTATGGGTAGGCAGCAGCCTTGGTTTAAATCGCATTGAAGATAATAAAGTAAACACATTCCCTCCTGCTTATGGGAATGATCCGTTATCGGTTTTAAGTTTAGCCGAAGATGCGCAAGGTCAAATTTGGCTCGGGACCTATACCTCAGGTTTGATGCGGATTATCAATGGTAAAGTTTATCCTGTTCTGGATCGTCAAAATGGCTTAGCCAGTAATGAAGTTAGGGCGTTGTTATTTGATAGTGCAGGGCGCTTATGGGTGGGAACTGCAGCAGGTTTGACACGAATAGACGTGGATGGCTCTCTGAAGCAGTTTTCAAGTACAGATGGTTTACCTGGTGATTTTATTATAGCCCTTAGTGAAGACAATTATGGCAATGTATGGATTGGAACCGGCGTTGGAGTAGCATCTTTTAGCCCAAATTTAGAAAAATTTACGGCTAAAGTGTTTCCTGCCCATTTTGATGCTGAATATGCTTTTGGTTTTTATGCTGAATCTGAATATATTTGGATGGCGACAGACCGTGGTCTTGTCCGGTGTCATATCCCAACTGGAGAAATGAGTATTCTTGGGCGTGAACAAGGCTTGCCAGTTGATAAGTTGTTTCAAGTTGTGGCACAGGGAGATTCGTTTTGGTTATCTAGTAATCGCGGTGTGATCCAAGTAAATCAAAAACAGGTCAAACAGCGGCTAGCGCAGTTAGCACAAAATAATGCGTTGCCAATCCAGTATCAGCTATATGATGAAGGAGATGGCATGCTAAGCGCTCAGGCTAATGGCGGGTCTAATCCTTCTGCAGTGCTGCACAAAGATGGCAGTATTTGGATTGCTACAGCGCAAGGGGCAAGTACTATCGTCCCTGAACGATTAAAGCAAGCTACAAAGAAAACATTACCGACAATTATTGAGGCAATGTATGTAGATGGCAAAATGACCCCCTTGGTGCAGCAAGATGAAGAAATTATTTTACCGCTTGGCGTTTCGCGGCTCTCTTTTCATTATGCTGGCCTAAGTTTTATTATGCCTCATCGGTTGAATTACCAGACCCAATTGACTGGTTATAATAATGTGTGGGTTAATCGTAATCAATTAACCATTACGGAATACACTAATTTACCACCGGGAAAGTATACTTTTAAGGTACGTTCGGGCTACCCTAATGGGCAATGGCAAAATAATGATAAAACCTTAACGTTTGTGATTCAGTCATATTTTTGGCAAAAAATTACTTTTAAAATAATGGTTTTTATCGGTTTATTAGCATTAGTCTACGGGCTTTATAGATACCGGCTTTATCATTATAAAAAAATAGAGATAGAGTTGATTAAGCGGGTTGAGCAACAAACTAATGATCTGCAACAACAAACAGATGCCTTTGCTCATCAAGCAACCCATGATCAACTAACTGATTTACCAAACCGTCGTGCCTTTGACTGTTGGCTTGCGGACAATTTTGCTGATTTTAAACAGCATGGTTCACCTCTCGCTATTGCGATTATGGATATTGATCATTTTAAGCGAATTAATGATGGGTGGTCACATATTGTTGGCGACCGTGTAATTTGTGTGGTTGCTCATATGCTAGGAGAGCTCAATGAGAGTGATGATAGTCAAGTTGCTCGCTGGGGAGGTGAAGAATTTACATTACTATTCCCTCATAAAACCGCGCAACAAGCCGCTCAATTATGTGAAGAATTACGTGTGCAAATTGCAAACTACGATTTTTCAAACATCGCTAGCGGGTTATCGGTAACGGTTAGTTTTGGAGTCGCTGATTCATTGGCAGTTAATGACTATGACAGGTTACTGGCGCAAGCTGACCAAGCGCTTTATCAAGCAAAAAGTAATGGGCGAAATCGAGTCGAAGTTATAACACTCTAAAAGTTATAGTAGAGTATTTGGGAAAACACGCTACAGGCCATTGCTTTTCGGGTACATAATATATACTAATACATATATTAAAACATTTTATTAACATTTAATTGGGTTTGATGCTATATCTTTTGTTCCCGCTTTGGGGTCTTTTGATGTGAACAGAAGGAACAAAAGATGAAAAGTAAGATGATATATGTAGCATTAGCAGGTGTTTTAGGTGTGTCGCCAGCGGTGTTTGCACAAGGCCATAAGCAGAATGATTTTAACTTTACTGCACAGTCCATTGAGTCACTTAAGTTAACCTCCTTGGTGGCTGTGGACGATACTCAGTTTGTGTTCAATAATGACTTGTTGCGTGAAGATTGGGATAATTTCTTTGCTCTGCATGCGCCAGTACTGGAAGATAAAAAAGAGCGTGTTTTGCACTGGGCAGGTTATACAAGTATCAACCCTAAAGTTATCTTAGCCTTGATTGAGCTGCAAAGTGGCTTACTTTCTGATCCTGACGCAGATCTTAATAATGCTTTTGCAGGTTTATCGGACGAACACGGTTTTGATGCCCAGCTTGAAGATGTGGTAATGATGTTAAGTCAACGTTTTTATGCATATAAACAGTGGCAAGATAGCCAAGCCACCCCGGAAACATCAAAGTATGCGGGCGAGGAAATCACTAATAGAGTCAATACCAACAGCAGTACTGCAGCGACAGTAGCATTGGTCAGTGTTCTTAAAAAACAAGCATTAAGCAAAGATAATGTTAATTTCGCTAAGAGCGATCTGACCGGCTTTTTAGCGACGTTTGAGCGTCTATTCCCTGATAGTCGCGCTCAGTTACAAAGATCCTCTAAAAGTGCACTACAAAGTAGCAATCAGCAGTTTGCTGCGGCTAGTTTTTCAATGAACTTACCATGGTCATCAGGTTATTATTGGTACAGCGGTGGGGCTCACTCTAATACTGGCTCTGGTTATCCATATTCATCGCTTGATTTTAATAATGGCTCTGGTGGTTGGGGCGCAAATACACCATATGTTCAAGCGGCGCATGGTGGTACTATCACACGTTTTTCGTCATGTAATATCCGCGTAACGCATTCGAGTGGTTATTCAACCAACTATTATCATATGTCTAATCTGCAGTATAGTAGCGGTGATTTTGTGCAGCCAGGTGCATGGCTCGGTCGTTATGCGAACAATTATTACCAAGCACTATGTGAAGGGGGACAATCATCAGGTCCTCACGTGCATTTTACTTTGTTGTATAACGGCCAGCAGGTGTCATTACATAATCAATATATTAGTGGTCATCGTATTGATGTCGGCAATAGCAACTACGATGACAATTGTAATAACTTTTACTTTGAACGTAATGGTTACCGTACTTGTGCTTGGGACCGTTTATATCGTTAATATAATTGATTTTACGAAATAATATAGCTGACCGCCTATAACATAGTTATGGGCGGTTTTTTTAGCTGTTGCTAGGCTAGATGATTGAATTTTATCCTCACAGGACATATTAATAAGCTACACCTGTTGATAGGACCTTTTAATGGTAAATGGATTATTAATATTTGCGCTGATTGCGTTTGTAGTTGTTTATTGGCGTTGGCCGGTTATTCAAAACCGCTTGTGGCAAAAAAAGTATCAAGATTATCGTTTAGATGAAAAGCAAAAAACATTATTGTTACGGTATATGCCTATCTATCAAAAAATGACGGATGCTGATCGGGAAAAATTAGAGCGTCATATTGTCTGGTTTCTAAATGAAAAACGCTTTATTGGTTGTGATGGTTTAATTCTTAACGAGAGTATGAAGTTAATAATTGCTGCGGATGCGTGTGTGTTGGTGCTTAATAAACCATGGCCACTTTATCAAAATGTGAAAGAAATTTTGCTGTACCCAAGTGCTTATTACGCGCCGCAGACATCTCGTGATAGTGCCGGATTAGTAAGCTATCATAATACTGTTCGTCAAGGCGAGTCATGGCCTGGAGGGACTTTAGTGCTGAGCTGGCACGATGTGCTTGAAGGGAACCGCTTACCCAGTGACGGACATAATTTAGTGTTTCATGAATTTGCTCACCAACTCGATCAAGAAACAGGTAAAACCACAGGCACGCCTATATTAGCTAAAGAAGTAGATTATAAACAGTGGGGGCGTGTTTTTAGCCGCGCTTATAATCAGTTAAAAACGCATGTTGCGTATAATATGCCGCATGTTATTCATAGTTATGGTGCAACAAATGAAGCCGAATTTTTTGCCGTGATCACCGAAACTTTTCTCGAAAAGCCCAGTGAGCTGCGCCATTATGATCCTGAAATATACAGTTTATTGGTCGGCTATTATCAGTTTGATCCAATAAAATGGCATTAACCGCCAAATAACGACGCTTTATCAGATATCGCTGGTAACTTGCTGCCGTTTTTGTTGCAATCATGTTTATAAGATGAAAACCGCAATAAAAATAAGCGAGAAGGCGATGAAAAAAATGCTTCATACAGCAATGGCTGTAGCTGTGTCACTGGCGCTATATGGTCAGGCTCAGGCACAAGATAATGATGACAAAAAATGGCAAGTGGATGCGCCACAAGGGCAATTTGTTGATGCTAATATTAGTGTCTCTCAAGGCACTTGGATGAATATCGATGTCAGTCCTGATGGCAAAACCATTGTGTTTGATTTGCTGGGCGATATTTACACTATGCCGATGGCTGGTGGCACTGCCACTCAACTGACCTCTGATATCGCATGGCAAATGCAACCGCGTTTTAGTCCTGATGGTAAACATATTGCGTTTACCTCTGATCAAGGTGGCGGCGATAATATCTGGTTGATGGATTTAAACGGTGAGAATCAAACCGCGGTAACCGATGAAACGTTTCGCTTATTGAACAGTCCCGCATGGAGTCCCGACGGCGACTATATTGTTGCTCGTAAGCATTTTACAGCGAGCCGTTCATTAGGCGCAGGTGAAGTATGGCTTTATCATAAAGCGGGTGGCAAAGGTGTACAACTCACTAAACGTGAGAATGATCAAAAAGATTTAGGTGAGCCGATGTTTTCACCTGATGGCCGATATGTTTATTTTTCACATGATGCGACGCCGGGTAAAACCTTTCATTATTCAAAAGATTCGGTTGCTGGCATATATAAAATCAAGCGTTACGATCGCGAAACGGGTGAGATAGAAACGATTATTGATGGTATGGGCGGCGCGATTAGACCAACCCCGTCGCCAGACGGTAAGAAGCTTGCGTATATTAAACGAGATGATTTTCAAACTAGCCTCTACCTATATGACTTAACCAGCGGTAAGCATACTAAGCTATATGACAAGCTTGAACGTGATATGCAAGAGACTTGGGCTATTCATGGCGTGTATCCAACCATTGCATGGACACCAGATAATAACCAACTGGTATTTTGGGCTGGCGGTACTATTCATAAACTTGATGTGCAAGATGGCGATGTAGAAACCGTACCATTTGAAGTAAAAACCAGTAAAAAAATTCAACAAGCAGTGCGTTTTACACAAAACATTGATAGCGATGAATTTGCTGTAAAAATGTTGCGTAATGTACAGATTTCGCCGGATGGTGAAACAGCAATTTTTGAAGCGCTAGGACATATTTATAAACGCGATTTAGAGTCAGGAAAAATAAAGCGTTTAACTAAACAAGATGACCACTTTGAGTTGTTCCCGCAGTTTTCCCGTGATGGTAAAAAAATAGTTTATGTAACCTGGGATGATAACGAACAGGGTGCTGTTCGAGTTGTCTCTGCGCGTAGTGGTCGCGGTGATGATATTACCACAGAGCCAGGTAAATATGTTGAGCCAACATTCAGCCCTGATGGCAAAACAGTGGTGTACCGTAAAGCCTCAGGAGGCAGCATCTTAAACCCTGATTGGTCACTGCATCCGGGTATTTATGCAGTGAGTAGCAAAGGCGGGAAAGCTGAGTTGATTTCTAAAAGTGGTTATCAGCCGCAGTTTGCATCAGCTAATGATCGAGTTTTTGTGATGAGCCCATGGCCTAAGCCAACGCTAAGTGTGGTTGAACTTGATTCGAAAAAAATCACTAAGCTTTATGAGTCAGAGCATGCTACTGAGTTTAGAGTATCGCCTGATGGCAAGTACCTCGCTTTTGCTGAACGTTTTAAAGTGTTTGTTACGCCATTAGTGCAAAGTGGTAAAACCATCAATATTGGTCCTAAAGACAGCCAATTTCCGATTGAGCAGTTATCTGTTCGTGCCGGTGAGAATATCAGCTGGAGCGCCAGCAGCGATAAACTGTATTGGACGCTAGGCCCAGAGCTTTATCATGCAAGTTTGGCAGGTTTATTTGATATCAATAAAGCGGATGACGCTGACTTCAAAGTAAAAAGTGGCGATAACATTGGCTTTAGTAGCAAAATGGCTGAACCAAAAGGCATGATAGCTTTAACGGGCGCACGTATTATTACCATGAAAGGTGAGCAAGTCATTGAAAATGGAATACTATTAACCGATGGTAAACATATTAAAGCCGTTGGCACAGCTGCTGATATTAACATTCCAAAAGGCGCACAGGTAATTGATGTATCTGGCAAAACAATTATGCCAGGAATTGTTGACGCGCATGCGCATGGTTCACAAGGCAGCGATGAGATCATTCCTGAGCAAAATTGGAAAAACTTAGCGGGCCTATCGTTAGGCGTCACGACAATTCACGATCCATCAAACGATACAACAGAGATTTTTACAGCCAGCGAAATGCAAAAAGCGGGGACTATTGTAGGCCCACGTATTTTCTCAACCGGTACTATTTTATATGGTGCCAATATGCCAGGTTATACATCACATATTGATTCGTTAGATGATGCTAAATTTCACTTAGAGCGATTAAAGAAAGTTGGCGCGTTTAGTGTTAAATCATACAACCAACCACGACGTGAACAACGCCAACAAGTAATTGAAGCTGGCCGAGAGCTTGAAATGATGGTGGTGCCAGAAGGTGGTTCATTATTACAGCATAATTTAACGATGGTGGTTGATGGTCATACGGGCATTGAGCACTCAATTCCCGTGGCGAATATTTATGATGATATCAAGCAGCTTTGGTCACAAAGTGATGTAGGCTACACGCCAACACTTGGTGTGGCATATGGGGGCATCTGGGGAGAAAACTATTGGTATGATAAGACTGATGTGTGGAATCACCCGCGCTTAAGTAAATTTGTGCCAAAAAACCAATTACTACCACGTTCAATGCGCCGTGTTAAAGCACCCGATCACCACTATAATCACTTTAACAATGCACGGGTAGCAAAAGAGCTACAAGATTTAGGTGTTTTAGTGAATCTAGGTGCACATGGTCAGCGCGAAGGCCTTGCAGCGCACTGGGAGATTTGGATGTTTGCTCAAGGTGGTATGAGTCCACTGGAAGCTATTCGTGCGGCGACGCTTGATCCGGCCAAGTACATCGGCCTTGATCAGAATATCGGCTCATTGGAAGTCGGTAAACTGGCTGACTTAATGGTGATCGATGGTAATCCACTGACTAATATTCGTGATACAGATAAAGTTGATTATACGATGATCAACGGTCGGTTATTTGATGCCGCGACTATGAATGAAGTTGGCAAAAAAGCACGCGACAAATTGTACTTTGAAGATAAGTAATTATTAGTGTTATAAACCAATCAAAAGCGGCTGAATAGCCGCTTTTTTTATATGCTACTTGCTATAAGTTGGCGTAATAATACTGGGTCTTGCATTAGTGTATTACTGGAGTGCGTCACTCTAGCCTGACAGATCATACCTTCTTTTAAGGTCATTAATAATTGTGCTAACTGTATGGTTTTTTCTAACTGACCTTTAAGTTGTTCTGTGTGTGAGAGTTTATCGAACAATAACTGTAAAACTGATTCTTTGTGTGCTTTGCAAAGCATCGCGATAGGGTGCTCGCTGTGTGGAAACTCCGCTGCAGTATTAATAAAAAAACAGCCATTAAAAGGTCCAAGCTCAGAGACTTTATTGTCTATCCAAGCGGAGAGTGCGCTAAAAAGTGCATCAGCCACTTCGAAGGGGGTATTGCAGTTTTCTAATTGTTCATACAACCACTGATTAAAGCGCTGATCTCTGAGCTCTAAACACGCACAGATCAACTCATCTTTACTGACAAAATGATTATAAAGCGTTTTTTTTGCAACACCTGCTTCTTTAAGTATTTCATTAATGCCTACCGCATGGATCCCTCTTTGATAGAACGCACTGAGTGCGGTATTAATTATCTGGGTACGTTTATCCATGGTTGCTCCTAGTCAAAAAGTAAGCTTGACATAAGTAGACCGACTTGTCTATCATCTAAATGTAGACAAGTCGGTCTACCTCTGAAGGAAGTAATATTAATGAATGATGTATTTTACAAAGCCGTTATCGCGGGTATCTTTTCAGCACTGACACTTTCGGTATTAGCATATTTAGAAAGTTTAGGGAATTATGGTGTATGGCTTATGGCACCATTTGGCGCAACTGCGGTACTGGTGTTTGGTGTACCAAACAGCCCTTTAGCAAAAGCAAAAAATGTTATTGTAGGGCATTTCATCACTGCCGTGATAGGTTTGGTTTTTATTAGTTTTATAGGCGTGGATCCGATCAGTATTGCTATTGCGACTGGATTAGCTGTGACCGTAATGATGTTGACTAACACCATACATCCTGCAGCAGGGGCCAACCCTATTTTGATTATGGTCAGTGGTCAAAGTTGGGACTTTTTGATTATGCCAGTTCTTGTTGGTACCGTGTTTATTGTTATCTGTGGGTATATATCAGGGTGGTTGAATACAAAACTCAACGTTGTTGGCCATAAAAAAACCGCTTAAAAGCGGTTTTTTTATGCTACGAGTCTAAAGTTATTACACAACACCGCGAGGTAAGCGGCAATCGTGATCTTTTTTAGCTAGGTACACAATCCAAAACTCTTCGGCAGTGTAACCTTCTTCATTAGCTGTTGTTATAGTAAATGGTGGTTTTTTAACAGCTGCTTTAGCTGGCACTGCTGATTTAGTTTTAGTTTTCTTAGCAGGTGCTGTTGCTGCAGGTTGTGCAGACGTATCGCCTGAAGTTAGCTGCTCTGTTAATTCAGCAACTTCTGCAAGGCGCAAGTTTTTGCCGCCGTCGATGCTGTACCAACCAGGTTTGCTGGTGATTTCAGGTTTCTTACCATTGGCTGCTTGGTATGCTGCTTCAAAGGCATTTAATACTTCTGTTTTGTCTAGTTTGCTCATCAGAGGCCCTATACGTTGTAAACACAGATTGAGAATATTTATTTATACCTATTTTTGACTTACTTTTCAATTTTTTGCGATTTTCCTTCCATTTTAGCCCTATAAACGCCAAAATTTGCACAAAATTTAACGCTAATCTGGAATAAAAAAATGCAGCGCAGAGAATTTAACCAATTACTAAATACCATTTTAAGACCTGATTCTATTCAAGACTTTTGCCCAAATGGGCTACAAGTCGAAGGACGTGAACAGATTAAAAAAATTGTTACAGGTGTCACTGCTAGTCAAGCATTAATCGATGCTGCAATTGCACATGGCGCAGATACAATATTGGTTCATCATGGTTACTTCTGGAAAGGTGAAGCGCAACCTATTACCGGTATGAAAAAGCGTCGCATAGCTGCGTTACTTAATCATGATATCAATTTATTTGCCTATCATTTACCTCTTGATGTGCATCCAGCAATCGGTAATAACGCGCAATTAGCACAGCTACTTGATTTAGAAATACTCGATGGTTTGGAGCCTGTAGCAAATAGTGTCGCAGTCAAAGGGCGTTTAAAAATCCCAATGAGTGGTGAGCAATTTGCACAAAAAATATCAACAGTGCTCGCTCGTGAACCTTTAGTTAGCCTAGTACGTGATGAGCTAATTGAGACCATCGCTTGGTGTACTGGAGGTGGTCAAGGTTATATTGATTTGGCTGCTAGCCAGGGGATTGATGCCTATTTAACAGGCGAGGCTTCAGAGCAGACCATTCACAGTTCTCGTGAGCAAAAGATCGATTTTTTTGCCGCAGGCCATCACGCCACCGAACGCTATGGCATAAAAGCGCTCGGTGAGTTATTGGCTGAGCAACATGGCTTTGATGTAACCTTTATTGATATTGACAACCCAGTTTGAGTTGCCAGCTACTTCACTTTAAGTGAGTGAGATGTTAAAGCGCTTCTGGATCAATCCAGCGGCGCACACTTATCCACGTACTACCGATTACTTCATGCCAATAACTTGTGACTGCCTTTAATACTTCAACACTCGGAATATATTGTTTGTGATGAGGCCACGCTGAGAAATCGTAAAAATCAGTGGCGGCGGGAATAACATCAACGCCTTGGCTATTAAATAGATCTTTTGCTCGTGCCATGTGACTTGCCGAAGTTACCAGTGCAACTTTAAAATCAACTAGAGCAGGTGCTAAAAGCCGTGCTTCATCGGCGGTATCCATAGCCGTAGGATTTTGTTTAATACGCTGCGCATCAATACCTAAACTTATCGCGGTTTGTTGCATCAAACTACTGTTGGTCACTTTATTGTAACCGCCACCTGAAACAATAAGTTGAGCTTGTGGGTACACATATGCTAAGCGCATACCTTCGATTAGGCGGCTTTTAGCACAATTACCAAGTTGGCTATTGGCGTTAAGTTTTGGGTTAGGATTTATATCACAACCAAGTACCACTATTTTATCGAGTATCGGCTGTTTACTTGTATCAAAAATATACTTTAACTGTGAATTCGGAGCAATTATTTTTTGACCAATAAAAGGGGTACTAATCAGCAATAAACTGGTGATTGCGATTAAACCAATAAATACGCTGACTTTCTTGGTACGCAGTGCGATTAATAAGCAAACAAAGCACAGTAGAGCAAACAGAGGCAATGGCATCAGCATTGCACCGAGGATTTTTTTCAGTTCAAACATCACAGTAGCACACATAAAGGGGTTTTCTGTATGCTACTGGGTTAAACCTATTTTATCGACCGTTATTTAACTTACAGGTATTTAAAAAGTGGCGATACACTGGGTTATCTTTCATATTCTTTTTCATGGCTAAATACATTGGACGGGTTAATCCCAGTGCGCCTAATGGAATCGACTTAATGAGTCCTTGGCTTTCATATGGTGTTACTAACCAATCCGGTAATGCTGCAACCCCCATTCCGGCACTGACAAGCTGAAAAATGAGCAAGCCCTGATCTACGGTTTTCAAGGTGCCATCAAAACGTGCATTTTGAATAAAATGTTTGAAGATATCCTGACGCTCTCGTGGAATAGGGTACGAAATAATCGTCTCGTTTTTCAAATCAAGTGCCGTTACATAGGCTTTTTTCGCTAGTTCATGATCAGGAGCAACAATTAATTTAAGTTTAAAATCAAATAAATGTGCGTATTCAAGTTTATCTGGTTCACGAATGTCTGAAGTGAGTACTAAATCTAATTCATCACTGAGCAGATCAGGAATAGCGTCATAACTAAAGCCGCGCTCATAATCAACTTTGATATCAGGCCAAAAGTTATTGAATTCTTTAATTGTTGGTAATAACCAATGAAAACAAGCATGGCATTCAACACTAAGTCGTAATTGTGAAATTGGTTGATTAAGACTTTCTTTTAAACGGCATTTGGTTGCTTCAACACGCGGGAGTACTTCGCTGGCAAGTTCAAGTAATAGCATACCTTGTGGGGTAAAGCGCACCGGTTGAGTTTTACGTTCAAATAGTTGGCAATCAAGTTTGTTTTCTAAATCTTTGATTTGATGAGACAAAGCGGATTGAGTCAAAAATAATTCGCGCGCAGTATTTACCAAGGAACCGGTTTCTTTCAAGGTTGCGATGGTCTTTAAGTGTTTTACATCAATCATCTTTAATAATTCTCATGGTAAAGGTGAGTTTAACTCAGATTACAGCCATAATACGCCTTAAATTAAGATGTATCAACGTCTAGATGGCTATAAACCCAATTTTTTTACGTGAAATTTACAAATATACTATAGCATTATGTTTGACAGCGTTGTCATTATATTTTTTGAGTTTGCAAAAAAATATTTCCATGAATTTACCTCAAGTTGAAACTGAGGAAGCATCAATTGTTTGATGTCAGGTATAGGTTTATGGTTTTAGCTATCTAAACAGCTGGAAGGGAATTTCAACATGGCACAATTACATAACTTAGGTTTTCCTCGCATAGGTAGAAAGCGTGAACTAAAATTTGCAGTAGAATCATACTGGGCTGGTAAAATCAGCCAAGCGCAGTTGCTTGAACAAGGTAAGACGATCCGCGCAGAAAATTGGGCTCTTCAAGCAGATGCTGGGATTGATTTATTACCGGTAGGTGACTTTGCTTGGTATGACCATGTGTTATCTACCTCTTTATTGATTGGCGCAGTGCCCAAGCGTCATCAAAAAGCGGATGGTAGCATTGATCTTGATACATTATTTCGTATTGGGCGTGGTCGCGCACCAAGCGGTTGTTCATGTGCAGCAAGCGAAATGACAAAGTGGTTTAATACTAATTATCATTACATAGTTCCAGAGCTAACTCATGATCAGCAGTTTCAACTAACCTGGACTGAGTTATTCGAGCAAGTTACTCAAGCACAAGCATTGGGGCACAATGCAAAAGTAGTATTGGTCGGCCCAGTCACTTATCTTTACTTAGCAAAATGTGCAGGTGAGGAGTTTGATAAACTTAGCTTACTTGAAAAACTATTAGCTGTTTATCAACACGTGTTCGCTAAATTAGCGCAGCAAGGGATTGAATGGGTACAGGTTGATGAGCCTATATTAGGTTTAGAGCTGACAGAAGATTATCAAGAGGCATTAAAAACAAGCTTTCGTGCACTTGCAGGTCAAGGCGTGAAGTTGTTACTTGCTAGTTATTTTGACTCAGTCACTGCCTACTTTGATGATATTGCAGGTTACCCCGTTGATGGCGTACATTTTGATTGTGTTGCAACAAATGTTGATGTTGCAAAACTAGATATATTATTAAGTACAGATCAAGTTTTATCATTAGGCGTAGTAAATGGCCGTAATATTTGGCGTACTGATTTAGAGGTTGTATTTAATAGCATAAAAGACATTGCGCTAAAGCGCGGTGATAATCTATGGCTTGCTCCATCTTGTTCTTTACTGCATACACCGGTTGATTTAGAGCAAGAAGAAAAGCTCGATGATGAGCTTTGTTCATGGCTTGCATTTGCAAAACAAAAAGGCCAAGAGTTGTCATTATTAAAAGCGGCGCTTGAAAGCAATGATAGCAGTGAGCTCGTTGCTTATTCAGCACCTATTAAAGCACGCTTAACCTCTACTCGTGTAAATAATACAGCTGTACAAAAGCGTGTAACTGCACTCACCGCAAAAGATGGTAAGCGTAATCATGCATTTTCTCAACGTATTGAAAAACAACATGCAGCACTTAATTTACCGCTACTGCCGACCACCACGATAGGATCATTTCCACAAACTCAAGTAATTCGTCAAGCACGCCGTGATTATAAAGCCGGTGAATTATCTGCGGATGATTATCAAAGGCAAATGAAAGCAGAAATTCGTTACGCTGTTGAAGAGCAAGAGGCGCTTGATTTAGATGTGTTAGTGCACGGCGAAGCGGAGCGTAATGACATGGTTGAATACTTTGCTGAACTATTAGAAGGCTTTGCTTTTACCCAGTTTGGTTGGGTGCAAAGCTACGGCTCGCGATGTGTGAAACCACCTGTAATTTGGGGGGATGTATCACGTGAACAAGCGATGACGGTTCAGTGGACAAAATACGCACAGTCGCTGACGAGTAAGAAAATGAAAGGCATGCTAACAGGTCCTGTAACTATTCTGTTTTGGTCATTCATTCGTGATGATTTAGACAAACCCACCATCGCTAATCAAATTGCACTTGCGTTACGTGATGAAGTGGTCGATTTACAAAATGCCGGTATTGATATTATTCAAATTGATGAACCTGCATTTCGTGAAGGTATGCCGCTTAAATGTAGCCAATGGCAAGCATATTTAGAATGGGCAGCGTATGCATTTAGGGTCTCAGCAAGCGGTGTGAAAGATGAAACACAAATTCATACTCACATGTGTTACGCCGAATTTAACGGTATTATTGCCGCGATTGCAGATATGGATGCCGATGTGATCACCATTGAAACCTCACGTTCTAACATGGAACTACTTGAAGCATTTGAGAATTTTGATTATCCAAATGATATTGGTCCAGGTGTATATGATATTCACACTCCGAATGTACCGGATATTGCATGGATGAAAACGTTGATCCATAAAGCCGCACGAAAAATACCGGTTGCGCGTTTATGGGTAAACCCGGACTGTGGTTTGAAAACCCGTGGTTGGGAAGAAACGCGACAAGCTCTTGATAATATGGTTAAAGCAACCAAAGAGCTGCGTGAGGAGCTGCAGTAAAGAACATCTCCTACGATGTAAAGCCCTAACAAAACTTAGTTAGGGCTTTTTTTGTTGCTCTGATTTTAGTTCATCTTCATCGGTTGGTTTTTTAAAATCCATTTTTGCTGAGTGTTTGATCAGCAAAATATTACCGATAATGATTGCCAACACTAAGATGATGATGAGTATATGCCAAATTTGCATGGTGATCTCTAATGAGTCATTTATAAGTACTCAGTGTAGCAAAGATTTCTAGGGTTAAAAACGTCTAGAAAACGACAGCGAAATAAAATCAAGACCTGGGTTTGGTCTTTTAAACCCTGCATTTGAATAGTGTAAATAACGCACCGCAGCTTTGGTTTTTCCAAAATCAGCAATAAAGCCTAGTCGGTCTTCAAACTGGTAGTGGGTACTCACATTTTTGCCGGCGAAGTGAGTGTCATTGACTAATGAAATTCCTATGCCGGCTTCGAAATACAGAGGAATACCGCGCACTGAGCTGATCAGATGTTGAAATACCGGGGACATTGCAAGGACAACATTTGTCTGATGGCTATTATCTGCGCCGTATTCCCAAATATTAATACTTGATTCTAAGTAAATATGGGTATTTTCAATTAATGATTGTAGTGCCGGAGCATGGTATTGGTATGCCAATTTTAAGCCTTTAACATCACCTTCCCCCTGAATGTAATCAATGGCATAGCCATGAGGGGAAAGTGTATAGGGCGCACCATAAGATAGTCTGCTGAACATGGAAATAGATAATAAAATCAATACAGTTAATGTTTTAAATAACATGGTAAAGCTCTTTAGATGAAAACGTTATTTACAAAATAAGGGCGTGGGGGAGGCTAATTCAAGTGGCATAAATTCACAGACTCTGTGTGTTATTGCATGAGCTTAGCTAACAATATGAAATAAAAAGATTAAATCAATTGATGCCATGCAGGCACTAATAAGGTGCTATTTTGAGGCTTTTTAATCTCTTATGAACAGCGTAAATTACGCTACAAGATTTACTTAGGACTTATCAACAATGATTTCACTTGGTCGTTATTTATTATTAATCGCGCTAGTTTTTAGTGCTTCCTTGTTTGCGCAAACACAACAGTCACCTAATCAGTTATTAACTCAGGTAGGCGATCAGCTGTTTAGTGAAATTGGCAAAATAAACAGCCAAGGCACAGCGAGTAAAAGTGACATGGCACACATTGTTGATCAGTATTTAATGCCTAATATAGATGTTAAATTTGTTTCCTATAAATTATTAGGTAAGCACATTAAAGGTATCGATCGCCAACAAGCGACTGCATTTATAAGTGCAGTGGAGCATTACTTAACCACTACCTATGCTAGTGCATTAATGAAATATACCGGGCAAGAAATAAAATTCGAAGAGAGTAACGATGCTGCAGAGGGTGAGTTTGCCACGGTTAAGACGCAAATTATTGCAGATAATGCGCCAACGATTGACTTACACTTTAAGCTTCGCCAAGGTAAAGATGGTAGCTGGAAAGTATATGATATTGTCGCTGAAGGTATTTCGTTACTCAGTGCAAAGCAAAAAGAAGTTATTCAACGAATTTCAGAAGTTGGCCTTGACCAAGTGACAGCTGAGCTTAACAGTAAGTAATCATTTCCAAGTAAGTCTCCAACCTAAAGCACCATGCAGTGTTAACTGCATGGTGCTTTGTTATTTTCTTTTAAAATCACACGGTTTGGCTATAGCGTGTGGTTTTGGGTATGCTAGAATAAGCGCTTACATACCCACTGGTATCACTAATTTACTGGGGTACTTAAAATTATATTAAGCGCAGTGTCAGTTTGTAGTTGTTAAACTCTTTTACTGACCTTTGTACCGAGCAAGATAGACACTGGAGTTGTGTTTTTTTAATGGAAAATGTACTTATTTGGCCTAAAGAATACCCGTTATTAGTCAAAGGACTTATTGAGCAAAACGGTGCATTTATTTTAGACGCTTTAGAAGCATGGCCGGCTTGTCGCTCGACTGAAGAAGACAATGGCGTGTGTACCACTGTGCTACCGCCTATCTATTATTTAACCTGGTTAACTCCCCTTGAGCCATTTGAAGAGTGTTTTTTCCAACATATCTGTGAATATGATGAAGCCGCTCAACAGTATATTTCGGCAGCTAAAGATTACTATTTTGATAACGAGTATAGCCCAGAGAGTTTAGTGCTATTACTTTGCCAACGCCTTGAAAAATATGCAGCTGTAGCGTCACAAACAACGATAGAAACACCCGTTACGTTATTATCTCAGTTATTCTCAAAACGCTATTTTACAATCATCGAGTATGCGCTCAATGCGGGCAGTAAAATGAGTGCTGAAGATGCTTTGGCACTGTGGAAAGAAGTTGATTTTCGTGAACGTTTTAGCACCTTTATACCTGACTCAATCGATGACGTTAATGCGTTAAGTGAATTAGCGGCGAAAAAAGTTGCTGGTGGAAAGGATTATTTCACCTTATTGACCCAAGTATCACCAGATGTTGACTCAGTGGTGCTATTAGAACAAGCACTGTTGGCGCATTTGCGTTTTGACACAGCTAAACAAACGATGGCGATGCGTTTTATAGAGCAAGGTGCAACAGGCACGTTGGCGGATGAAAATGGTAAAACGGCCTTTATGTGGGCAGTTGAAAAAGGGTTTGTTAATTTAGTACAAACCTTATTAGATAAACAAGATAAAAAACAACGTGATGCCCTTGGTAACAGTGCTTTACATTATGCGGTACTAGCAAAAAATGAACCTTTGATGGTGCTATTATTGAAGTCTGGCTATGACTTTCGTGTTCGTAACTGTGATGGCTTAAGTTGTTATCGTTTAGCAGTGAGTGTTGAAGCCAGTCAGTTAGTGAAATGCTTAGAGCGTGATTTTGGTATTAAAGAATTATCGCCGGATGGACAATTTTCGCGGATCAAAAAAGTTCACGCCTTACATGCCATCGTGACTTTATTGTTGCCGCTACAGTTGTTTTTCTTTTTTGATGATACACTTGCGATTAAAAGTGAGTTGACGCTTTGCTTGACTATATTAGCTATAGTTTGCTTCTTTTTTGCAATGAGTTTGAAGCGCTGCGCTTTATACCCGCATATTAAACACCCATGGGGGTTATTTGTACTGCGTTGTTGCTCATTGATCAGTTTAGTTGGGCAGCTAGGCTTAGCAAGTATTGTGGCATTGGCAACGTTAAGTGAAGTTGTTTAAGCTTCTTGCATGCACCGTAGACAAAAACGCGCTAATTAAGCGCGTTTTTTAGTTGTTATACCAATCGTGTTAAGTTACTGACCATTTAGCTCGCTAGAATGGTTAAATATTTAAGTCGTTTGGTATTAACTTTAGTCTTTTTTATTAAATTCATGAGCCGCTTTTTCTGTTGCTAACTCATCTTTTAGTTTTTGAATTTTTAGTCCCAGCTCTTGACCGCGGTGACGTGCATAATAAGTACAACCAATAAACATCATACTGGCGAACAGCAGCTCTAAAACGACCCATATTAGTTGTTCTTGTGCGACCCACAGTAGGGTAAAACCGTGAATAAAATAAAACATAACGATAAAGTTTGCCCACGCATACGTATAAGGTTTATCTTGAATGATGCCTTTTAGCGGCAGTAAAAGCGGCAGAATATACACAACAAAAATAAATCCATTGCTATGACCTTCTCTAGGCTCTAATAAAAACAACCAAAGTGGCATCAGCAGTAACAAGCCAATATAACCAATTATTGCAATACGTTGAAAACGGATAGTGATAGCCTTTTTCGGCGTCAGTTGTGGGTTTAAATCGCTGTGCGATGTCATTGTAATTTTCTCGTAATTTTAACTAAGCGTTGGCCAACGCTTTGGCAAATTTTAATTTCGTCTTTACTTAATTGCGCGCTATTTTGTGCACCAGCAACATGGCTTGCACCATAGGGAGTGCCACCGGTTTGTGTGGCAAGTAACTCAGGTACTTCATACGGCACACCCATTAACAGCATACCGTGGTGTAATAACGGCAGTGACAAATTAAGCAACGTTGCTTCATTGCCACCATGCATGCTACTTGATGATGAGAATACACAGGCTGGTTTATCTATTAATTGCCCTTTTAACCATAAGTCGCTGGTGGTTTCCCAAAAAGCTTTGGCTTGTGAGGCCATCATACCAAAGCGAGTAGGGGTGCCAAATGCTAACCCATCACACTGGATTAAGTCATCTTTGCTGATCACAATATCGTGAGGTTCTCTTGCTACAAAGGTTCTTAGCAGTGCAGTACCGCCTTGGCATTCAATCGACTCTGCAATCTCATGTGCCATGGCTGCAACAGAGCCGTGACTTGAATGATACAACACAACAATAGTGACGCTCATTAAAGTACGCTTAGTACGTTTTCTGGTGGGCGACCCAGAGCGGCTTTATTGTCATTTACCACAATAGGGCGCTCAATTAATTTTGGATTGCTAACCATGGCTGCAATGAGTACGTTTTCATCATGCTCATTTTTAAGGTCTAGGTCTTTGTAAATATCTTCTTTAGTGCGCATTAGTTCACGAACTGAAGAAAACCCTAACTGTTTAACTAAAATGCTGATTTGCTCATGATTCAGTGGAGTTTTTAAGTATTCGATTATCTCTGGCTGAATCGATTTTTGTTCAAGTAGAGCTAATGTTTCACGCGATTTTGAACAACGTGGATTATGAAAAATAGTAACAGACATAGTAACAATCCAATTAGATAAAGTAAGGCTATTTTAGGGCAAGCAGCACCAGACTTAAAGTCTTGCGAGCTCTTTTTGCATTTGTCGGTATTGCGTTAACAATGCTTTGAGACGTTGTTGTTTAATTAGCTCTTGCGGTTCTACAAAGTTGAGTGCTTTTTGTACTTCGTCAGCGGCTTTTAAGTAGGCGCCGTATTGTGCAAGAACGTCGGCATTTGCTTCATGATAAGCGGCTAAGTTATCTTGCTTTTTATAGGCATCTGCAAGAAGTTGCATGCCTAAATTATGTTCAGGTTTTTCGAGTAAAAATGATTTTAATATTTGCACTGCAACATCGTATTGCTCAGCTTCAAGTGCTGCATTGGCAAGGTTTAAGGTAATAACTTGATTGTTAGGACGATTTTCATGCAATGCGGCTAAAAATTTTACTGCCTCGGCGGCTTTTTTTTGTGCTATCAGTAGATCAGTATGCGTATCAATGTAGAATAAATTTTTAGGATCAGACTTTAAAAGTTCGTCTAAAATAGGCGCCGCTTCATCGAGCTTTTTTTGATCCAATAAACTAATACCCAAGCCATAATTAAGCGCTGTTTTATTATAAAAACTGTTTTCACGTATTAGCTTTCTAAAGAAATTTTCAGCTGCTTCTGGTGTTTGGTGGTAGCGAGCAATCACGCGGCTTTTGGCAAGATTAAATTCTAAGCTATCCGGAAGTTGGCGTTTTTCAAATTGCTGTGCACGCAAGCGCACATCAGACACGCGGCTCTCAGGTAATGGGTGAGTAAGTAAAAAGGCCGGTGGCTTGTATTTATAACGAATTTGCGCAGCAAGTTTGGTTAAGAATTCACTGGATGCGTATGGGTCAAATCCTGCATTATTGAGTGTTTGCATACCAATTCGATCGGCTTCTTGCTCAGCTGAACGGCTGTGAGTGAGTTGACTAAATGCGCTTTGTGTTTGACTAGCTGAGATAATCGCGATACCGGCATCTGGTGACACAACTGATGCTAAAATACCGGCAATCATACCGGCAATAGTGAGGGCGCTGTTATCTTGTTGTTGTTGCATGCGACGTGCAAGATGGCGCTGGGTAACGTGGGCAATTTCGTGACCAAGTACTGAGGCAAACTGACTTTCGTTATCGGACTGTGCAATTAAACCGGTGTGTACCCCAACATGGCCACCATAAAAAGCAAATGCGTTTATTTCCGGATTGTTGATCCAAAAAAATGAAAACGGAAAGCGAACATCATTTGCATTAGCAACCAGCTTGTGGCCGATCGTTGTTAAATACTCATCAAGCACAGGATCATTAACAACCGGTGATGAGCCACGAATTTGCATCATCATTACTTTCCCGATTGCTTGCTCTTTTTCTAGAGGCAAAGCTTGCAATGCTGAAGTACCAAGATCGGGTAATGTAAAATTAGTTTGTGCCTTTAATGGCTCACTTACCAGCACACTAAAAGTTAAAAGTGTAGTGAGTAATGTAATAAAGGCTGATTTAAGCTGCATTTTATTCCTTGTTATGATCTTCACCTAGCATGAGTTTAGCAATGTCAATTTCATCACTGCATGCTCTGCTATCTCGTTCGCACAATTGATACAATTCTTTGATTGTGACCCCATCTAGCTTTACAACGTTCAATTCTCGTTGTAAAAAACTAATGATTTTATGTACTACTTTGTGCGCATGAAGAATAAGTGCTTTATCTGCTTTGTCACCACGCTCAAAGTAAAAGCCAATAAACTTATGTAATTGATTAATCCGAATCAAACTTTTCATTGACACTGGATCCCACTCGTTAAACTCTATAAAGCGGTTATCTTTTACGTATTTATCTATTGTAACGTCTTTTGCATAAGGCAGTGCCCATAATTCAAAGCCCCGGTCGGTAAATACTTGGTGCAGCGCAATTCTTGGCTTGTTTTCACAATATATCTCTCCAAGAGCGTCTTCATGACCTCCGAGTAAATCGAGGTTCCAATTGCGCCTATCAATTATTTTTTTTACGGCATTATCAAAACCATGTTCTAATATCCCCTCTGACTCGCTCACTGATGAGGCGACAAGGTGATAGAAGGGCGGAAGTTCGCCCCAGTTTATTTGTTTTTTATACCAGTTAATTTCTTTAAGAGTTGGATTACTCGGTAGTTGCGCTTTATTATGCGTGCCAGACATTAACTTATCCTTACTACTAACTATGCTATAAGGATAAACTATTGCGATGCGTGTTTTAAGAAAAAGTTACATTTGTTATTAACAACGCTGACAAAGACCGTATTATTATTCATTTTTATAGGGCAGATAATTGGTTATGCTAGAGCAAGACTTGCGCGGATTCAAATGTCCGCAGCAATTTATCCAGTTTAAGTTGACTTTACGCCAAGCTTTAGCAACTGCGCAACCGATAAAGTTTACATTATTAGTGGATCAACCAACTCAAGATATGGAGCGCTTTTTGCTAAAAAATCATTATCCGTACAAATTAGATCAACAACGTGGGTTGTTAATCGTGGAGCTAAATCGTGTTTGAATATGTAAAAATTTGGTACGAAAGGAAGTTTTCAGATCCACATTCAGTAACTCTATTGTTTTTATTACTCGCTTTAATGGCGATGTTTTATTTCTTTGGTGCACTTATTGTACCTGTTTTGATTGCTTTAGTGATTGCTTATCTGCTTGATTGGCCGGTTGCGCATTTAGAGCGTTTTGGCTTACACCGCTTTACTGCCACTATTATTGTGATGTTAATTTTTTCAGGGGTGATGCTGACCTTAGTGATCGGCATGGGTCCAATACTGTGGCAGCAAGCAAGTAATTTAGTGCAAGAAAGCCCGCACATGATAGAACAGGGAAAATCTTTTCTACTGCACTTGCCTGAGCAATACCCCAGTTTAATTAATGCAGAGCAAGTACAATCAGTGGTCAGCAGCGTTGAAGCCAAAGCAATTGAGTTTGGCCAAGTACTATTGTCGGTCTCGTTGACATCATTAAAAGATGTAGTGGCGTGGTTGATCTATCTTATTTTAGTGCCATTACTGGTGTTCTTTATGCTCAAAGATAAGCTGGAGTTGATCAGAAGTGCAGAAAAACTCGTTCCAAAACAAAGACGCTTAATCCTGCAGGTATGGCACGAAATGAACCAACAAATCATGAATTATATTCGTGGTAAGGTGTTTGAAATTTTGATTGTAGGCTCAGTATCGTTTATCGCGTTCACTATTTTTGATTTACGTTATGCAGCGCTATTGGGCGTATTAGTGGGTTTATCAGTATTGATCCCTTTTGTGGGTGCGGCACTTGTTACCATACCGGTTGCGGCCGTGGCATTATTTCAATTTGGTTTAGAAACCCAGTTTTGGACCATACTGATCATCTACGGCATTATTCAAGCATTAGATGGTAATGTGCTGGTGCCGTTACTATTTTCTGAAGCGGTTGATCTGAACCCGGTATTTATTATTGTTGCGGTACTGTTTTTTGGTGGCTTATGGGGTTTTTGGGGCGTGTTTTTTGCAATTCCACTAGCGTCATTGGTAAAAGCCTTACTCAATGCTTGGTCAACGAAACAAGAAGAACAACTGATTGAGCATAGCTAACACGAACTTTGGTTAATTAGCTTTATACCTAAATCACCTGAAGATTTAGGTATTTTGGGTATAGTATCAAATGGTATAGAAAACGCACCTGAGAGACTAATTGATTCTTACGCGGCCCATTAATTTTATGTAGAATGGGTTATAAGATATATCTTTTAGTAATATGGTGCGTTTTTTAATGTCTGATTTAATATTACCTACTGACTCATCGTCACAAATTTACCTTGATGCAAACGCAACAACACCGGTGCTACCTTGTATTGCAGAGGTTGTTTCGCATACTATGCAAATCTGCTTTGGTAACCCTTCTTCTTCACACATTACCGGTATTCAAGCTAAACACTTATTAGAGCAAACACGTCAAAAAGCACGTGATGTGATAGGTGCACAGCAGGGGGATATTTTATTCACTTCTGGGGCTACCGAAGGAATTCAAACAGCTGTCGTGTCTACGCTCATAGCAGCTAAAGATCATGCTAAACCAAATCCAGTATTACTGTATGGCGCGACTGAACATAAAGCAGTACCTAATACATTAATACATTGGAATGCCGTATTGGGTATAAACGCAACCGTGCTTGCGATCCCGGTATCGAGTGATGGCCTTTTAGATTTAGATTTTATTGCTCAACACGCTGGTGATGCACTGATGATTTGTACCATGGCGGTTAACAATGAAACCGGTGTTTATCAAGATTTAAAAGCGATTGAAAAGGTAATACGAGCACATAACACGGAAGTTGCGTGGATGGTGGATTGCGTACAAGCGCTAGGGAAAACCGCATTGGCCCTTAGTGATACAACGATTGACTACGCGCCATTTTCAGGCCATAAACTTTACGCGCCGAAAGGTATAGGCGTGTTGTATATTCGTCAAGGCAGTGCTTATACGCCATTTATTGCCGGTGGTGGTCAAGAAAGTGGCATGCGCTCCGGTACTGAAAACCTGCCAGGTATAGCAGGTCTTAACAAACTGTTTTGTTTATTGCTGGATAAAACAAACGATACGTTTAAATCAATAGATGTGTTAAACGGCTATCGTGAACAATTACATCAGGCTTTAGTAGATACCTTTGGTAATATAACCTTTAATCATACTTTTGCATTGTCAGTACCAACAACGTTAAATTTTGCTGTTGATGAACTCAGTAGTAAAGAAGTGATGGATTTGTTCGATGCGGCAGGTATTCGTATCAGTGGTGGCTCAGCCTGTAGCTCAGGCGCAAATCGTAGTTTTGTGTTAGATGCCATGGGCGTGAGTGATTGGCGTAGTGAAAATGCAATACGTTTATCATTTGGACCGGCGACAACACAGGCTGAAATAACCACTGCCTGTGCGCGTATTCGTTCACTTAAACCAATATTACAAGCTAATTGTTTGGTGGTTTCAGATTCGTCATCACCACAGCAAGAAGCGTGTGCATTAGGGTTAACACAATTTAGACATCAAGGTGCGTGTTGTTGGTTGTATGTCAGTCAAGATAAACAAGCAGTGATCATTGACCCAATTATTGAGCTTATCCCGCGGCTTGAAAAAATAGTACACACACAAAATTTAACGGTAGCAGCCATTTTAGACACACATGCCCATCAAGAGCGATGCTGTGCGACTACATTGTTGGCTCAGGCCTTAAAATTCAGTTTGCAAGACGAGCATGAATTGGGGTGGCCAGTGCAGCAAACGAGTATTGCATTACCTGAATGCACCATTGAGCGCTTAGCAACACCCGGGCACAGCCAAGATAGTGTTAGTTATTTATTGCGGTGTAACAACTCTCAACAAGTGCTATTTTGCTTTTGCGGTGATTTGCTGCTGCCTGCTGGGCTTGGTAATACTGCAATTGACGGTGGGGATGCGTTAGCTATGGCACACTCATTACGTCAACTATCAACATGCTTAGCAGAGTCGACAGTTATTTGTTCTGGTCATGACTACCAGCAATGTTTTGCTATTAATTGGCAAGTTCAACAGCAGCAAACGCCGTTATTGCATGCATTATTGAACAATGAACTAAGTGATACTGAATTTGCTAACAACAAGCAGCGCAGCGATGAAGATAATTTATGTAAATTTGCAACTTTGTGTGGTTATGCTGACAGTTTAAAATACAGTAGAGCTTACGAACTGAACGCCGTGCAAGCAAAAGATATGTTAACTGCAAGCGATGTATATTTAATTGATACCCGTGAACCATATGAACATGGGGCAAACAATATTCCTCAGTTATTTGCAGTTAGCCCCGCGCGAGTGATGAATATTCCGCTAAGTAGAATGGCAAATGCATTAGTGGACAGGCAATTGAGCCCACAGGGTAAGTATATTTTACTTTGTCGCAGTGGTAATCGTTCAAAACAAGCGGCAACTAACTTATCTCAGCTTGGCTTTACTGACGTGTATAATCTCAGCGGTGGAATGGCACTGTTATAATAACAGGGCAGAAGACTGGCAATTGACTGATAATAAATAAGGCGCTTATAGCGCCTTATTTATTATCAGTGAAGGCTGTAGCTACTGTTTAGGACCTGAACTTTCACGGATCACAATTGACGGTGTAAATGATGTGATGATGTCTTTATCTTGGTTACGAGCACCGCGAGTTTTGGTAAATAATAACCGTGCTGCATGTTGAGAGATAACATCGTTTGCTTGATGAGCGGTAGTTAACTTTGGCCATGTCTGACGGGAGAAAGGAGAATCCTCAAAGCCAGTAATAGATAACTGTTCAGGAATGGCAATACCCATTAAGCGTGACGCAAATAGAGCGCCAGCGGCCATTTCATCATTGCCACCTAATATAGCAGTAATAGCCAAGGTGTTATTCTCTGCTAACAAATGCTTTGCACCTTCAACACCCGACTCAAACGAATATTTACCATCGTAAATAAAGCGTTTATCAAATTCTTTATGATGATCTGCCAGCGCTGCTTTATAACCTTCAAGGCGTTCAGACGTCGATTTATGTTCTTTATCGCCACAGATAAAGCCAATATTTTCATGTCCATGAGTTAAAAGGTGAGTGGTGATCTCATACGCGGCTTTATAATCGTTAACATAAATACAGGTGTCTTGATCATCATCTGATGGTCGCCCAGATAACACCCTAACGTAATGAATATTTAACTCATCGAGTAAATTGGTGATGCTACTTTGCTCTGATAATGGCGGTGTAAGCACAAGCCCAGCTAAGCGAGAGCGCTTTATCATGGTGATAAATTCATCTTTCATGTTTGCATCTGTATAAGTGCATGGATGGATCACCAATTCATAGCCTTCGTCTTTACAGCGAGAAAGCACACCATTTTGCATATCAATCACATAATACGCATTAGGATTGTCATAAACTAAGCCTACCGTAAATGATGACGTACCAGCTAGGTTTCGTGCTGCAAGATTTGGCTGATAGTTCAGCTCTTTTACAGCATCCATGACTGTATCGTAAGTTTTTTTACGAACAGATGGTTCTTTATTTATTACCCGTGAAACCGTTTTCATCGAAACCCCGGCGAGCCTCGCTACATCATTTATAGTTACTTTCATAGAGTTACTTTTAGGTTATTGTTTTAGTGTTGTCATGGTCCTGATAAGAATACACCTAAGTAGACTTAACAAACGTGTTATTCATTATTTCTTCATCAAGACCAGTTAGTGTATCTAATGTTCAGTAAAATTAGCAGTAAAATAATTGAGATAATTTTTATGATACCGGTGTCAAATGAGTAAAAGTGCGTTATTATCTCGATTGTAAAATATAAAAGTAGCTTGTTGACAGCGTTGTCATTCTAACTTATGGTTAATTTTCCTTGTAAGTTAATACGCTATCAGTTCACTTTATTAATATAAAGATAGTTATAAATCAGTTTGTTGCAAGTTTAAGGGGATGTTAAAAATGAGTTGTCGTTCACAGTTAGCTAGTTGGCAAGCATTAAAAATAAGTGCAAATAAGATGAAGGAAGTTCATCTTAAAGATTTATTTGCCAATGACAGCACGCGATTCGAGCAATTTTCGACTCAGATCCCAGGTGTTTTATTTGATTATTCAAAACAATTGATTGATAACAGTGTGATGACACAGTTACTGTCTTTAGCACAAGAGTGCGATATCGCTAACTGGCGAGATAAAATGTTCAGCGGTGAAAAAATTAATATCACCGAAGATAGAGCCGTGCTTCATACTGCACTTCGTAACCGTAGTGCATCATCATTAGTTGTAGATGGCGAGAATGTAAGTTCGGTGGTTAACGCTGAATTACAAAAAATTAAGTTGTTCGTTGAAAAAGTACGTAGCGGGAAATGGTTAGGTTATACCGGTAAAGCCGTGAAAGATGTTGTGAGCATTGGTGTTGGTGGTTCAAACTTAGGCCCACAAATGGCCACTGAAGCACTAAAAAGCTATGCAGATGACTCATTAAAAGTACATTACGTTTCAAATGTTGATGGCGTACAAATTGCGTCAGTATTGAAAGACATCGATCCTGAAACAACTTTGTTTGTGATTTCGTCAAAAACCTTTACTACATCTGAAACCATGACCAATGCAAAAACCGCCGTTGCATGGTTTTTAGAGTCAGCCGATGACAAGCAAGCTATTGCTAAGCACTTTGTAGCAGTGAGCACTAATTTAGAAAAAACGGCAGCGTTTGGTATTGCTGATGAAAACGTATTCACAATGTGGGATTGGGTAGGTGGTCGCTTTTCATTATGGAGTGCGATAGGCTTACCAATTGCATTGTATTTAGGCTTTGATGCATTTGAAGCGATTCTTGAAGGCGCTTTTGAAGTTGATGAACACTTTAAAACGGCCGAATTTGCAGAAAATGTACCATTATTAATGGCTTTGTTGAGCGTATGGAATACCAGCTTTTTAGGTTTCGACTCACAGGTTATTTTACCTTACGATCAAGCATTACACATGTTGCCAGCTTATTTGCAGCAAGGTGAAATGGAAAGTAATGGTAAGCACGTTAATTTTGCGGGTAATACCGTACCGTATACTACAGTGCCAATTATTTGGGGTATGACCGGCATTAATGGTCAACATGCTTTTTATCAGTGTTTGCACCAAGGCAATGTGATTGTACCGGCTGATTTTATTGCCTCTATTAAACCTCAGGTTAATATTGGTCAGCATCACGACATTTTATTATCGAACTTTTTTGCACAAACAGAAGCGATGATGATGGGGGTTGATGCAGAGCAAGTTCGCGCTGATTTAACCGCAAAAGGTAAATCAGAGGCTGAAATAGCCGCGCTAATTGATCATAAAATCCACCGTGGGAACCGTCCTACAACATCAATGCTGTTAGATACGGTTGATGCAAAAACGGTTGGTCGCTTAATTGCCTTATATGAGCATAAAATTTTCTGCCAAGGCATCATTTTAGAGATCTGTTCTTTCGATCAATGGGGTGTTGAGCTCGGTAAAGGCTTAGCCTCAAAAATTGAAGCTGAGTTACTGGATGATAATATAAACCATCCACATGATAGTTCGACAAATGGCTTAATGAGCTATTATAAACAACGTCGAGCGCAATAAAAAATTCGTACAGCAGATACACATCTGCTGTGCAACCAAATACCTTTGAACGGGTAGCGCTGGAGTTCTTAGGGCCTGTATATTTGTGAGAGGATATACAGAGCCCCTAAGACTCATTTAATTACCAGTTTGAAATGAATACAGCTGAATCAATATTCAGCGATAAAACAAGCGAATTCAACAGGCTTTTTCTCGAGTACGATGCCAAAAAGCTGACATCAACTAAACAACAAGAATGTATGCCCGCACTATCAATAGTGGATAGTCGACAACGGGGCATAGCAAACGTAGAGAGTAAATTATGCTAAATCCTTTTGATATTGTAATTTTTGGGGGCGGTGGTGATCTTGCATTACGCAAATTATTACCTGCAATGTATCGCGCATATCAAGAAGGCAACCTTCCACAAGGTTCGCGTATTTTACCGACGGTTCGTGAAGAAAGTAAACGTGCGGAATACATAGAAACAGCTCATCAAGCACTAAAAGAATTTTTAGGTAAAGGTGAGTTTAATGCCAAAGATTGGAAAGCTTTTTCAGCGTGCTTGGTGCCAGTAGTCACGAATGTAACCGAAGCAGACGATGATTGGGATAAATTAAAAACAATACTAGATGAGCATGATGCAGACAAATCTCGGGTGTTCTATTTATCACTTCCACCTGCGGTATATGGTAGCTGCTGTGAAATACTGTCTAGCAAAGGTCTGATCACTGCTACATCACGTGTCGTTGTTGAAAAACCAATTGGTTATTGCGGTAATTCAGCAGAAGAGATCAATGCAAAAATTGCTGAATATTTTAGCGAAGAGCAAATCTTCCGTATTGATCATTACTTAGGTAAAGAAACGGTACAAAACTTAATGGCACTGCGTTTTTCAAATTCATTATTTGAAAATATGTGGGATGCTAAATCAATCGATAATATTCAAATCAGTTTATCTGAAACTGTTGGCCTTGAAAGCCGTGCTGGTTTTTATGATAAAGCCGGCGCTTTACGTGACATGGTGCAAAACCATTTATTACAATTGTTATGTTTAGTCGCGATGGAATCACCAAATAAACTTAATGCAAACAGCATTCGCACCGAAAAGCTGAAAGTATTAGAATCATTGCGCCCACTTGTTGCAACGGATGTAGATGACAACATCATTCGTGGTCAATATGTACCCGGTGATTTGGATGGCAAAATTGTCCCAGGTTACTTAGAAGAGTTAAATGAAGGTTCAAGTAAAACAGAAACATTTGTTGCTATTCGTGCTCATATTGATAACTGGCGTTGGGCGGGCGTGCCATTTTACCTTCGTACAGGTAAACGTATGGCAAAACGTTGTGCCGAAATTGTCGTTGAATACAAAAAAGTATCACACAATGTTTACGGTGATAATGTTGGCAATATTGAACCAAACCGTTTGGTTATCCGCCTTCAGCCTGAAGAGACAATTCAATTAACCTTGATGTCAAAGCGTCTTGATAATTTAGAGATGCAATTAGAGCCGGTAACCATGAACATTGAACTATCGCAAGCTTATAGCAATGGTTTCCATTCAGATGCTTACAAGCGCTTGATGTTAGATGCGGCTGCAAATAATCCATCCCTGTTTATTCACCGTGATGAAGTACGTCAAGCTTGGAAATGGATTGACCCAATTATCGAGCGCTGGCAAGAAAAAGGTAAGCCTGCTTTATACCGTGCTGGTAGCTGGGGGCCTGATGATGCTGATGAACTATTAGCTGAAAATAACCATGTTTGGTTTAACACTGGCGATAAGGCATAACAATGGCAACCATCGTAGAGAAATTTTTTGATTCAAAAGATGCATTAACCGCTGAGTTATCTACAACACTTGAACAAAGTTTAGTCAGCGGTATTGAAGCTGATGGCCGTGCCGTACTGATGGTATCAGGTGGTTCATCACCTGCACCCGCTTATAAGCACTTATCTAATCTAGCATTAGATTGGGCAAAGATAGATGTTGCTATGGTTGATGAACGTTGGGTTGATGTAGCACATGAAAAAAGTAATGAAGCGTTTATTAAGAGCACGTTATTACAAAATCATGGCGCGGCAGCTAACTTCATTACTATGAAAAATAATGCCGAGACTGCGCAACAGGGTAGTGCAGAATGTGAAGCTGCGTACCAACAACTGAAACGTCCATTTGATGTTACTATATTAGGCATGGGACCGGATGGTCATACCGCTTCATTATTTCCACATGCGGGCGGTTTACAGCAAGGGCTTGAAACATCACAATTGGTATGTGCAATTAATGCTATTGAAAGTGAAGTAACAGGGAATATTACCGAACGTATGACGTTAACTTTAGCAGCGATTGCGCAGTCTAAAGTGGTTAAGTTACTGATCAGTGGAGAAGAAAAGCTTGCTGTATATAAAGCAGCAAAAGCCGGTGGAGATGAAAACGACATGCCACTACGTGCAGTTTTAAATCACCCAACAATAAATATTGAAGTTTATTGGGCTCCGTAACGACCCCAATCGACCCAAACTTTAAAATGCAGGCTATAAAGCCTGCATTTTTGTTTCTCTTCTAAATTTATCTGTATCGCACTTGCAAGATCTTTATTATTTTCGCTTATTTATTTTTATCGAAAACAACAGTTATACAATCGTGTTAAGTTACTGACCATTTATAGCTTCGCTAGAATGGTTAAATATTTAAGTCGATTGTTATTATATAACGCCCGGCAATTATTAAGTTTGGAGCGTAATGTGATCTATCTGTAAGTGACTTATCTTCACTAAATAACAAGCCTCACAAATAGTGTGAGTTAACTAGTTGTTTGTTGAAATGTGGCTACTTATGCCTACTTTATTAAAAACATGAGCATCTTAGTGGTTTAAAAAACTTCACTAACTACATTAAAAATTATCCATATAGAACAATTATATGAGTAATTTTCACGGTTCCTATAGCTCTCTAAAATTTTCAATGAAAAGGGTAGGCTATGGGGGAAAATAAAGGTAGACATTAATAGCGTAACTCTTTAAAATACAAAATGACAACGCTGTCATTGATATTGATAACTATTAATAAATTCCCCTTGATAAATTATTTGCCCTAATTTTTCTGCAATATTAATGTGAAAAGATGTGTTTTTGTTCATCCAGCTAAAGTTATATCTTTATCAGCAAATAAGCGAAATGTCATTTCTGTATAGTTGAAGTGGAACGTTTTTTTTACACTAAGACTTATCTAAAATCATAAAATTACCTAAAACAGTGCATTTGGTTTTCTCTTTTTGAACTTAACCATGCTATATTCCCGCCGTAAAACTGTAACAATTTATAAACTCTATTTTTTTAATCTATTAATATTCAATTGGTTAGCATTTTTATAGCTATTTTTTTGCACAAAACGGCTAAAAAGATGTAGCACAAATGTAATTTAGAGTGTATGGTTTGTTACTAGATGACAACGCTGTCATCATCACTGGGCAGAAGTGATAAATAAAACCAACAAAATGATTCAAGGGGAATCCTGTGTTAGCTAAAAATTTTAAAAAAAGCTTATTAGCAGTAAATATCGGTCTTGTAATGAGTGCCGGATTCACTGGTGCTGCATTCGCAGCTGATGAAGTAAAAGTTCAAGAAGACGTAGAAGTCATTGAGGTACGTGGTATTCGCGCTTCAGCTAAAGCTGATATTAACAATAAGCGTTTTGCAAATGCTGTTGTCGACTCCATTACTGCAGAAGATATTGGTAAATTCCCAGATAAAAACGTTGCTGAATCACTTTCACGTATTACAGGTGTTGGTGTTAGCCGTGAGTTTGGTGAAGGTGAAAAAATTACTGTTCGTGGTTCAGATCCGACTAAAAACCGTACTTTATTAAATGGTCAAAACGTAGGTACAGCAGATTGGTTTATACTTGATAACCCATCTCGTAGTTTCAACTTCACTATGCTACCTTCTTCACTTGTAAGTAGCCTTGAAGTATACAAATCACCAGAAGCCCGCTTAGATGAAGGTTCAATTGGTGGTACTGTTATTTTAAGAACTCGTAAACCACTCGATTTAGATTCTGGCACTACTCATATCACGTTACAGAGCCAGTACTCAGAATCATCAGAAGAACATGATCCATTAGTTGAAGGCTTTTATTCTTGGAAAAACGAAGACGAAAAGTTTGGTATTTTGATCTCAGGTTCAAAATCTGACCGTACAGTTCGTCGTGAAGGTTTTGAAGTACTAGGTTGGGATGCAAATTCAGCAGACGGTACTTATACTCCACGTACTATGGGCGTTCCTGTTTTCCGTCAAGATCGTGAAAGAACAACTTTCTTCAGTTCAATTCAGTTTGCACCTTCTGATGATTTTAGCGCAACATTAAACATCTTAGATTCGAAAATGGATGTTAATAACACTAACTCTAATTTCTTACTTATGAATCCTGGCGCAGGGGCTGACTTAACATACGTAGGCAGTAATGCAGTAAAAGGCACTGGTGGTACCGATGTTCGCTGGAACCACATCAACCGTATTTCAAAAACAGATACAAACTCAATTCACCTAGATGTTGACTTTGCAACTGATTCTTTCTCTATGAATGTTGAGTTAGGTACTACTGCAGCTGAAGGTGGTACTTTGAATGAAACATCATGGGAATATGGTGGACAAGGTGACTATAACTTCGATCTAACAGGCTCTACACCTACAGTAAATGCTGGGGTTGATGGTACTGATCCTTCTAAATTTAATGGTGGTTGGATTTGGGGTGGAAATAAACCAACAACTGATGATGAGTCATATGGACAAGTAGACTTTGATGTTCCTGTAGAGTTAGGTGCATTCACAGCTGTTAAATTTGGTGTGAAATATCGCGATCAAAAACGTACACAAGACAGAAATGCATATAGCTGGCATTGGGGTGTTGCAACTGATGGTACAAGCCCTAATTACATGGCCCAGATTTTGTCTTCGCAATGTGATACCTTAGCTAAATGTGATCTTGCGGTAGGTACTGATAGCGTTGGTGCCGATGTTGTTAACGGTGATATCACTCAACAATTAACCCATAACAGCGCTCAAATGATAGAACTTGGCTTAGGTCCAAATGCATCTTATGCTGTACATAAAAATTTAGGCGAGATCTTTGAGGTAGTTGAAAAGAAAACATCTTATTATGTACAAGGTGATTTTTCTGGCGATGATTACCGCGGTAATATCGGTATTCGTGTAGCGAGAACAGATCAAGACTCTTCAGGTTACTTATACTCTTCAGACTCTTTTAGTCTATTAACAGTTAAAAATCCAGGTGAAAATGCAGATTTAGCACCTGCGACACTAGAATGGGTTACTGAATCTCGCAGCTATACAGAGATTTTACCTAACTTTAACTTGTCATATGACTTAGCCGAAGACCAAATTGTCCGCCTTTCTGCTGCTAGAACAATGGCTCGTCCTAACTTCTTTGATATATCACCAATTACAGCGCCTGGTGATTTAGGTGAAACCAACCCTACAGCACAAGCCGGTAATCCTAATCTAGCTCCACAAATAGCAAATCAGTTTGATGCCGCTTGGGAGTTCTATTTTGATGATGCGTCATTATTCGCTGTAACGTTATTCTATAAAGATATTGAAAGTTATCAAACTACAGCTACATCTTCACAAGATTTTTATGATCAGCAAACTTCTAGCTGGGTTACAGCAACAGTTTCTCGTCCTGCAAATGGTGAAGGTGGTACTACAACAGGTTTAGAAGCATCACTTCAGTATGATTTAGGTAATGGTTTTGGTGTGTCTGCTAACTATACATACACAGATGCAAATAATGATGGCGAACGTGATGTAGCAAATCCTGGTTCAGGTTTAGTTATGGGCGCATCAGAAAATATGTTAAACGCTTCTGCATTTTATGAAAATGATATGTTTTCTGTTCGTGCAATGTATAACTATCGTACTAAATGGTACAAAGGACTTCATTCATCAGGTACAGAATTGTGGAATGATGACTACGGACAGTTAGATTTTAGTACTACTTATAATGTAACTGAAAATATTTCGGTTGTATTAGAAGCTATAAACTTAACTGATGAAAAAGTTGTTGAGTTCAACACTAGTGAAGATCGTGTACTATCTATCTACCAAAATGGTCGTAGATTCGTACTAGGTGCAAACTTCCGATTCTAATTGAACAGAGTGTAAAAAAATGCCGCTGTATAGCGGCATTTTTATTTTTACTATTTCATTCTTTCTTTTAATGCACTTGCAACTGACTTTAGACTTTCATGAGAGTTTGAAAGAATACCGTGATATTCATTACTTTTATTTTTAAATTCATCTGTTTTCTCAAATACATAATGAGAAAAAATAGCTTGCCAAGCAAGTCTCTGTGATTCAGGCAAATTACGAAGTGTTAATATACTATGTAATAAACTATCTGTTGCCTCTAATCCTAAATCCGATTTTGTAGATGTCGGATCCCACCAATAATTTACTAGTATATTAACAGGATCAATGGCTTTTACATTATGCCACCAAAGTGGAGGTATATAGAGAGCTTCACCGATCTCTAAACTTGCAGTTAACACTTTCTCCTTTGTGGCTTTAAACTTTGGATACTTTTCAAAATCAGGGTTTTCAAAATCCACTAAGCTGATTGCAGGGCCAGCCACAGTTCTATCAATGGGTGCTACGTAAAGATTTTTTATTTCATTTGCGGGTAACAAATAAAAAGTTCTTTTACCACAGAGGTTTAGGGCTATATTATGTTCAGTGTCATAATGTCCAGGAACCGTAGCAGCATTGCCTAGCCAGATACGAGGAGGAACGTTAGCTAAAAATTTAGGTGCAGAGTTCTTAATACAAAAATCAGGTAAACATTCATTTATTAGTGCACTTTGCACTGCAATAGTATCTGAACCTTGATTATTAAAATTAATTATTAATTTTTTAAGTACAGAAATAAGTGGTGCATTGTGTTTTTCGAAAGTGTAATTTTTAAATTTATTATCAGTATAACCAATTAGGCCTTTATACTTCTTGTCAATAATTAAAGTATCCACTAATTCAGTAGATGCTTGAGTAACAAGGCTTCTAAGAAGTGCTAAAGGTGATTGTTTTGCAAGTGTAACACTTGGCCAATTAGAAAATAAATCTGTTATTATAATTGGCTCATTTAAATTGCACAAAAATTCTTGTATATTTTTTATGTTATTAATACTTAATCTATCTATTTGCATACTTTAAATTACCTCTTATACGTGCTATTTTTAAGTGAATAATAATATATTAATAGGTGTTTAATGTCAGATAAATTTGAAGTTTTTAACGTGGAAAAACACAAAGGGCAGTATGTAAAAGTTGATGCTAATTTTTCACATATAAAGGATCAGCATGTTGTTCCTATCACCCCTATTGAAATTGCAAAAGTAGCACTCAATTTTCCTGTATGCTTTATGAAATCAAGCGATGAGAACCCATTTAAAATGGTTGCTATTTTAGGGCTTGAATCGGGTCGAAATGTTTTTTACAACGATGGTCATTTCAATGCAATGTACGTGCCTCAACATGTTAAAAAACACCCATTCACGCTAGCTAAAACGCCTGAAGGTCAAGTTTTTCTTGCTGTTGAAACCGCTGCATTAAATACAGAAAAGAATGGTGAAGCACTATTTGACAATGTAGGAGAACCTTCTGACTATTTGATTTATAAGCAAGTTGAACTAAAAGAACTTGCTCGACAAGAGGAGTTATCAACACAGTTCACTAGTCGACTGGTAGAACTTGGGCTACTCACTGAATGTTCTTTTAAATTTGATTTAGGTGATGGTCAAAAAAAGCAAATTTCAGGCCTTTATTCTGTTGATAGGGATTTATTAAAATCTCTAGATGATGAGTCTTTATTATCTTTGCAAAAACAAGGGATGCTAGAGGCGATATATTCACACCTTGTTTCACTTGGTCAATTTCAACGTGTTATAGATTTATCTGCAAATATTTAATATAACGAAAAATTAAAATTAAAATTAACAGTAATTTTATTTTTTATGAATAAAATATAATAGATTTAAGAAAAAGCTATACAGAGAGCAGTATTAAGGAATTTAGCTAATAGTACTCAACGTCAACTAATTAATTCATAGCTTTTTTAAAAATGGTTATTATCAGCCATATACTTTTTAGGAAGCTATAAAACAACGATAAACTTTTTATCTGTATGCAACTGTTTGAGAGGCTTATTTTACTTGGTAACATGCAAATTGACACAAAATTTTCACTTCCATTTTTGTGGCAAAACCTTTAGCCTTAGGGTACTAACAGCAAAAATATAAACTTATTAATAACGGAGCAGTAACATGGCGGAGCAACAAGTACAGCCTTTACACAATGAAAAGCATGCCAACACTAAAATTCAAAACGGCATCAATGTAGAATTTTTAAAAACTCAACACTTAGTGCCTGTCGTTGCACATGAGTTCGCGCGTGTAGCAAATGAGTTTCCAATGTCTTTCGTAAAAAATAACGAGACTGGTCAATTTCAAGCTGTAGCTATGTTTGGTTTAGAGCCTGGCGAAAACCTTTTTGTAAAAGACGGTAAGTGGACTGCAGCGTTTGCTCCTATGGCAACAACACGCTACCCACTGGGTCTAGTTAAACACCCACAAGAAGATCAATATGGTATTGTGATTGACGAAGCAAGCCCATTAGTGGGTGAAACTGAAGGAAATGCATTATTTGAAAACGGTGAAGAGACAGATTACTTAAAACGTCGTAAAGAAGCACTTGTATCATTTATTGAGTTTTCTCATGTAACTGAAGCATTCACAAAATATCTTGCTGATAAAGAGCTTTTAGTAGCGCAAACACTAACAGTTGATATTAAAGGCGAGAAAAAAGACATCAATGGTATTTACCTTATTGATGAGAAAAAGCTTAACGAGTTAAGCGACGAAGACTTTTTAGAGCTTCGTAAGCGTGGTTATTTAGCGCCTATTTTCTCTTTCTTAACGTCTACGCATCAAGTAGCACGTTTAGCTCGTTTGAAAGCGCAACAAGCGTAATTTAAACGAAATATTAAAAAGCGCCTTTGGGCGCTTTTTTTATGTCTTTTATCTGGTTAGGGTTGTAATTTAGCGCCAATTTATTCACATTGGTTATACTTATTTCCAACACAAGCTACCTGTATGAACAAGTCACTTTTTAGCGCTTTAGTTAGTGCGTGCTGTATAACGTTTAGCCCATTAGCCATAAGCGCTAGTACACCTTTGGCTATAGCTATTCACGGTGGGGCGGGCACGATTGAAAAAAGCCGTTTTACTCCAGAGCAAGAAAAAGCTTATCGCTCTAAACTCAAAGAGGCGGTAGAAACTGGCTATAAAGTACTTGAGCAAGGTGGCGAAAGCCTAGATGCAGTAACCGCTGCAATCAATGTATTAGAAAACTCGCCATACTTTAATGCCGGTCGAGGTGCGGTATATACCTATGACGGCGGTCATGAATTAGATGCGTCAATTATGGATGGTCGTGATCGTCAAGCGGGCGCTGTTGCGGGTGTTAAACATATTGAAAATCCGATTAATTTAGCGCGCTTGGTGATGGAAGAATCGGTTCATGTGATGCTCAGTGGTCAAGGTGCTGAAGAGTTTGCCAAAGAGCAGGGCGTTCCATTGGTCGAAAATAACTTATTTGATACGGATAACCGTTATAAAGCGTTATTAAAAGCAAAAGAAAAACTAGATAAAGCCAAAGCTACCAGTAAAGATTATCAAGCTGCGCATCAGGCGTTACCCGTCAATTATAAAATGGGCACTGTGGGTGCTGTTGCACTTGATAAAAATGGTAACTTGGCGGCAGGTACTTCAACGGGTGGGATGACTGCAAAGCGTTTTGGTCGCATTGGTGATGCCCCTGTAATTGGTGCAGGTACATTTGCTGAAAATGCGTCATGTGCGGTATCTGCCACTGGCCACGGCGAGTATTTCATTCGTTATAACGTCGCGGCTGATATTTGCGCACGAGTTAAATATCAAAGTAAGACTATTACACAAGCGGGTGATGAAGTGATTAATAGTGTGCTAAAGCCCATTGGTGGTACTGGAGGAGTGATCATCGTTGATGGTAAAGGTAATATCAGTTTACCGTTTAATACTAGTGGTATGTATCGGGCCAGTAAATCGAATACGCAAGCGACCTACGTGGCAATTTTTAAAGACGAATAATACGATTATGCAAATGTACTACAGCCAGAAAATTATGCTGGCTGTATGTTAGTATTGAGGCGCTTTTTTTCATAATCGCTTTTGATTATTTCAAGTGCTTTGAGCACATCATCAGCGGCAACTTCATGTTGTTCAAGCAGCATTATTAAGTCTACGGCTAATTTTACGTGTGTAGGTGCTTGGGTTAACTCTTTACTCATGTCCGCCCTTTTTTTTCGCTATTTGGCTGATTGCTACATCAATGGCAATATTTACTCGTTCCTCCATATGGATCCGTTCGACCTGTGGTAAGTAAAATTCCATATCCACATCATAACGAATGTATCGGGCAGGTAGTTGGTTTAATACAGTACAGCAAAAATCAGCCATTACGTCTTCATTATAGTGCTTTTCAAGTTGTCGTTTAATGATTTCTTCAATCATAATTTTTTCATAGTAATTGTGTATGTCGTCATGTAATCGCACTGTGTTATCTACCTTGGTAGTATTAAGCTGTTTTTAGTTTATACCAAGTGCGGGTATAAATCGACAATCGCTTGAAAAAGCAACTTATGAACCTCAACTAACTTTTGTGTATCTCGCTGATAACCGCCACCGAGCGCGCACATTAAAGGAATTGAGTGCTGTTTGCAGGTTGCTAAAACCAGCGAATCGCGTTGATATACACCCTCTAAACTAACATCAAAATAGCCTAATTCGTCTTGGCTACAAATATCAGCTCCGGCGTTATATAAAATAATATCAGGCTGATGAAGACGGATACAAAAATCCAAGGCATTAGCGACTGTTTTTAAATATTCATTATCGCTGCAGCCAGTGTTGAGTGAGAAATCATAATCAGAATGCTGCTTTAAACGTGGAAAGTTTTGCTGACAATGAATCGAACAGCTAATCACTCCATCAAGAGAGCCACAAATTTCTGCTGTGCCATCACCTTGGTGTACATCACAATCAAAAATCAGCACCGTTGATGCTTGCTCAGTGTTAATGAGATGAGCGGCGGCAACCGCGAGGTCGTTGAAAATACAAAAACCACTGCCGTAAGCATTATAAGCATGATGATATCCGCCGCTGAGATTTACCGCCAGCTGCGTTTTTAAAGCGTATTCAGAGGCTTGAATACTTGCACCAACAGAAAATAAAGTGCGCTCTACCAGTTGATTTGACCATGGGAAACCCATTTTCTTTATTTCTTTGTCAGTTAACTGCCCGCTAATAAAGCGTTCAACATACTCATGGCTGTGGCAAAGCTGGAGCTGTTCATTAGTCGCTTTATTTGGGCTAATAAAGTCAGTAAAACCAAGCTCTGCAATTTCTTGTTTTAGCAATTTATATTTAGCGATTGGAAAACGATGTCGTAAAGGCAGTTCAAGCGCAGAGTATAGTGGATGATAAAAAACAGTCATAGCTAGCGTAATTGTTGTTTTTCAACTATTTGAATTTTTTCTTCGGTGGCAGATATTGCCTTACGGCAGCGACCAAGGCGGCCATGAAGAGCAAGGATCTCTAAATTAATGGCTTTTGCTTTTACAGGACCCACATTTTGCATTCTTAGCTTACATTCTTCAACCATTAGCACTAAGCGACGCTCGAACTCATGATTTTGTTTGAGTTCGTCATATAGCTCATGGGCGGGTTGCATAATTTGTTTTACAGCTTGTTGGTAAGGTGCCGATTTATTATTGGTTTTACTACGGGGTTTGTAAGTGCTTTTGTTTTCTTTTTCCCAAATAGGGGTTGATTTAATGACGTTAAATACGGCTTGCACCTGATTACCGATACGCTCTAAAGCATAATTATGAGCATGGCGACGCTCCAGTGGTGGAAGGCTATTAACTTCATCTTCAATTTCTAACACATAATCAACTAATTTCATGCTTTTAGTAGTAAACACACCTCGGTCAAATAAACTGGGTTGTGCCTGCATATAGCGGTTTTTAGCAAATAACTTGGCTTTATCAAATTGCTCAGCATGCTGCTTTAAGGTTGCAACTTGTTGGCAAAGCTTATCAAAAGAAGCTGTTCGCATTTTATAAATAAGCCTCGTAAATTAGTTTTAACGCTAAAATTATCACCACAGTATTAAAAACAGGACGAATAAACTTACTGCCAAACCGAATTGCTGAATGAGCTCCAAGCCAGGCTCCAAACATCAAAAAGAAGCCCATTGTGATACCGAGTAAAAAGTTAACATGACCAAGCGCTACAAAAGTAATCAGTGATACAAAATTTGACACAAAATTCATTGAACGGGCTAAACCACAGTTTAGCAGTAAACTCATTTTGTAGAGTAAACTATTTGATGCAGTCCAAAAAGTCCCGGTCCCAGGGCCTGCCAAGCCATCAAAAAACCCTAAGCTTAAGCCTTGTAGCCATTGTTTTATTTTAGTTGTTTTGTTCAATGGTGGTAATTGATCATGTTCTACCGTACTTAAACTGCCAAATAAGCTGTAGCAGGCTACCATAATGATAACAATAGGCAGTAGTTTGTTTAAAAATTCAATACTCAGGTAGTCAACAATAAGGGTACCAAGTAAAGCGCCAATGGCGGTTGCTATAATTGACGCTGCCCAGAATCGAGGATTAAATAATTGCTTACGGAAGTAAGTAACACTTGCTGTGAGTGAGCCAAAGCTAGCGGCTAATTTGTTAGTGCCAAGTGTTAAATGGGGCGGCAATCCTGCTGTTAAAAGTGCTGGCACGGTTAACATGCCACCACCACCGGCTATTGCGTCTATAAAGCCTGCGGCAAGTGCCACTGCGCAAAGAAGTGCCCAGGTTGTTGGGTCTAGTGCAAGTTCAAACATTAATAATCTATTTGTCTTTTAAAGGGTGGTAATGTGTCAAGCATGGCTTTGCCATATCGCTTGGTCACTAAACGGCGATCTAGGATTGTAATGCGCCCTTGATCGTTCTCTTTACGCAGCAGTCTACCACAGCTTTGCACTAATTTCTTAGCCGCATCAGGCACCGTGATAGATAAAAACGGATTACCCCCTTTACTTTGTACAAACTCTGCTTGTGCCTCTTCAATGGGGGAGGTGGGTACCGCGAATGGAATTTTAGTGATCACTAAGTTCTCAAGGTATTTACCCGGTAAGTCGAGTCCTTCGGATAAGCTTTGTGTGCCAAATAAAATACTGCCTTTACCCGCATCTATATTCTTTGTATGTTGCTTTAACAGTGCTTCACGCGACATTTCACCTTGTACTAAAATGTCGAGGTGTTTAGCGCGCAAAGCTTTTACTACATGATCCATTTGCCAGTAAGACGCAAACAACACTAAATTAGCATGTTGCGTATTTAAGTGATCCGGCAATACTTTGGCCAGATGATCACTAAATTCTTTATCGGTCGGCTCGATGTGTGATGTTGGTATGTGCAAAGTGGCTTGATTAGGATAATCAAACGGAGAAGGTACTTTTAAGTATTTTACACCTTCTTCTTTAGTAAGACCGCTTTCGTAAGCAAAATGATCGAATGAACCAAGTGCAGTCAGGGTCGCTGAGCATAAAACCGCACCGGCACATTGTCGCCACAGTTTATCTTTTAAATAGTAGCCAACTTCAATAGGGCAATCGCTGAGTAGATGGTCGTGATGGTTTTTGTATTCTAAACGCTTTATCCAACGTGCATGTGGTGTGCCTTCACCCTTGGTGGCGTAGCTATACCAAAGTTTGTTTAGTTGCTCTAAACGATTAATGTAATGACCGCTTTCGCCTAAAATAGGATCGGCAACATAGGGTTTGATATCACCATCACTGACATCTTGTACTAAGGTATCGTGCATTTTATTTAAGCAGCGCAGAGCATCGAGGGTCGCCTCGCTGATATCTTTGGCTTTAGCGTGTAACGATTCAGGTATTTCACCATGTTCAAATCGGTATGTATCGTCTTTTGAATAGTTAAAATCGGCATTATCCAAAATATCGCGAACAACTTTTAAGTCTTTATTAGCATCATTAATACTGTCACAGAGCTTAAAATTTTGCCCAATGGCTTTTTGACCTACTAATACTTTGGCCATTTTGCCACTAAATTTAGTGAGTTTATCAAGCCAATCAATGGTGCCTTTAATCGTCGCTGCGGCAGATGAAAAGTCACGCGTAATATGAGCAAGATGATGAGCTTCATCAATAACGTAAATACTATTATCTGGCTCGGGCAGAATTTTCCCGCCACCTAAATCAAGATCAGCTAATAATAATGAATGGTTAATCACTAATACATCCATTTGCATCAAGCGTTGACGAGCAAGTTGAAAAGGGCAGGTTTGATGTGCTTTCATTTGTCTTTGACAAGCATGTTTATCGCAAGCAATTAATCCCCAAACGCGATCAGGGATAGTATCTGCCCAGCTGTCTCGATCGCCTTGCCACTTTTTATTGGTGTAAGCATCATAGAGTTGCTGCAAACATTTAGTTTCCATCGCACTCAGTGGCGAAGTAAGGGTGGGCATAAAGTCCATTTGTGTTTGATTGTCACCATTAACCGCATTATGTAGCTTGTGTGCACATAGGTAGCGCTGGCGGCCTTTGACTAAATCAAACTTGAAATCAAGGCCTGAATGTTTTTTAAAAAAGGGGAGTTCTTTACTTATTAATTGCTCTTGCAGAGCTACTGTTGCAGTAGAAATAATTAACTTCTTTTTTTGTGCAAGCGCCAGCGGTAATGCACCTAAACAATAAGCCAGCGATTTACCCGTACCTGTACCAGCTTCAATAACGCAGATCCGCTGTTTTTTGTGGTATTCGCCAGCCAGTGTTTTTGCAATTTCTGCTACTAAGTAATTTTGGCTACTACGAGGGCGATAATCACTGAGGTTATCGGCCACATGCTTGTGAATTTTTCTTATCGTTGTTTTTAATGCATCAGAAAGCATGGGTTAATAACCTAAAGTATGTATATAATCACAGTGCTGTATATTAATTGGGATCGAACATTGACACAAGCAATCTATCAAGGCTTTATACTTTCTAGGCAACAATATTCTGCTGATAAGTATAGCCGCCATAGCGGGATCACACTGTGCTATTGGCTAAGCTCTGATCACGGTCCAATAAAAGTGTTAGTGCCAAATCAACAAGCGGTTTTTTTTATTTTAATAAAACAACGTGCTTTAGCTGCTCAGTTGTTATCAAAGCACAATATCAATGTCGAATTTAAAGACGTTGCGATTAAACACTTTAGTGGCGAACAATGCATCGCTTGCTATTTTTCAAGCTCACAAGCGTTATATCAAGCAAGGCAGCTTTTAGAAAACCAACCCCTAGAAAACCAGATCACAGTATATGAAGGTGATGTACGCCACAGCGATCGCTTTTTAATGGAGCGTTTTATTCGAGGTGGGGTGTGGGTGACAGGCGACGTTACTCAACAAGCTGGCTTTATCCAAATCGACAATGCCCAGTTAAAAGCAGCTGATTCGTATAAACCACGTTTTAAAACGCTGTCATTGGATATTGAGTGCAGTGGTGAAGGCGTGTTGTTTTCAGTTGGTTTAGTAAGTGAGGGGATTGATTGCGTTATTATGGTTGGCGAGCCACAACAGAGTGAACAGACTATTCATTGGTGCCATGATGAAATTGATTTACTGACTCAATTACAACAGCTGGTACAACAAGCAGATCCTGACATTATTATTGGTTGGAACGTCATTGAATTTGATTTTAATGTACTTAATCGACGCGCGGATGCCCTTGGCGTTAAATTATTATTGGGTCGAGGTAATGGTCAATTACAGATCAGAGAAGGACATTTTACCCGTTTAACTCTGCCTGGGCGCTGTGTTATCGATGGCATAGATACGCTAAAAAATGCTACTTATCATTTTGATAGTTTCTCACTGGCTAATGTGAGCCATAAAATACTAGGCGAGAAAAAGTTAATCCAAAGCGATAACCGCTTGAGTGAAATTATTCGTCAATATAATGAAGATAAGCTCTCGCTAGCGGCGTATAATCGTCAAGATTGTGTGTTAGTTAATCGTATCTTTGCAAAGTTAAAACTCATTGAATTTGCTATTGTTCGCACGCAGTTAACAGGATTAGAGTTAGAACGAATGGGTGGCTCAGTGGCTGCTTTTACTAACTTATATTTACCGTTATTGCATCGAAGCGGTTATGTTGCACCGAATCTAGGCGATCATGGCTTATCGTTTGAAAGCCCTGGCGGTTTTGTGATGGAGTCAATTCCTGGGCTTTATAAAAATGTTATCGTGTTGGATTTTAAAAGCTTGTATCCATCGATTATGCAAACGTTTTGTATTGATCCGCTTGGGTTAATTCGCGGCTTAGAGGAGCCTGATAACGCGATTGCAGGTTTTAAAGACGCTTTTTTTTCTCGCACTGAGCATCACCTTCCTAATTTAATAAAAAAGTTAGCCTCATCAAGGCAACATGCAAAAAACACTGCTCAGCCCATGCTATCGCAAGCTATAAAAATCATCATGAACAGTTTATATGGGGTGTTAGGTTCAAAGGGGTGTCGTTTTTACGATCCACGCTTATCAAGCTCTATTACTTTGCGTGGTCATGAAATAATGCAAACTAGCAGACTGTGGATCGAAGAGCTTGGTTATACTGTTATTTATGGTGACACCGATTCAACATTTGTGAGCCTACCAGATGAACTTGATTCAGATAACTGCAAAGAAATTGGCAAGCAATTAGCGAATACTATTAATGAAAAATGGCAGCAAACAATAAAACAGCGCTTTGCGACACAAAGTTATTTAGAAATAGAATTCGAAACACTTTATAGCCCATTCTTTATGCCGACTATCCGTGGCAAAACCACCGGCTCAAAAAAACGTTATGTTGGCCAGGTACAATGCGAAGATAAAAAAGAGCTAATTTTCAAAGGCATGGAAACCGTGCGAAGTGACTGGACAGAATTAGCGCATGAATTTCAAACCAAACTGTTTGAAACTTTATTCAGCGACAGTTTTACTGTTGAAATGTTAACACCGATTATTGAAAGTTACATTACGCGTTTGTATGCTGGGGAATTTGACGACAAACTCGTATACAGAAAAAAACTCGGCCAACACTTGGCTGATTATCAAAAAAACATCCCTCCTCAAGTCCAAGCTGTCAAAAAATACCAAGCAACTCACCCTGAGTTTGTCATTAATAAAGGCCAAATTGTTGAATATGTGTACACCCATATTGGTGCAGAGCTCTATGCAAACATGCAGCAAACCCAGACAAGTCAAAAATATGACTATGCAATTTATGTAGAAAAACAACTCAAACCAATCGCACAAATGATCCTGCTTCCCTTGAATAAAGATTTTAACTCGTCTAATAAAATACAATTACAACTCCTTTAGATAGTTCCAAATATGGGTATTATTGAGCTGTTTTTGTTGCTAAAAAGTATACATAGGAAAGTGTTTTAAATATCACTGTTGCTATTTTAGTCGTTTTAGTACCTTTTTTCAGTATGTTATCGATTTTACCCCACATTTAAATTAAATTAATGTGAACAAATGTTGGCATCTTGGTTTTTTTTGTTTACTATCATTGTGCAGTTGCAACATTAAGTGTTGCGATAGTTTACAAAAACTAAATAAAAATAACCCACAATATAGTGGTCCAGGGAGAATCAAATGTTAAATAATAAAGTTTCAAAGGCAGTTCGCTTAGCGATCGCTTTTGGTGCAGCATCAACAGCTGCATTTTCAGCAACTTCATTCGCAGCAGAAGAAGAAGGTGTTGATAAAGTAGAACGTATCCAAGTTACTGGTTCTCGTATTAAACGAACCGATTTAGAAAGTGCTAGTCCTGTACTTGTACTAGACCGTTCAGATATTGCTGCAAGTGGCCAAATCAGTATCGGTAATATCTTACAGCAAATCCCTGCCGCAGGTGCTGCATTGAATACTGCATTTAATAATGGCGGTAACGGTGCCACTAACATGGATTTGCGTAACCTAGGTGCACAGCGTCTATTGGTTTTAGTGAATGGCAAACGTTGGATATCATCTTTAGGTTCAACAGTTGATTTAAATACCATTCCAGCAGCATCAATTGAACGTGTTGAAGTTGTTAAAGATGGCGCATCAGCAATTTACGGTTCAGATGCGATAGCCGGTGTTGTGAACATCATCACACGTAAAGATTTTGAAGGTGCAGAGCTTTCAGTTTATGGTGGTGAAAACTTAAAATATAATGATGGCCGTCAATATTCAGCTGATTTAACAATTGGTACCACCTCTGATAAAGGTGGCTTAATGATGAACCTTAGCCACGTTACTCAAGCTGAAATTTGGGCTGGTGATCGTGATATCTCATCAATGGGTAACAGTTCAACAACAGAAAAAGGCCGTCTTCGTTTAACATCTAGTGCTATTTCTGATTCACTTCGAAATGATTTGCTAGCTCAAGGTTATACTGAAAATAACGCTGGAAAATCTAATGCTGGCTTCGATTTAGTTCCAAATGGTGCTGGTTCAGGTGTAGGCATTGATTCATTCAGAGATCGCAGTGGTGATGTGTATAACTATGCACCAGAAAACTATTTGTCGACTCCACAAGTACGTAATAGTATGTACGTACAAGCTTTTTATGACCTTTCTGATGATCTTAGAGTAGTATCTGATTTCATGATGACAAACCGTGAGTCATCTCAGTTATTAGCTGCAATGCCACTTACTATTGGTGCGTCTTTTGGTGCATCTGCAAGTAAAGTAGATATTCATGCAAATAATATCTATAACCCTTTCGGTGAAACTTTATATGGTGATGGCGCACGTTCTGGTGTTGACGGATATGTACCTTATGCAGGTCAACGTCGATTTGTAGAAGCGGGTAATCGTATTTACAAACAAAATGATACAACATACCGCGCAATGGTTGGTTTAGAGGGTAATGTTGGCGATACATCTTGGGTTTGGGATGCATCATATATATACGGTAAAAATAGCCAAGACGTATTAACAACAGGTCTATTAAATTTAACGCGTATTAATCAGGCACTTGGTGATAACTGTAACGCATCAACGTCATGTGTACCGCTTAACTTATTTGGTGGTGCTGGTTCAATTACACCGGAAATGGTTGATTTCGTAACGTTTGATAGCGTATCGCGTGAAGGTTTAGAGCTAAAAGATTACACATTAAACTTTGCGGGTGATGCATTTGAATTACCAGCTGGTGTAGTTGGTATGGCTATCGGTTTAGAGCGTCGTGAAGAGAGTGGTTATGATACTCCAGATCCACTAACGCAAAGTGGTGAAACGTCAGGTAACCAACGTGATGCTACTTCTGGTGGTTTCCGCTTAGACGAGGCATATGTTGAGCTATCAATTCCTGTTATTGAAGGCTTAACTATTTCACCAGCAATTCGATTCTCAGATCACAGTGCATATGGTAGCAACTCTACTGCTAAAGTGGGTGTAGAATACCGTCCAATCGACGACATTTTACTTCGTGGTACATGGGCTGAAGGTTATAGAGCTCCTTCAATTTCGGATTTATATGCAGGTAATGCTGATTCATATCCAACACTAACAGATCCATGTAATTCAGTTGAGGGTGCAGTTCCTAACCTTCCAGGTTGTGCTGGTGTACCAGATGGTTATGCACAAGCAAATACTCAAATTCGTATTACAAATGTATCATCGCCAGATCTTAAGCCGGAAGAGTCAGAATCAAAAACATTTGGTATTGTTTATAACCCAAGTTATGTTGATGGTTTAGAATTCACAATCGATTATTATGATATTGAAGTTACAAACTCAATCGGTCGTTATGGTGCTTCAAGACTTCTGAATGAATGTTCAACAGGTGATAATGCTCAGTCTTGTGATTATATTGATCGCGATGCAAACGGTAATGTTGTTGATTTACGTAACTTCCTACAAAATTCAGGTTCATACAACGTAGAAGGTATTGACTTCTTTACAGCCTATAAATTTGATACTGAATACGGTAGCTTTAAAACGTCACTAGACTTGTCATATGTGATGACGAATGAATTTGATGGTGAAGATCAAGTTGGGATTCAGTATGGTGATGCTGGTTACCCTGAATATAAAGGTACATTTGCAGTTGATTGGTCGATGGGTGATTTTGACGCTCATTGGCAAACTCGTTATGTAGATCGTTTACAGAACTATTACGATGTTTTATATGGTGCTGAAAACTACCCAGGTATGGCAGCGGAGATCGGTTCTTACTTTGTACATGATGTTTCAGTAGGCTACGCATTAGATGCTTATAATACTAAGTTAACACTAGGTATTGAGAATTTATTCGCTAAAGAACCATCACCAGAATATAGCAATAACGATGTAGCAATATCTACAAACAACTTCTCAGTTACTGAGTATGATGTAAATATGGATCGCTTTGTATATTTACGAGCAACTATTAAATTTTAATGCATTATTAATAATTTAATTTAATTTAAAGCCACTCTAGAGTGGCTTTTTTTTATGAGGTAAAAAATGGTTGAGTTAAAAAATATAAGTGAAAAGCTGGAGAGTATACAAGAAGAGTATATGAAAAATAAAAGGGTCATGCTCTCAGACGTATGGACAGATGAAAGTGCATCACTTTTGCACGAAGCGATCGAAAATAAGACGAGTTTTCTAAATGCTTTTGCTATAGATGGTAAATATATTCAATCTTCAGATCGTGAATTAGGGAATATGACTACAGAAGAAAAAAGAGAACTCCAAAGGACAATCTATAAAGATGCTTCAAATGGAATTGGCTTTTTTTATGGGCGACATAATATCAATAAAAATACAGAATTTTCTTTATATAAAGCTCTTTTTAATTATCTGAATTCAGATGTTTGCCTTAATTTTATTCGACAGATCACTGGTAATGAAAATGTAATTAGTGCAAGTGTACAAGTGACACGCTATATATCAGGTAATTTTTTAACAAGGCATAATGATGTGCTACCTAGTGAAGGTAGAGCTATTGCCTATGTATTTGGTTTTACACCAAACTGGCATCCTGATTGGGGTGGTTTACTACACTTTTTTAATGCTGAAGGGGGGATGATTGATACGTTTTTTCCGAAAAATAATACTCTTAGTTTATTTGATGTAAATTTACCACATTCAGTAAGTTACGTAACACCTTTCGCAAAGTATCCAAGATATTCTATTACTGGTTGGTTTAATGTAATTTAGCCTTATATTTAAGGCATCTTTTGGTTTTTATTTTTTTATTAAAGCAGGTCGGGAACTTACCTAAATTTAAGCAGCGATAATTAATTAGTATTATAACGAAAATATGGTAGTTTTCGGCTTGTATTTAATTGACTAAAAATTATTTTAATTGAAGTGGTATAAATGAAGGGTAAGTTTACATTAAGAAAAACTTATCGATATTAAACTCGGTTAACTTTTTTAAATTCGTTAATTATTGTTATGTTTTATTCAATACTGAAAAAAGCTAAGTAGAACTGTTAATAACCAATTTAGAATTACTAGTTTATGATGCTATTACATGTATAACGCCTTTTAATAGTTATGTCTGATTTTCAACTAAGTTTTTACCTTTCAGTATTTGAAAAAATATTAAACGGAGTCATATAACATGTAGCAAAATTCTGTCTTAAATTATTGAATGATGAGGTATGGTCTTCAAATACTGTTACAAAACTACCTTTTGAAAAATCTCCGTCAATTTGCCGCTAACTCAGTTTTATTCCCTTCATACAGAAATCGTCTTAACTAATAAAATTAAAGAATTAAGGGTTTTGATTCAATTATTGAATGTATTACTTGTTAATTTATTTGTATTAGTCTTTTCGATAAATGTAAATATAAAATTAATAATCAATAAAAACAGTTGCTTATATTGTTTATTAGTTGTGCTTTTTTGTTCCTTAACTGTAAAGTTGATGGATTTAAAGTTAAATAAGTGTTGACCTTTGGCTGTACCTGATATTACTATTCCTTCGCTCAATTAGGTACTTAGTATCTTTTATGGATACTTATTAGCTTTTTTATGAGTAATTAAAACTAATAAAATCATATATTAATATGACCAGGGAGAATCAAATGTTAAATAACAAAGTTTCAAAAGCAGTTCGCTTAGCGATCGCTTTTGGTGCGGCTTCAACAGCTGCGTTTTCAGCAAACACAATTGCAGCTGAAGAAGATGTAGAAAAAGTTGAACGTATTCAAGTCACAGGTTCACGTATTAGTCGCACAGATATGGAAACTTCAACTCCAGTGACAATTTTTGATATCTCAGACATCAAAAATCAGGGAGCAGTAACAGTTGCTGATTTTTTGAGGACTAATGCATCTACAGGCGGTTTTAATGAATCGGCAACTCTTAGTCAAGCCGCTGGTGCGTCTTCAATGGGTGTAAAAGGTTTTGGTGCAGATTATACCTTGATCTTATTAAACGGCCGTCGCTTGCCAAAAAATACAGCAGGTGGAATTTTTGTTGATATTAACCAGATCCCTATGGCTGCCGTTGAGCGTATTGATGTTTTAGGTGATGGCGCTTCAGCTATTTATGGTTCAGATGCTGTTGCTGGTGTAATCAACATTATTACAAAAACTGATTATGAAGGTTTAAATATTAAACTATCGCATGGTCGTAATTTGGCTGAGGGTGATGGCAAAGAGAACGGCTTCAGTTTAGTTGCCGGTGTAAATAGCGATAAAACGAATATTTTGTTTGCGGCAGATTATTTTTCTCGTGATGTTATAAAAGCAACTGACCGAGAAATGGGCTCTAGTGCGGTACTCGGCTATGACTCAGACGGCAAGATTGTACGAGGTGGTGATGGTCGGAGTCCTTGGGGGATCCCGGGTAAAACATGGATTCTTGGTAGTGAAGATGCAGCAAGTGATAGCTGGGTTCCATGGTCAAGCTGTGCTGAAGAAAATGTAGTAGGTGGCGATTGCATGTATGATTTCGCACCTAATTACTTTTTACAACCAAAATCGGACCGCCAAAGTTTATTAACTATTATTAACCATGAGTTCAATAGTGATTTCTCCGTGAATGCCCAATTCCGTTATACACGCGCATACACCGAAACATCAAATGCACCAGCTCCGGGTTCAATAGAAATTGCAAACACCAGCCCATACATTCGTGACTTTTTATTTAATGATCGTTTTAAGGATGATCCAGAAAAAGCTGAAAGGGTGTGGCAAGATGTACAAGACGATAAGACAACAGTTTATGTTGGTCGTCGTTATATAGATTTTCCTAATCGTACGGCTGATAACACAAATGAAACTTTTGAAGCAATCTCTGGATTTAAATATTACATCTCAGATGCTTTACAGCTAGATGCTGACTTAGGTTTTTCGCGATTAACAAACCGTCAAATAGGTACGCGAGGTAATCTGTTATCAAAACAGACTGCCGATGCTTTTTCGGGTGAATTATTAAATCCATTCAAACTTAATGATTGTTCTGTGAATGCTGAAACTCAGGCTTTATGTAATAGCCTAGAAGCGAAAACACATCGTACAGGTACTTACGAAATAGGCTTTGGCACACTAGTAGCTTCTGGGTTAATTCCTCTTGAGTTACCTGGTGGTGAAATTGGTTATGCTGCAGGTATAGATGTACGTAATGAGCGATATACTGACGTATCTGACCCTGCGAAGGTTGGTGGTCAAGTGATCGGTGGTGCTGGCTCTAACGGTGGTGGGCAGTTTTCAAATAACGCTGTGTTTGGTGAGTTACAACTACCTGTGCTTGAAAACTTAGATTTAAGTATTGCTGTTCGTCAAGATAAAGCTGACTGGGGGGTGGATGAAGAATCTAAGTCTACTTACTCGGCAAAAATCGGCTATCGACCTCTTGATAACTTGTTGCTACGTGCTTCGATAGGTACTGGTTTCAAGGCACCGGGTTTAGGTGAGTTATTCTTAGGTGCGTCAGAAGGTGTTCAAAGAGCGGTTGATAGAAAACGCTGTAATGAACAAATCGCTGCAGGCGGTAGTGAAACAGAAGGTGAATGCCGTACTCAAGAACTTAACTCACGAAGTGGTGGTAACCCAGAGTTAACTGCAGAAACAACTAAGTCGTATAATATTGGTTTCGTTTATGAGCCACTTGAAGATTTATCAATATCGCTAGATTATTGGAGTTTGTCGATTGATGACGTAGTTGGAAGTTTGCCAATTCAAGAAATACTTGATGAAGAAGCCGAAGGTCGATTAACTGAGTTTGTGATTCGTAATTCAAATGGTACTCTTACAGACAGCGCTCGTACTGGGTATGTCAAAGGTGACTTACAGAATATGAATGAAATGAGTGCTAAAGGTCTTCAATTAGATATTCAGCACACTGTTGATTTAGGCTTCGGTACTTTAGAATCAAACCTTAAAGCTGAAAAATGGTTAGAGTTTATGACACAAAACTCAGCAGCTCAGCCGTTATGTGATAGTTTGGATTATGATGCATCTCGTGATTGGTTTGCAAATGCAAGCTTTACATTAGATGTTGATGATATATCAACTACATTAAGTGTTCGTTATTTACCTGGATACAATAGTTGGCAATCGCGTGACACCCAAAATAAAAGCTGTGAAAGAGTTGGGCGTTGGGATGTTGAGCGTTATACCCAAGCTGACGTTGATGCAGGCTCTGTAGATAAAGAGATGGTTGGACGTTTAAAAGATGCTGGTACACCACTTAAAGTTAGTTCATATGCTGAAGTTAACTTAGTTAGTACTTATAATTTGACAAGTGATCAATCAATAACTGTTGGTATTCGTAACTTATTTGATAAAAATCCACCACATTCACAAGTGAGCTGGCCGTTTTATCAACAAAGTGATTATTCAAACATGGGCCGTTTTATTACCTTGAGCTACAGTGTTAACTTTTAATTCTTAGCTAAAAAAACTGAAAGCCACACATAGTGTGGCTTTTTTAATGTTAATATAGAATAAAGTTGAATTTAAAATCTACTATTTTATTTTAAAGGAAAATTTAATGCTTAAGTATATGCTTTTTATGATATTATTTTTTAGTGCTCAGGTTATGTCTTCTGTTACTAACTGGGTTGATTTTGAATTAAGAAATGGCAAAATTACACTTCCAGTTAAAATTTATGGAATTGATAGTGTTGCAATAATTGATAGTACAGCTCAGAGTAATTTTATTGGTGTAGGTTTTAGTACCAAGCACATTGATTTGTTTTCAAAGCGTGGAATTGTTGAAATTCGAGATAACCGTGGAGAACGTCGAGTTGAACGCTTTGCTAATGTGAATGTACATATTTTTGATGTAGATATGCCTTTTAAAGAGCTTACCCCCATAAATGCAGATGGGTATGATCTTGTGCTTGGAGTTCCTTTTTTCCGCGAGCATATAGTACAGATAGATTATCCTAAATCTAGATTACGTTTAATATCGCATGCAAGTGTAGATATTAGTAAATATAGTAATATTGAAATGGTTTCAAAAAGAGAACCCTTATTATCAGCTAATACTCTTCTAAAAAATGATCCATCACTTAAAGTTTTTAAGACCGAACTTAATGGACGATCATTTTGGTTGACACTTGATACTACTGAGTTAAATGGCATTAAAATACTTAAAGATGATGCATCTGACTTAGGCATAAAAATGAATCCTAATGAGAAAACCACGATCATTAATTCGGTAAAAATTGGCCCTTTTAACCTTGAAAATGTTTCTGTAAGTTTACTTGATTTTGGCGAAGATATAATGAACAGTGGGAAAGTAACAACAGGAACAAGAGTAGAACAATCAGTTGAAAGTAAAGGTGTGATAGGCTTCGATATATTGCAGCACTTTATTATAACTTTGGATTTTAAAAATAACTATGCGTTACTACAAGTTGGAGAGTAATACTTGAAAGGGATCGGCTGTGTTTTCAAATGATAGCTCTATATGTAAGAATTTGTTGAGTGATGCTATATTCTTGTTAGAGAAGGATAATAAGATAGAGGCTGAAGCTTGCTTGCGTTCGGCATTATTAGTATCTACAGTTGATTTAAATTCTGACGAAAGCAAAAATTTAATCTTATGCCATCAAATACTGCTTAAATTGTTGCTTGTTCAGGGGAGGTATCAAGAACTAGATGACATTTTGCATCGATTAATGTCACTTCAATCTGGGTTTGATGATTTTTTCTGTTATATAGTTCGTGCTTTTGCTGAGTTATCATTAAAGTCGGTTTTAAAGATAGTTTGTAAAAACATCTTTTTCAGGGACTACAATGTTACTGAAGTTGATGCATTATTACTAATAGACAGCTTATTAGTTGTTGGTTTACAAGAAGAAGCTATAGTTTTAATTGATAAATTAATTATTACTTCTGAATTTGATAGTTATAAAATTTTAATAAAGAAAGGTAATATTTATAACGCTTTGCACAAGCCAAAACTTGCAAGAGCTAGTTTTGAACAAGCCGTTGCTATAAATCCTAAATGTGTAGTTGGGTTGTTTAATCTAGCTACATGTTTAGAGGAGTTTGGCTTGCTTGCTAATGCTGAAGTTCTTTATTATTCTGCATTCGAACTGGACCCTACAAATGTTAATTTGATTAGTCGATTACTCTATTTGCGAAAACAAACTACTGAAGAGCTTGATTTAGTAAGTGCCGCTATTAAATTATTAGAAAGTAATAATCTTACTGAGGCAGAGCAGGAAACACTGAATTTCGCTCTTGGGAAAGCTCATGATGATATTGATTATTTTAATGAAGCATTTAAATATTACAGAGAAGCAAATGATGTAAGCCGTTATAGGTTTTCATTTTATGAATCTAAAAATATCGAGCTTTATAGTGAAAAAATTATCGATTCAATAAATGATATTTATTCTAAGGGTGGTGTATTTAGTTGTGAGTATAGTTTTATATTCATTTGCGGTATGTTCAGATCTGGCACTACATTATTAGAGCAGCTAATAGCGTATAGAGAAGATGTTTATACTGCGGGGGAACTTACTTTTGTTGAAGAGCTTATTCATGATATTTTTCCAGAATTCCCTAAGGGAGAGGTTGATGAACAAAATGTTACTAGGTTTAGGGAGGAATACGTAAAGCATATCTCAAAAATTAGCAATGGAAAACGAATTATAACAAATAAAATGCCTGATAACTTTTGGTATGTTGATATATTAGTTCGTGCTTTTCCAAATGCAAAGTTTATATTTACTGATAGGGAGAAATATGATGTATGTTTGTCGGTATACTTTAACCAGTTGAGTAGCAAGTTAACATACAGTTATAATTTAGAGGCAACTGCACATTTTTATGATGTTTATAAAAAAATGTCTACTTTTTGGCAAGCGCACTTACCAAGTAATACGTTAAATTTCAATTATGATAGTTTTATAAGCGATAGTGAGTCTGTTGCAAAAGAGTTACATAAATTTCTCGGATTTAGTTGGTCTTCTAAGTGTTTGGATTTCCATAAACTTAGAAATAATGTTCAAACAGCAAGTCTTTGGCAAGTAAGGCAACCTTTATTTAAAGGTTCTTCTGGTCGTTATAATAATTATATTAAACACCTAAGCTGTATAATGAACTAAGTTGAATTTAACTTTGTTAGGCGCTTTATCTGTTTAGTACTTGTGTCATGGCGTTTGTGAGTGGTTATCAAAGCTTGATACAATTTAAACCCTAGTCGGGAAAGTATAATTACCAGCATTATAAAACATTGTGCCTATGGAGAGTCAGTTTGATAATGCAGGGATGTTCCACAAGAGGGTGGTTGGAGATACTAAGCGGCAAATCAGGAAGGTTAACGTTTAGTTTCAAGTAATTGGAGTTGACTAGTAGGGCCTTTGTTTATATTGCTTTATAACTTACCGAGAAAAGCGAACAGCATATATTTACTGTTCACTTTTTCGAAAGGCTATAAAAACCTTGTAGATATTGTTTGTGCAGCTAAAATATTAACTAACTGCTGCGTAAAAACAACCAAAACCGGGTAGGGTAAGGGTTTGTTTCTCTAAGCTGCCATTGTGATGATTCAATTCTGTATGTTGCACAATATCAGTGTGTTCAATGTTGAGGCTTGCAGGCTCTTGAGCTAGGTTAAATACGCACAACATAGTCTGGCCTGCAAAACGACGGTAAAAAGCTAACAATGGCTCAGGGGTATTAATAAATTCAATATCGCCTTCGAGTAAGATAGCTTGTTGCTTACGCCATGTCATAAAATGGCGGAACGCATTTAGAATCGAATCGCTATCGCTATCTTGTTTGCTTACAGTCTGGCGTTTGTGGTTTTCGTCAACAGGTAACCAAGGTTTCGTTGCAGAAAATCCGGCCTGTTCACCGTCATCATTGTGCCATGGCATAGGCGTACGACAGCCATCTCGGCCTTTAAAGTTTGGCCAAAAAGTTATCCCATATGGGTCTTGTAAGTCTTCAAACGCCACACTTGCTTCGCCAAGACCTAGCTCTTCACCTTGGTACATACATACACTACCGCGCAATGAAGCGAGTAGGGCGGTAAGCATTTTACACTGCTCTGAGTTTACTTCACCATTGTTACTCCAACGACTAGCAACACGTTCTACATCATGGTTACTAAAGGCCCAGCATGGCCAGCCTTCTGTCATTCGTTCTTCCAATGTTTTAACTGTTGTACGAATATACTCACTGCTATAATCATTGGTTAGTAGCTCAAAACTGTAACCCATATGCAATTTATCGCCACCGGCTGTGTATTCAGCCATAGTAGCAAGTGAATCCTCGGATGATATTTCACCCAAAGACACGGTACCAGGATACTTGTCTAACAGGGTACGAATATCTTGCATAAAGCTGATATTTTCAGGTTGGGTATTATTATAATGATGATACTGAAATGCATATGGATTATCTTCGCTAAAACCACGGCCTTGGCGTTTTTCTGGTGGTTTGGCTGGGTTATCACGTAGCTGTGCATCGTGATAACAAAAGTTAATTGCATCCAGGCGAAAACCATCTACTCCTTTTTTAAGCCAAAACTCAACATTATCTAATACTGCTTGACGTACATCTGGATTATGAAAATTAAGATCCGGTTGTTCAGTAAAAAAGTTGTGTAAATAATACTGGCCACGACGCGGCTCCCATTGCCAAGCAGGGCCACCAAAAATTGAAAGCCAGTTGTTTGGCTGGGTGCCATCTGGTTTTGCATCAGCCCATACATACCAATCAGATCTGTCGTTAGTTTTGTCTTCTCGGCTATCTAAAAACCATTGATGTTGGTCTGATGTGTGGCTCAATACTTGATCAATAATAATTTTAATATCACGTTGATGAGCTTGTGCAATGAGCTCGTCAAAGTCATTAAGATCGCCAAAAAGAGGGTCTACGTCACGATAATCGCTGATATCATAGCCAAAGTCTTTCATTGGTGATTTAAAAAATGGTGAGATCCAAATAGCATCAACACCCAGACTTTTAATATAGTCTATCCGGCTGATGATCCCTTTTAAATCACCAATGCCGTCACCGTTGGTATCTTGAAAACTGCGCGGATAAACCTGATAAATCACGGCGCCCTTATACCACTGCTGTTGAGCCATTTTTTTCTCCATCGTGACAACACTTCCCATTTAATTATTACTGTTTAGAAATGGTGTGTTCGTAATCTTGTTAGCAGTTCGATTGAAACGAACTACGTTATTTTTTAAAAAGCATACGTGAAGGGCTTGATACTGTAAAAAGGATGCATACGTATGCATGCTAAATAGATCGCTTTGATAAGGAAAACAGCTTCTGAAAAACCTACGAATAAAGGTATGTGAGCGGCAAATGAATGTTTACCAATTCTCGTTTTCGTATCATTAACAAAGTAGCAAATCCAACTTGGTGCATATTATATGGGTTCTGTAGCGTTATGGTGCATTGCAATTAATGGTCTTACCAATTGGCATTTTGTAAGAGGAGCGAGCAGGATTCGAATGTAAAGTGTGAATGCACTAATAATTAAGGTATTAAACTGTAAATTGCCGCACCAAAGGAGCTCGAAGCAGTGCATATTTCTTTTATAAAATAGAATGATCAATTGCCTCATCTTTATACCTATAAAAACAAGGTGTTGCCATTATTTGTGTGAATTTTTTGTTAAAGTTATTGGTTTTGCACTAGTCTGAATACGTATGCATAAAGTTGTTAATAAAATAAAACGGGCGTTAATATTCATCCTGACAACAAAGATAGCTAACAAATGGTTTGCTTCTATCACAAGCAACTCGCTAAAAGTTAGTAATATAAAATTGGGTAACGGGAAACACATCATGTCTATGTTCAAACCAAGTATATTAACAATTGCACTTGCAACCGCAGGTATTAGCAGTTTCTCTTCATACGCACAAGAAGAGCAACAAACCGCAAAGAATGACGTTGAAGTCATCGAAGTTAAAGGTTTTCGCGGCAGCGTTGTAGAGTCAATCAATACAAAGCGTTTTTCATCAGAGGTGGTTGAATCTATCTCTGCAGAAGATATTGGTAAATTACCAGACTCATCAATTGCGGAGTCAATTGCCCGTTTACCAGGCCTTACTGCACAGCGTTTAGATGGTCGAGCAAGCCGAGTAAGTGTGCGTGGTTTTAGCGAAAATGAAAGTGCTACAACCTTTAATGGTCGTGAGCAAGTATCGATTGGTGACAATCGTGGTGTTGAGTTTGACCTTTATCCGTCAGAAATAATGAGCGGTGTAACCGTATATAAAACGCCAAGTGCAAGCCTAGACGCGGAAGGTATCGCCGGTGTTATCGACATGCAAACTGTAAAGCCTTTAAGTAAAGGTGAGCGCGTGATCATGTTTAATGGTCAATTAGAGCAAACAGGTTTTGATAAATTAAATCCAGATGGTGATGACCAAGGTTTTCGGGGTACAGTATCGTATATCGACCAATTTGCAGACGATACAATTGGTGTTGCATTTGCTTACAACAAAATGAGCTCACCAAACCAAGAAAAACGCTGGAACTCTTGGGGTTATCCTGAGTTTACGGGTGATGACGGCCAAACGTATTCGATACTCGGTGGTGCAAAACCGTTCGTGCGATCATCTACTCTAGAACGCGATTCTGCAATGTTAGTCGTTGAAGCAGCACCAACCGATCGTTTAAGTATGACATTTGATGCGCTTTATGTTGATTTTTCAGATGAAAAAATCCTTCGTGGTATTGAAGTTCCATTTGCATGGGGACAAGGTACAATTGATCCTAACTCAGCCGTAGTTGACTCTGAAAGTGGCTTTATTACTAGTGCTGTAACCCAAGGCCAACGTGTAGTAGTACGTAATGACTACGAAGAGCGTAATGCTGATTTAACGCAGTTTGGTTTTAACACTAAATATAACATAGATGATTCTTGGTCAGTTGAACTTGACGCCAGCCGCTCTGAAGTTGAACGCCAAATTTGGAGTATCGAAAGCTATTCTGGTACTGGCCGAGGCGATGCAAATGGTATTGCTGATAACATTGGTTATGAGTTTGATGGTGGGAACACCGGTGCACAGTTTTCTCCTCAGCTAGACTACAGTGATTATGGCTTAATTCAATTAGGTGGTCCATTATCATGGGGGTCAAGTGCAGCTCTAAACAATAAATATGGCTTATCAGGAACAGCTTACGAAAATACTGCACAAGATGGCTTTATTAATGCCCCTGAAATTAATGATGAACTAATTACATTAAAGTTAGCGGCAAGCAAATTACTTGAAAACGAGTATTTTAGTAAAGTAAGCTTTGGTATTTCATACCGTGACCGCGAAAAGAGTAAAGTGTCTGAAGGTTACTTCATGACTTTAAAAGACTTTTCATTATCAAACCCAGGTATGCTATCGATTCCTGAACAATATCGTAAAGGTACAGCTAGCCTTGATTTTATCGGCATGGGCAACATGGTTGCTTATGACACTAACGGTTTAGTAAACGACGGTTACTATGATTTACTACAAGAAAGCCTGACTGATCAAAAACATAAAACGCAATCTTGGACAGTCAAAGAAGAAGTTACTGCAGTATTCGCACAACTCGATATCAATGCTGAACTCGGATCAATACCGGTCAGAGGTAATATTGGTGCTCGCTATGTACAAACAGATCAATCCTCGCAAGGTTTTGCAGCAAATACTGTTGATGGTCTAGTGGTTGTTTCATCTACAGATGTAAGTCATGACTATAGCCACTTTTTACCAAGTATAAATCTATCGTTTGCAATTGATGAAGACCAAACCATTCGTTTTGGTGCTGCAAAAACTATTTCACGTGCTCGTCTTGACGAAATGAATGCATCAATTAATGCTTCATATAATCAGCAACCAGATGAAAATGGTAATTATTGGAGCGTATCAGGTGGTAATCCGAAGCTTGAGCCTAAAGAAGCCACAGGTTTAGATATAAGCTATGAAAATTACTTTAATGCAGAAGGTTACTTTGCTGCAGCGTTTTTCTATAAAGATATTACGCAATGGATTTTTGATGGTAGTTATGAAGTTGATATGTCTGGAGTTGCAGACCCATCAACAGGTCAAATTCCGGCTAACTCAACTGGCTCTGGCTCAGGTAAAGTAAATGGTGGCGAAGGTGATCTTTGGGGTTACGAACTATCACTGGCATTACCGTTTAATATTTTTCACTCATCGTTAGAGGGTTTTGGCTTAATTGCAAGTCATACTGGTGTAGAGCAAGACCTGACTGATCAAAATGGTAACGAGTATGAACTACCAGGGTTATCAGACCAAATTGACAGCTTAACGGTTTATTTTGAGCGTAGCGGTTTTCAAGCACGTACAAGTATGAGAAAACGTAGCGACTTCAAAGGCGATGTTTACGGTTTGGGTTTTGCGACAACACAGGTTGATATCAAAGGCGAAACTATCTGGGATGCTCAAATTGGTTATGACTTTAGTGAAGGTAGCATTGAAAGTTTGAACGGCTTGAGTGTTACGTTCCAAGTGCAAAATATCACTGAAGAACCATTTGTATCGCTTCAAGGCAACAGTGATTTACAAGTACGTGATTACCAAGATTACGGCCGTACTTTCCTACTTGGCTTTAGCTATAAGCTATAATTTTTTTTAGCGTTGAAAGGCCCTTGTAATTTGTTTTACAAGGGCTTTTTTATATCGCTCAACTACACTGATAAAAGTACATAACGGTGGAAGCGTGAATGCAAAAGCAAAAGTTAAAACACATAATTATTGCCGGTGGTGGTACTGCAGGTTGGATCACTGCGGCGTTACTTAATAAAGTGCTAGGTAAAGTAGTTAATATCACCCTCATTGAGTCGGATCAAATTGGTACGGTCGGAGTTGGGGAAGCTAGTATTCCGCCGATACTTCACCTAAACGCGGCATTAGGAATCCACGAGAGTGAGTTTATCAAAGCAACACAAGCAACAATTAAGCTCGGCATTGAGTTTGAAAATTGGCGCGAAAAGCATCACAAATATATGCATGCTTTTGGTGATGTTGGGAAAGACTTCCCATTTTGTGAGTTTTACCACTTTTGGCTGAAGGCTAAGCAGCAAGGTAGTGAGACAGATTTTTGGGACTTTTCACTTAACTATCAAGCAGCAAAACAGCATAAGTTTACTCATTTAAAATACATACCTAATACACAGCTAGCAGGTCTAAGTTATGCTTATCATTTTGACGCCACCTTGTACGGAGAATTTTTAAAAGAGCTGACTATATCACGCGGTGTTAAACGCATTGAGGGTAAAATTGCTGATGTTCAGCAATGCCCAGAGACCGGTTTTGTAAAGGCACTTGAGCTGTTAGATGGGCAAATAATTTCAGGCGATTTATTTATAGATTGCACAGGGCTAAGCGCACTGCTAATCGAAAAGACCTTAAATACGGGGTTTGAGGATTGGTCACATTGGCTGCCATGTGATAGTGCTATTGCGGTACAAACTAAAACGGCTACAGAGCCAGTGCCTTATACGCGTTCTATTGCACATAGCGCAGGCTGGCAGTGGCAAATACCATTACAACATCGTGTAGGTAATGGCCTAGTATATTCAAGTCGACACTTAACCGATGAGCAAGCGAAGCTGAAACTGCTTGATAATATTCCCGGTGAACCAATTACAGAGCCTAGAGTGATTCGTTTCAAAACAGGGCGAAGGCGAAAGCAATGGCATAAAAATGTGGTCGCTATTGGTTTATCTAGCGGCTTTTTAGAGCCGTTAGAATCGACCAGTATCCACCTTATTCAAACCGCCGTGATTCGGTTAATAAAGTTTTTTCCGAATAATGGAATTAAGCAGTCATTAATAGATGCATATAACATGCAAAGCCAAATCGAAATTGAGCGGATCCGCGACTTTATTATTTTGCATTACAAATTGACTGAGCGCACTGACAGCGCATTTTGGCGCCAGTGTAAGCAAATGAATATACCTAAATCACTGCAAACTAAAATCGATTTATTTAAGCAAACAGGTAAATTAATTAGAGAAGATGATGAACTTTTTGCCGAAGTTGCATGGCAGCAAGTAATGATAGGTCAAGGGCTTGGAGCGCAGGATTATCACCCACTCGCAGATGCACTGAGTGATGAACAACTCGCAGAGTTATTTGGTAATTTAAAAACTCTGATTAGTGGTACGGTAAACAAATTGCCGACTCATAGTGAATTTTTAGCGAGGATGAAAAATAATTAATATGAAATCACTCATTCATATCTTTTTATTAAGCACGCTTTTAGGGATGTGTTTAAACGCCAATGCAATAACTATATCACCACAAAACTGGTGGGTTGGTATGCAAAATAATACCTTGCAAATTATGCTGCATGATCAAGGTATTGCTAAGCAACAATGGCAATTAGCATCTTACTCAGGGGTGAGTTTAAAAAGTGTAACTAAAACAGATAACCCAAATTACGCTTTTTTAAATATTGAAATAAATCCAATAGCAAAGCCAGGTGTTTTAGTGTTTAGCAGCAAATCAGGGGAGCGTTTTGAGTATCAATTGCATGCACGTAAAGCTAATAGCAGTAAACGTAACGGTTTTGATAGCAGTGATACCATTTACTTAATTAATCCGGATCGCTTTGCTAATGGCGATAGCAGCAACGACACAGTAAAAGGAGTGCTTGAGGGTGCAAATCCAATTGAGCGAGGTGGGCGTCACGGTGGCGACATTCAAGGTGTAATTAACGCACTGCCGTATTTGCAAAAACTGGGCGTAACCCAGCTTTGGTTAACACCACCGCTTGAAAATGATATGCCCAGCTACTCTTATCACGGTTATGCAATTACCGATTTTTACACTATCGACCCACGCATGGGCTCAAATGAGTTATATCGCGAGTTATCAGCCAAAGCGAAACAACACGGTATTGGTATAGTGATGGACCTAGTGCTTAATCACTTTGGCTCTGAGCATGAATGGATGACAGATAAACCCACATCAGATTGGATCAATTTTAATGGCGAGTTTGCAAACGGTAAACATGCTACCAGCCATGCTCGTCAAACCATTCAAGACCCACATGCAAGTGAGTTTGATAAACGCCAGTTTAGCGATGGCTGGTTTGTAGCCACAATGCCGGATCTAAACCAGCGGCAACCGTTATTAGCAAACTACCTTATCCAAAATGCTATTTGGTGGATTGAATACGCCGACTTAAGCGGTATTCGCGTTGATACCTATTCATATTCAGACAAAGCCTTTTTAGCTGACTGGACTAAAGCCATAATGACTGAGTATCCCGCTTTTAATATTGTTGGCGAAGAGTGGACCACCAATCCTGCGATTGCTTCATATTGGCAAGCAGGAAAGGTAAATAACGACGGCTATACCTCAAGCTTACCAAGCGTGATGGATTTTTCATTACAAGAGTCACTTATTCAAGCACTTAATGAAGAGGAGAGTTGGAACACTGGCTGGGTAAAAGTGTATCAATCAATCGCCAATGACTTTTTATACCCAAATCCAGACAACTTGCTCGTGTTTGCCGATAACCACGATATGAGCCGAGTTTACACTCAGCTTAAGCAAGATCTTGCTAAAACGAAAATGGCGATGACTATGTTGCTTACCACTCGTGGTATTGCACAAATGTATTATGGCACCGAAGTATTGCTTGATAATACGGGCAGTAATGATCACGGTGATATCCGTATTGATTTCCCCGGTGGTTTTAAAGGTCAGCCAAGTAATGCTTTTACAGGACAAGGGTTATCAGATGAGCAGCGTGATATGCAGCAAACCATCACCACCTTACTTAATTTTAGAAAGCAAAGCCCAGCAATAGCGCAAGGTAAACTGGTTCATTTTAGTCCTAAATCAGGTATATACAGTTACGCGCGGATAAGTGAACAGCAAACTTTGTTGGTGTTTTTAAATAAAAATACCGCAGCAAAAAACTGGTCATTAGCGTATCTGCAAGAGGTTATTGGGCAATACAAACAGGCTGTGAGTCTTTTTACTGAACAGCAAATAAATATAACAGATACAGTGACCTTAGCGCCTATGAGTGCAACGGTATTAATAATTGAATAAAGCCTGTGTGAATACGTATGCAGCCGCTGTCAGTCAGTGGCAGTTCACTTTAGTATTAAATTTATAATAAAAATGACGTTTAAATGACAACCCATTAAAACGTCAGATCTAAGTAAGAACATTATGACAACAAATAAAACCACAATTAGTACATTCAAATATGGCTCATGGGTATTAGCTAGTAGCTTGTTATTGTCGAGCTGCTCAGATGAGCCCACAACCCCCAGTACTGACAAAAAGGTAGCTGAACAAGTTAACGAGCATTCAAAGCCGGTTGTGTATCAGGTATTCACGCGCTTATTTGGTAATACGCAAACAGTCAATATTCCGTGGGGAACCAAAGAGCAAAATGGCGTAGGCACATTTAGTGACTTTAATGATGCTGCTTTAAGTGGCATTAAAGAACTTGGTACCACCCATATTTGGTATACCGGCGTGTTACACCATGCTTTGGTAGGCGATTACAGCCAATATGGAATTAGCCAAGATGATCCGGATGTAGTGAAAGGTCGTGCCGGCTCGCCGTATGCAATTAAAGATTATTACGATGTAAACCCAGATTTAGCCATTAATCCAGAGCGCCGCCTCGAAGAGTTTGCTGCATTAATTGAGCGCACCCATCAACACGGTATGAAAGTGGTCATTGATATTGTGCCAAATCATGTGGCGCGTCATTATCAATCAACCGCTAAACCCGCTGGAGTTAAAGATTTTGGTGAGCAAGATGACACCAGCGTAGAGTATGCCCGCGATAATAACTTTTATTACGTTACTGGGCAGTCATTTCAAGTACCAACCATTGAAAACTACCAAGTGCTAGGCGGTAATGCCCACCCACTTGCTGATAGCTTATTTGCTGAAACGCCTGCAAAATGGACTGGTAATGGTGCCCGTGCTGCTAAGCCTGATATAAACGACTGGTACGAAACAGTTAAAGTAAATTATGGCGTAAAACCTGACGGTAGTTATGACTTTCCAACTCTGCCCGATGAGTATGCTACTAAAGATTTACGCGCGCACTTTGAGTTTTGGCAGGATAAAGAGTTGCCAAACAGCTGGTATAAGTTTCGTGATATCGCGCTATATTGGCTCGATAAAGGCGTAGATGGCTTTCGCTATGATATGGCCGAAATGGTACCTGTAGAGTTTTGGAGCTTTCTAAACTCATCAATCAAGATGCACAACCCAGAGGCATTTTTACTAGCCGAAGTATACAATCCCGCACTATATCGCCCGTATATCCAGCAAGGAAAAATGGATTACTTGTACGATAAAGTCGGCTTTTACGACACCTTAAAAGCTGTTATGCAAGGCACGCAACCGGCAGACACTATTTTTAATGCTCAGCAAAAAGTGGCTGACATAGAGCAGCATATGCTGCACTTTTTAGAAAACCATGACGAACAACGTATCGCCAGCCCTGACTTTGCAGGTAGTAGTGAAAAGGGCAAACCCGCATTAGTAGTATCAAACCTTATTAGCCGTGCGCCAACACTATTATATTTTGCTCAAGATGTGGGTGAAGATGGCTCTGAAGATGCCGGCTTTGGCAAACCAACTCGCACCAGTATTTTTGACTACATTGGCGTGCCAGCGCATCAAGCGTGGATGAACAACGGCAAGTTTGATGGTGCTTTATTAACACCGGCACAAGGTCAATTACGTGAATATTACAAAGCCGTTATGGCGTTGAGTGAACATCCAGCAGTTGTAGCTGGTGACATGCAACCACTGATGGTTACTGGCAGCGAAAAAGTTGCTGCGTTTAGCCGCAGTATCGGTAATCAACAAATTTGGGTGGTGAGTAATTTTGCTGAGCAAGTCAGTCAGATCAGTATTGATATTCCACTTAACACACTGACGCAAAATACCAGCGAAAAATTACAATTGCTTGATTTGCTAGAGGCGAATCAAAACGCTGAGCTAACTATTACAGCTGAGCAGGCACACATTAGTTTAACTTTAAATGCGCTTAGCAGTGCAGTATTAACCACTGGAGCTCATAATGAAAAATAACAAACCAGATTTAAGTTTTTGGCAAATATGGAACATGTGCTTTGGCTTTTTAGGCATTCAATTTGGCTTTGCACTGCAAAACGGTAATGTAAGCCGAATATTTCAAACCCTTGGAGCGAATGTAGATGACATTCCTATTTTGTGGGTGGCAGCACCACTTACCGGTTTAATTGTACAGCCAATTATTGGTTACTGGAGCGATAAAACCTGGGGCAAATTAGGCCGCCGTCGTCCGTTTTTTTTATACGGCGCTATTTTAACCACATTATCGTTATTTATTATGCCAAACTCACCAACACTTTGGATTGCAGCGGGCATGTTATGGATAATGGATGCATCGATTAACGTCACTATGGAACCATTTCGCGCCCTTGTAGGCGATAACCTACCAAACAAACAGCGTGCTACTGGCTATGCAATGCAAAGCTTTTTTATAGGCGTAGGCGCCGTGGTTGCTTCTGCACTCCCTTGGATGATGACGAACTGGTTTGATATTGCCAACACCGCCGCTGCAGGGCAAATTCCTGATTCAGTAAAGTACTCGTTTTACTTTGGTGCAGTTGTATTGCTGGTCGCAGTGGGCTGGACAATTATAACCACCAAAGAATATTCACCTGAAGAATTGGCCGCATTTAATCAACAAGATCAAACTGAGGCTGAACAGGCTGTATCTGCACAAATTAACTTTAGTAAAGGCGGCAGTGTATTTACTGTTTTAGGGCTTGCCGTACTTGGTTTAGTCATGGGATTAAACCTAGAAAAAGAGCTGTACCTATTGGCAGCTGGCTTAGTGAGTTTTGGCGTAATTCAATTTATTGCAGCCACACTTCAGGCAAAAAACCACACCAGCGGTGGCTTTTACCAAGTCGTTAACGATGTATTCACCATGCCAGAGGCGATGAAACAACTTGCTTGGGTACAGTTTTTTAGCTGGTTTGCATTATTTGCCATGTGGATTTACACCACCTCAGCGGTAACCAGTTTTCATTATGGTAGCAGCGACACAAGTTCAGCGGCGTATAACAATGGTGCAGACTGGGTGGGTATTTTATTTGCGGCTTACAACGGTTTTGCTGCATTGGCGGCTTTATGTATCCCGATCATCGTTAAGCGTGTTGGTTTAAAACTAGCGCATGCACTTAACCTTATTTTAGGTGCGTTAGGTTTGGCGAGCTTTATGTTTATACAAGATCCGAGCTTACTTATTTGGCCAATGATAGGTATTGGTTTTGCGTGGGCGTCTATTTTGTCTTTGCCTTACGCCATGTTAAGTACCTCAGTACCGAGTCATAAAATGGGTGTGTATATGGGAATATTTAACTTTTTTATTGTGATCCCACAATTATTAGCCGCCAGTGTCCTTGGCCTGATACTTCGTCACTTTTTCCAAAATCAGCCTATTTACGCATTGATGCTAGGTGCTGTGTCTTTTGTACTTGCAGCGGTTGCCGTACTGCGAGTTAAACAGTCTTAATTTAAGGGTCTAAAATGAAAAAATATAACCTAATTACCGCGACAATATTGGCCGCAGGCCTTGTCGGTTGTGGCGTGCAAAATACACAAACCAGTACAGAAGCGCAAACATCAGTGAATGCGCCAGGCGCACCAGGCGAAGCCCCATTTTGGGCATACGCAGGTAAAACCGGGATAGGCACGTCTTTTGAGCAATACCAAAATGGCCATTACAGTGACGACGCGCCAACAGCTAAAGTGTCAAAAGTATGGTTTTCGATTGCTAAAGGGATGATCACCGAAACCATGTTTGGGCTTATTCATCAAGCGCAAATTAAAGACATGCAATTTGTTGTAGTAGGAAAAGATTTTACAGTCACCGAAGCTGATGATTTAGACGTTACTATTGACTACTTATACAAAGACGATAAAGGCCGCCCGTTATCATTAGCATACAAAGTAGTAAGCAAAGACAAACAAGGTCGCTTTAGCCTAGAAAAACATATATTTACCGATCCAGACGGGCAAAGCTTATTTGTACGCAGTATTTTTAATACCCAGCTCGACGGTGTAAAAGCTTATGTAACGGTTAACCCGTATATAAACAACAACGGCTTAGATGACTTTGCAAAAACCACCGAGCAAGGATTGGTAGCGTGGCAGGGCGATAATTACTTGTCATTGCAAGGTGCACAGCCATTTAAACAAACAAGTGTCGGTTTTACGGGCGTGAGTGATGGTTTAAGCCAGCTTAAAACAACTCAGCAGCTTACCCGCGTTTATAAAACTACCGGTGAACAATCGGGGAATGTTAGTTTATTAGCAGAGCTAGGTGAAATTGGTAAAAACAGTCAATTCGATTTAAGCCTAAGTTTTGGCAACAACCAGCAAGCAAGCTTTAAACAAGGCCAAGCTACGCTAGCCAAAGGTTACCAAGCTGTGCTTGATAATTACAACGGTAAAGGCGAAGCCCTTGGTTGGCAAGACTACCTGCAAAGCCTTGCACCAATGACTAGCATGAGCGAGCAAACCGCTGATAACGGCAAGTTACTTTATACCAGTGCTATGGTGTTAAAAGCCCAAGAAGACAAAACCCATGCAGGGGCGCTTATTGCGTCTTTATCTAACCCATGGGGCGAAACCGTATCTGCTAAAACCGGCTCTACTGGTTACAAAGCGGTATGGGTACGCGACTTTTATCAAGTTGCCATGGCATTTATGGCACTAGGCGATACCGCAACAGCCAAAACAGCATTTGAATACCTTGAAAAAGTACAAGTAAACAGCAAAACCCCGGGCAACAACGGCGACACAGGGTGGTTTTTACAAAAAACACACGTAGATGGCGAACTTGAATGGGTAGGCGTACAGCTAGACCAAACCGCTATGCCTATCATGCTAGCGTGGAAGCTTCATCAGGCAGATGTGTTAAGTGATGCTGAGCTAACTGATTGGTATACACGCATGTTAAAACCGGCCGCTGACTTTTTGGTAGGCGGTGGGCGCGCTAAAATCCTATGGAACGACATGCAAATAACCCCACCTGCGACTCAACAAGAGCGTTGGGAAGAGCAAGCAGGGTATTCACCATCAACCACCGCTGCTGTTGTTGCCGGTTTAATTACCGCTGCTGATATTGCAAAAATGGCAGGAGATGAGGTGAATGCTAAACGCTACCTTGCGACAGCAAAAAGTTACAACGCCGATATAGAAAGTATGATGTTTACCACCGCAGGTAATTTAGAATCAAACGCTTCAGACGGCGAGTATTTTATTCGCATTGGCCAAGATAAAAACGCCAACTCAAATACCAAAATTAACGCTAATAATGGCCGTGACGGGTTTAATAAAAAGCAAATACTTGATGGTGGCTTTTTAGAGTTAGTTCGCTATGGCGTACGTGATGCGCTAGCGCCCAGCATAGTTAAAACCTTACCTGAGTACGACGATGAAACGCTCATCGATAACCTACAAGTTAAATACAGCTTTGAGTTTACTGATGGCAGCGGCACATTTGCAGGCTACCGCCGTTATGGTAACGACGGTTACGGTGAAGATGAAGTAACCGGCGCTAATTATGCGCAAGGCGGAAAAAACAGCCCAGGGCAACGTGGGCGAGTTTGGCCATTTTTTACTGGTGAACGTGGTCATTACGAAATTGCCGCCGCGAATGCCAATAATACGTTAGATGCAACTAAACAGCAGGCTATTAAAAATAGCTATGTAAAAGGTCTAGAGCAATTTGCTAACGAAGGCATGATGCTACCAGAACAAGTATGGGATGGCGTAGGCAACAATAAAGCAGGATACACGTTAGGCGAGGGCACTAACTCAGCCACACCACTGGCGTGGACGCATGCTGAATACGTGAAGCTAGTTCGCTCATTAAGTGACAAGCAAGTATGGGATCATTATCCGGTGGTAACTAAAGCACTAAAATAACCACAAACTATCCGCAGTTCAGGTTAATTAACATAGCCGTAGTAAAATACGGCTATGTTATTTATTACAATAATAACGAGGCTGAAATGAAAACATTTACCTTGAGCGCATTAGCATTAGCAATCATGCTAACAGGCTGCCAAAGCGCACCATCATTAAATAACAACACGAATAACACCGAAACATCGCAATTAAATACTAAACAACAAGCAAGCCCGTGGTGGGAAAGCGCCATTTTTTACCAAATTTGGCCCCGCAGTTTTTACGACAGCGATGCTGATGGCCATGGTGATTTTAATGGTATGACCCAAAAGCTCCCGTATCTACAAGAGCTCGGCGTTAACGCATTGTGGTTAACCCCGATGTTTGAAGCACCATCGTATCATGGCTATGATTTTACTGAATTTTACCAAGTAGAAAACGACTACGGCAGCATGGCAGAGTTTGAAGCCTTTATAAAAGCCGCTGATGATAAAGGCATGAAAGTCATACTTGATTTAGTTATTAATCATATATCAAGTAACCATGAATGGTTTCAGCGTTCAGCAAAACAACAAGCCCCTTTTGCTGATTACTTTATTTGGCGCGACGATATGCCAAAAGCCGGTAGCGGTTGGGGCCACGCATGGAGTGATAACGACCAGCCCAATGCCGTATGGCATTGGAATGAAACCCGCCAGCAGTATTACTACGGTGCGTTTGGTGCCAGCCAACCTGACTTAAATTTACGCCACCCTGATGTTATTGCCGAAATGGAAAAAATGGCTAAGTTTTGGCTTGATAAAGGCGTTGCAGGGTTTAGGTTAGACGCTGTGCGCTTTGCCATGGAAAGCGGCGGCAATACGCAGGCCGACACAGACGAAACCATAGCTTACTGGCAGCACTTTAATCAGTATGTAAAAAGTGTAAACCCTGAGGCATATTTGGTGGGTGAAGCCTGGGCAGATATTCCTGTGGCGGCAAAATACTACGGCGAAGGTAAAGGGCTTGATCAGGGCTTTGATTTTGAAGTGGGCTATAAAATACTGGGCTTATTAAAACCCAATGCCAGTGGTGAAGCGCAATTTGGCACTATGCAATCTAATCAACAAGTGAATACAGTTGATGCCAATGTGCTCAAACAAAATTTACAACAGCGTATTGATTCAAATGCACCGCTTGATTTTTTTGCATCGTTTTTAACTAATCACGACCAAGAACGTATCGCTTATCAACTTGCAGAGCACGACGATAAAGCAAAACTTGCCGCCGCCATGTTATTTAGCTCTCCTGGCACGCCGTATATTTATTACGGTGAAGAGATAGGCTTAACACAAGGTGGCACAGGTCACGATGTGTATAAACGTGCGCCTATGCAATGGGACAACAGCAATCAAGCCGGTTTTACCAAAGCTAAAACGAGCTGGGTTGAACAAAGTGAATTATTTGGTAAAGACTTTACCAGCTGGTGGCCTGAGTTTTTAGCAGAGCAAATTAATGCTGCAGATCGCAATGTTAAAGTACAGCAAGCAGACTCTGATTCACTTTGGCGTTTATATCAGCACTTAATTTCGCAGAAAAAACAGCGTCCAGAGCTGGGTATAAAAGGCAGTTATGAATTAACGCAACACAACAACGGCCTAGTTGAAATAACCCGCGAGTTAAACGGTAGTAAATCAGTGTTTGTGCTTAACTTAACCGCTAACCCGCAAAGCATCAGCGGTATAAAACGTCAGGGGTTAACGCCTAGCTGGCAACACGATCTCAATGACGATCAACTCGCAGCTTATGGTTTGTTGTTATTGAATAACACACTTTAAATAAAATTCATCCGTTGGGGCTAACATATGTTAGCCCCAATTCGTGAAAATGGGCTAATTACGCCATTGGCGCCTTGCTGCAAAACATGCGTGTAAATTTGTGTAGTACGAACATCACTGTGGCCAAGTTGAGCTTGAACTGTTCTGATATCGGCGTAGGTGCGTTGCAAATGAATGACGTAAGGTATGCGGTGTAACGTGTTTATTAATTTTCGCATCGTTAGCAGCCTGTTTTACAGCGCGTTGTAATTGCTTTTCATCAATATGATGACGTCTTAGCAGTTTACTCTCGGGATCGATACTTAATTTATGTGATGAAAACAAATACTGCCAGCCTAGCTGTTTGTTATGATTGGGGTATTTTTTACGTATTAAGTGGGGCATGTAAACGCCACTGTATAGAGGATTTTTAAGATCAAGCTGTAAATAACTATTTACTAATTGTACTTGTGCGCGCAATTGAGGAATTAGCTCTATCGCGAGTGTTACAATACGGTTTTGCCTCCTTTTCCATCCCAAATTCGAACACAGCTATAATCAAAGTCAATATCTTGTACCCGTAAACGTAGTGCTTCCATTAGCCGCATACCGCTGCCATAAAGTAGCGCACAAGCTAAATAGTGCTTTGTAATACAGTGTTTAAATAGTGCGGTTACTTCAGTTTGCGTAAGCACAACGGGTAATTTTCTCGGACGTTCACTTTTTACAAAATTTAATGATAACGACAGAGGGACCTTAATTATTTCTTTATATAGAAAGCTAAGCGCATTCAACGCCTGAGCTTGTGTGCCTTGAGCAACATTTTGGGTGTTTACTAAATGGTTTAAATATAATTCGACTTCCGTATCCCCCATACAACTTGGATGTTGCATATTATTAAAGCGAATATAGGCAGCTATCCAAAAAAGATAAGCCTCAATGGTGCTCTTAGCATAACGCTTGCTATACATATGCTCTTGAATCATGTTTAGAAAAAGAGATTTCATAAATAATATTCAATTTCCAATAAAAAGGTACTGTATGTATAGGGCTGTGTTGTAGTTGAGTGTGGGTATAAAAAATTCATATCATAATGCCTCTTTTATCCATGTTTGATCTGAATACTCAGTGTTATCTTCCATAAACCTAAACCAGCTTAAATAATTCTCAATGT
>NZ_JACJEI010000010.1:0-156601 GCF_014163985.1 Pseudoalteromonas sp. SR41-4 | reverse complement strand
CGAAAACATCAAAGTGGCCGAGGTAGCGCCTCATTAGAGCCCGTATATAAGCACGCAATCACATCATTTTAATGTAAAAAGGCTTGTGCAATAGGAGGAGTCCATATAAGCGATTTTATATCGCGTCATAGTGTTAATTTGATAAGTGTACGTAATTTGCGTACATTTAAGCGCATGCACAAGGCAAGCTAACCTTACTCACTTATGCTATGAATGATGCAAATAAGCCCGCCATTTCATCCGATGAAATAATCAATATTCGCGAAGCGTTTAATATGTCGCGCTGAGTATTTGCAAACTTATTACGTACCTCAGCAAGAATGTTTGAAAAATGGGAATAAGGGCGCATTGCTCCTAATGGGCAAGCAATTACTTTACTAAAACTGGTGCAGCGTTATCCAGAAACATTGAATCATATAGCTGAGTTGTAGAGTTAGTTTTCCTAGCCCCTATAATCTAGCACCTATGTTAGCTCTTTTATCGCATTACTTATGCCATCTAGACTCAGTGGGTACATGCGGTTATTCATTAGCTGCTTGATAAAATCAATTGATTGGTAGTAACGCCAGTGTTCAACCGGTTGTGGGTTGAGCCAGGCGACTTTATCAAAGTGATTGGTAATGCGGGTCAGCCATGCGCTGCCGGGCTCTTCGTTGTAGTGTTCAACAGAGCCGCCGGGGTAGGCGATTTCATACGGGCCCATAGTGGCGTCGCCAACAAAGATCACTTTATAGTCACTGGTGAACTTGTTGATCAGTGTCATGGTGTCGATGACGTTAGAGTGGCGGCGTTGATTATCTTGCCATACGTGTTCGTATAAACAGTTATGAAAGTAGTAAAACTCTAAATGCTTAAACTCGCTATGCGCGGCGCTAAATAATTCTTCACAGGTGTGGATGTAATCATCCATTGAGCCGCCAATATCAAACAGCATCAATACTTTTACCGCGTTGTGGCGCTCTGGTGCCATTTTTACATCCAGCATGCCGCCTTGCTTGGCGGTAGCGCGAATGGTCTCGTTTAAATCGAGGGTGTCACTGGCGCCAGTGCGAGCAAACTTGCGCAGTTTTTTAAGGGCGAGCTTAATAGTGCGTGAGCCAATTTCACGATCGGAATCTAGGTTACGGTATTCGCGTTTATCCCATACTTTTACTGCTTGGCGATTGCGGTTGCCGTCTTGACCAATGCGCACGCCCTCAGGGTTATAGCCATACGCGCCAAATGGCGATGTACCACCCGTGCCCACCCATTTATTGCCACCAGCGTGGCGTTTTTGTTGTTCTTCTAGGCGCTCTTTGAGGGTTTTCATTAGCTCATCAAGGCCGCCCATGGCTTTAAGCTGGGCTTTTTCTTCATCACTTAAGTGTTTTTCAAACTCTTTGCGCAGCCAATCTTCAGGTAAGTTGTGCTGCTGTTTTAAGCTTTCGAGTAAGTCGAGAGCGGCAATGCCGCTAAAGTAATCAGCAAACGCTTTATCAAACCTGTCAAAGTGGGTTTCGTCTTTAACCATTATGGTACGGGCTAAATAATAAAATCCGTCAATATCGGCAAATACCGCGCCTTTTTTTAGCGCGTTGATCAAATCAAGCAGCTCGCGCAAACTAACAGGTAAACGGTATTCACGCAGTTTGAAGAAAAACGCAACCAACATCTTAACGGCGACTCATAAAGGCAAGTTTTTCAATTAAGCTGATATCTTGCTCATTTTTAAGTAGTGCGCCAAACATTGGCATTAAACCGCCTTTTTGAGTTTTGTCATGCAGAGTTTTTGCATCGATGTCTTCAGCCATAAGCAGTTTTAACCAATCAAGTAACTCGCTGGTGGAAGGCTTTTTCTTAATGCCGTTGACTTCACGTAGATTAAAAAATACTTCTAGCGCTTGGCGAACTAAATCTTGTTTTACGTGTGGGTGGTGAACATCGATAATTTGCTGCATTTCATCACTAGATGGAAAATCAATGTAATGGAAAAAACAACGGCGTAAAAAGGCATCGGGCAATTCTTTTTCGTTGTTTGAGGTGATGATCACAATAGGGCGTTGTTTTGCGATTACACGCTCACCGGTTTCATAAACATGAAATTCCATTTTATCGAGTTCTAATAGTAAGTCGTTCGGGAATTCGATGTCGGCTTTGTCTATTTCATCAATTAATAATACCGGGCGTTTGTTATGTTCTTCACCATAGGTAAATGCCTGCCACAACTTGCCTTTAATAATATAGTTGCCAATGTCGTTTACCCGGGCATCACCTAATTGGCTGTCGCGTAGGCGTGATACTGCATCGTATTCATATAAGCCTTGCTGCGCTTTAGTGGTCGATTTGATATGCCATTGGATAAGTGTGGTGTCTAAGCTTTTAGCCAACTCCTCAGCCAGCATGGTTTTACCAGTGCCGGGCTCGCCTTTGATCAAAAGTGGCTTTTCCAGCAAAATAGCCGCATTAACCGCTTGTTTTAACGCTGAACTTGCGATGTAGTTATCAGTAGAATTAAATTGCACGTAAATACCTATCTGGTCTGAGCAGTAAACAATATGCCTATCATGCCATAGTTAATCGGCTTCACCAAGGTAGCTAAAGCGTGGAATAATTTTGCTGTCTTTTTCAATCGTTTCGCTAAACATACTAAGCGGTCTTGCCCAAATGCCAAACTCACCATACAAGGCTTGGTAAATAACTAATTGTTCGTCTGTTTCACTGTGAGTGGCGACGTACAGAACTTTGTACTTTGGGCCTTTGTAGTGTTGGTATATGCCTGATTTTAGGGTATGTGGTTTTATTGCTGTAGTCATGTTTTGATCTCTTGTATAATTTGTCTTTGCACTTTTAATGCTAACTAATTTGCCAATACTATGAACTATATTTCGTTAGATGATTACAAAAAAGCGTGGGTTTTTCGTCATAAAGATGCGCCAGTAACAGAACAAGACCTTGCCTTAATTAAACCTATGAGCCATGAGCGTGCCGCTGTTTTATGGAGCACCATGGTGAGCCGTGAACATGACCATCCTGATTTTTTTGAAAAAACAGACTGGTGTGGTAACGAAGACAATTTCTCGCAAACTATTCACTGGGAAGCTGCATGGGAAGCCGGCGCTGAGCAACTGCCAGCTGAGATCCTTGCGCACTTAGGTTGGCAAGCTAATACCACAGTGTATTTTTGTATCGCCCGCGATAATATTATCGAAACCAGCTTTGATGTGTTTAAACGCAATTGGCAAAATTTTATGTTTTTAGCTGATGGTAGTCTGTTATTAGGTAAGAAACGTGATGAAGTAGTGCAGTTTTTAGAAACTGGCGATGCTAAATTAGGTATAAAGTCACAAGTTAAGTAACCTGAGCTTTGCTTTTGTAAAGAGCAGAGCTTAAAAAGCAGTCAATACTGTGCTATAAAACAAGCAACTAGATGTTTTAGAGTATGATCGTTGGCTGCAAGCGACCCCTTTCAACAAGTCGATATTTGGCAATCAGATACACAACGTGTGCTATATGCACAGTTGTGCAATGCTTTTTATGCGCGGGAAATAGGTCAATTAGTTGTTGAAGTTAATGAACAGAGTTTACGCAAGCGATTAAAAAGTCTTCCTTATTATATAGAACGCGCAGCAACGGCCGTGGTAAATGGTCAAGTTCCTTTTCAGTTAGATCCGCACAATGGCTGTTGGCTTGATAAGCAAAAAGCTCAGCCTCCCAACGCAAAAAATAATGATGATTTTTATCAAACACATAAAAATGTAGGTTTAATTGTTCCGCTTTTACTCAATAGCGCAAATCAAACCCGTGTTGCAATAGACAGCATCGACCAAGTAAGCGACAATAAACTTCATTGTAATGAGCATGGTTGGTTTGACTGCCAAGGTCAGCCGCTTGAAGGGCAGTCGGTGGTGTTATTAAAGCCCACAAAGGCAACAATGGCCGCTGCTTGTTGTGGCCATCAGTGGTCTTTTGATAAACGCACGACACCGCGAACGTTATCACTGAGAGAAATGCTGCTAGCAGGCAATATCAATTGGCGTAATTTAAAACGTCCCCATGTTCGAGTTAAAAAAATATAATACCAGTAGCCTTAATCGCATTATAAATTTGTACTGGTAGAGTAAAATCAAGGAGTGTTTAATGCGACTGTTTCAATTCACGCTGCTGTGCTTAGCGTTATTTGTACAATATCGATTATGGTTTGGCCACAACGGTGTACAAGATTATAGTCGTTTAAAAGCTGCTGTTACTTCACATCACGATACTAATGCTCAATTGATCAAACGTAATAAAGTGCTTAAAGCCGATATTGAAGATTTAAAGCTTGGTCAAGAAGGTGTGGAAGAGCGCGCTCGAAATGAATTAGGGATGATCAAACCCGGCGAAACATTTATTCGTGTTTTACCTGGGCAGCAACAAAATGACAACTAATTATACCCTTGCAGCCATAGTCCCAGCCGCTGGCGTGGGAAGCCGTATGCAACATAGCGCACCGAAGCAATACATTCGCTTGGCTGGTAAAACAATTCTTGAACATACACTTGCTAAACTAGCGCAACTCAAACAATTAACGACTATTGTGGTGGCCGTCAGCGATGATGATCCTTATTTTGCTACACTGGAGTTTATTGATCAGCGCATTGTCCGTGCAAGTGGCGGCAAAGAGCGAGCCGACTCGGTACTTAATGGCTTATTAGCGCTTGCAGATAACCCGCCTGATTGGGTGTTAGTGCATGATGCGGCAAGGCCGCTGGTTACCTTGGCTGATATTGAGCGCTTACTTAGTGAGTGTATTAACGCTGACGAGGGCGGTATATTAGCAAGCAAAGTGAAAGATACCATTAAGCGCGGTGCAACTCATAGCCAACAAACAGTGCCACGGGATGACTTATGGCAGGCGTTGACCCCGCAATTATTTAAGTACCACGATTTAATGCAGGCATTGCAAACTGCGCTTGCTCAGCAGGTTACGATCACCGACGAAGCATCGGCAATAGAATGGGCGAATAAGCCCGTAAAGCTAGTGGCTGGGCGTAGCGATAATATTAAAATAACCACTCCAGAAGATTTAGATTTAGCCAACTTTTTACTCCAAAAACAACATAGTGAGAATGCATCATGATTCGTATAGGCCATGGCTTCGATGTCCATAAATTTGGTGGCGAAGGCCCGTTAACTATTTGTGGTGAAAAGATTGCTTACCCACAAGGCTTTTTAGCGCACTCTGATGGTGATGTTGCGATTCATGCACTATGCGATGCTATTTTAGGCTCATTAGCAATGGGCGATATTGGCAAGCACTTTCCTGATACCGCCAGTGAATATGAGAATATAGATAGCCGTATTTTATTACGCCATGTTGTTGATTTAGCTAAGCAGCAAGGCTATGTACTGGGTAATGCGGATGTAACGATAGTAGCGCAAGCGCCAAAAATGCTGCCGCATATTCAAGCCATGCGTAAAAATTTAGCCGCCGATTTAAATGCTGAACTGGGCCAGGTAAATGTCAAAGCAACAACCACTGAAAAGCTCGGTTTTGAAGGGCGAAAAGAAGGTATTTCAAGTCATGCAGTGGTTATCATGAGCAAGCAATCACTATGAGCGAGTTAAATTATTTATACGGTGCACCATTATCTAAAGCAGATTTTAAAACCACTGCTGAAGATTTTATGGTTGATGAGGATTTAGGCATAGAGTTTACAGGCAGTGGTGAACACGTCTGTTTACAGGTCGTTAAAAAAGGCGAAAATACCCAATACGTTGCTAAATTACTTGCCCAAAAAGCGGGGATTTCGCCACGTGATGTCAGCTTCGCTGGTATGAAAGATCGCCACGGAGTATGTAGTCAGTGGTTTAGTGTGCCAGTACCCATTAAAAAAGACATTGATTTTACTGAGCTAAACAGTGAATCACTGTTTATCATTGCTCAGCAACGGCATAATCGTAAGCTGCGGACTGGCTGCCACAAAGGTAATAAATTCAGCATTATTCTACGTAATGTAACTCAGCCGTTAGACATTCTTTGTCGTATCAACGCGGTACGCGCCGGGGTGCCTAACTATTTTGGCGAACAACGCTTTGGTCACGATGGTCATAATTTAGTGATGGCTAAAAAGATGTTTGCCGGTGAGCGCATTCGTGACAAAAAACTACGTGGTTTAATTATCTCTGCTGCACGTTCTTATGTGTTTAATCAAATAGTGAATTTGCGTGTTGCTGAGCACGGCTTAGCTAAAACCATGCACCGTGAAGTGTTTATGCTCAGTGGTAGCAATGCATTTTTTGAAGATGCCATTAGCGATGAAAATATCGCTCGTCTTGCCTCTGGCGATATTATGATGTCTGCGCCATTGGTCGGCACTAGCGAAAAAGGCCTCACCGAACAAGAAAAAATATGGCTAGAGCCGTATCAAGATTGGTGTGAAGGGCTTGGTAAGTTAGGGCTGAAAAATGAGCGCAGAATGTTGCGTTTGATCCCACAAGATTTAACCGTTGCAACGATTGATGAAACTACCATTAAATTGAGCTTTGGTTTACCCAAAGGCACCTTTGCCACGGCATTGTTACGTGAGCTGGTGGATTACACAGATGCAAGCCCACGAGTACATAAAGAACAGGACGCTGAAAATGAAAATTCTTCTAAGTAACGATGATGGTGTTAATGCAAAAGGTATTGCAGTGTTGTATCAGGCATTGACGCAAATTGCAGACGTAACGTTAGTTGCACCTGATCGCAATTGCAGTGGCGCAAGTAACTCACTGACGCTACTTAATCCACTGCGTGCTACCACGCTAGATAACGGGTTTATTTCGGTCAATGGTACGCCCACTGATTGTGTACATTTGGGCGTGAATGAATTACTTAATGAAAAGCCCGATCTAGTCGTTGCCGGTATTAACCACGGTGCAAATTTAGGTGACGATACTTTGTACTCAGGGACTGTTGCAGCAGCAACCGAAGGACGTCATTTAGGCTTGCCCGCAGTGGCGGTGTCTTTGTGCTCAAAAGAAGGCAATCATTTTGAAACGGCAGCAGCGGTGACTGTCAGCATAATTAAAGAGCTGGCGTCACATCCATTGCCAAAAGATCAAATCATCAATATTAATGTGCCAGATATTCCGTTATCTGAGCTAAAAGGCGTGCAAGTAACGCGTTTAGGTGCGCGTCATAAAGCAGAAACCATGACTAAACAACAAGATCCATGGGGACGAGACATTTATTGGTATGGGGTTTTAGGTGCCGAAAGTGATGCCGGAGAAGGTACAGACTTTTATGCTATCAATAATGGCTATGCATCGGTTACGCCACTAAGTGTTGATATGACAGCGAAAGATAGCTTGGCTGCAGTTGGTGAGTGGCTTAAAACGATGGAGATCAACGGTGCTGGCTAATTATACTCGAAGTGCCCGTGCGCTCGCTGACCTATTACAGCGTGAAGGTGTTGAAGATAAATTGGTACTCAGCGCTATTGCTGATATTCCACGTCATGTATTTGTTGATGATGTACTTAAGCATAAAGCGTATCAAAATACGGCGTTGCCAATAGGTCAAGGACAAACAATTTCACAGCCATATATTGTTGCCCGTATGACCGAGTTACTGCGTTTGGCTGGCGTGCGCGATAAAGTACTTGAGATAGGCACGGGTTCAGGCTATCAAACAGCGGTACTGGCGAAAACCTTTTCAAAAGTATTTTCGGTAGAGCGAATTAAAGCGTTACAATGGCAGGCTAAGCGCCGTTTACATAACCTAGACTTATACAACGTTTCCATGAAACATGGCGATGGTTGGCAAGGCTGGCAGTCACAAGCGCCGTTTGATGGCATCATTGTAACCGCCGCTGCATCGCAAGTCCCGCAGGCATTACTTGATCAACTCAGTGATGGTGGGGTGATGATTGCGCCAATCGGTAATGAAGATCAACAACTGGTTATGGTTGTGCGCGAAGGCGAAAAATTTACTCAACATGTTATTGCGCCAGTTAGATTTGTACCTTTAGTCCCTGGCGACATTGAATAGGAAGTCACTTTGAAATTGTTTACTAAGTTATACGATATGGCATTAGTGTGGGCAAAACATCGCCACGCAGAGCGTTATTTAGCTGGGATGAGTTTTGCTGAATCGGTTATTTTTCCTATTCCACCCGATGTAATGCTTGCGCCGATGTCGCTTGCACAACCGAGCAAAGCATGGCGCTATGCTACTTTTGCTACAGTTGCTTCGGTGCTTGGCGGTATTTTAGGTTATTTGCTCGGGTTTTGGTTGTTTGAACCTGTAGTAGAGCCATTAATAGCGCAAATGGGTTGGCAAGAAAAGTTTAATACCGCTTTAAGCTGGTTTAAAGATTATGGCGTATGGGTGGTGTTTTTAGCCGGTTTTTCGCCAATACCCTATAAAGTATTTACTATTGGTGCAGGGCTTTTGCACATGGCGTTTTTACCTTTTTTATTAGCTTCTGCTGTCGGGCGTGGTGCGCGGTTCTTTTTAGTTTCAGCGCTAATGAAGTGGGGCGGAGTAAAAATGGAGCAAAAATTACGTCAATATGTTGAGGTACTTGGCTGGGGGGTAGTGATTTTAGTGGTGGTTGCATACTTTTTATTACGTTAAGCATCTAAATAACTACTTTTAGCACAAGGAGCAAAACACCATGAATAAACAGTACGTCTTCTATGTTACTTTATTTACAAGTGTTTTGCTCAGTGCCTGCTCATCTCGACATGCCCCTGCTCCGGTCAGTAGTTTAAATACCAGTGTTAAACCTTATACTAGTAAAGTAAATATTAATGGTGACCGCTACACGGTTAAAAAAGGTGATACGTTATATTCGATAGCCTTTAGCGCCCAGCAAGATTTCCGCACGTTGGCAAAAAATAATGGCATACCAGCCCCTTACATAATCCAACCGGGGCAAACAATTTCTTTTAATAATGTACCTGAAAAAATAAAAAGGCATAAAAAATATACGAAACCGAGTAAAAAGTCTACAAGTGACATACAAAAAAATAACAAAAAATTAAAGAAAGAGCTTGATCAGCCAAAACAACGAGAGTATGTTCAAAAACAAGCCAATAGGAAAATTAGTAAAAATAACATTTTGTCCTCGACCCAAGTTAAGTGGTCGTGGCCAGCTAAAGGAACAGTAACTCAGCGTTTTTCAACCAAGGAAAGCGGTTATAAAGGGTTACAAATTACTAATAAAAAAGGTGTCGCTGTTTTTGCCGCAGCACAAGGGACTGTTGTTTATGCGGGTAATGCACTTAGAGGATACGGTAATTTAATTATTTTGAAACATAATGATGATTATCTTAGTGCCTATGCACATAACTCTAAGTTGCTAGTTAAAGAAAAACAGGATGTGAAAGCTGGGCAAAAAATAGCCGAGATTGGCAGTTCAGACTCTGAAGTGACGGCATTGCGTTTTGAAATCCGTTACCGAGGACAAGCTGTTAATCCTGAGAAGTATTTGCCTTAGCTATCGGTCGGGTATTGATCATAGTGATTAAGATCACTTGTTTGCTTGAGGGTACGCTCATGGGTAACACAGCAAAAATAGAAAAAACGAAAGATGCGATTGATGATAAATTTGATGATATAGCTGTCGCTGATACAGACTCTGAATTATTAGATGACGTCGATAAAGATGATGACAAAGAAGATGAAATATTTGCCAAAGAGGAAATCACTAAGAATTTAGATGCGACTCAGCTGTATTTAGGTGAAATTGGTTTTTCGCCATTATTAAGTGCTGAAGAAGAAGTCTTTTTTGCCCGCAAAGCATTAAAAGGCTGTAGCGCTTCTCGTAAACGAATGATTGAAAGTAATTTACGTTTAGTTGTTAAAATCGCCCGCCGTTATAACAATCGTGGCCTTGCGTTACTTGATTTAATTGAAGAAGGTAATCTTGGTTTGATCCGCGCCGTTGAAAAATTTGATCCTGAACGTGGTTTTAGATTTTCGACCTATGCGACTTGGTGGATCCGTCAAACAATTGAACGCGCCATCATGAATCAAACCCGCACAATTCGCTTACCAATCCATGTAGTGAAAGAACTTAACGTTTATTTACGCACCGCACGTGAACTAACGCAAAAGCTGGATCATGAGCCCACTGCCGAAGAAATTGCAGCGTGTTTAGACCGACCAGTTGAAGACGTAACTAAAATGCTGCGTTTAAACGAGAAAATCACCTCTGTAGATACACCTATTGGTGGTGAAAACGATAAAGCATTGTTAGATATTATTGCCGATGAAAAAGGCTTTGGCCCGGAAGGCGAAGTACAAAATAATGATATCAATAAGCACATTGTAGACTGGTTAGGTGAGCTTAATCCTAAGCAACGTGAAGTGCTTGCACGTCGTTTTGGTTTGTTAGGTTATGAGCCATCAACGCTTGAAGATGTGGGTCGTGAAATCGGTTTAACGCGTGAACGAGTAAGACAAATTCAAGTAGAAGCACTGCGCCGCTTAAAAGATATTTTGCAGCATGAAGGATTAAGCACTGATAGCTTGTTTGATCAGTTTTCATAACACTGATTGATACAGCAATAGACGCAGCAACACAAACACACACAGAAAATAATTATTAAAAGCTGAAGAGCTAACTCTTCAGCTTTTTTTGTGCTTAAAGCATGCTACAGCAGCGATTTTAGCTTATATAGTAAATCTTGAGCTTGGCGTGGGCTTAAGTTATCTAGGTCAACCTCAGCGAGTTGTGCTTCTACCTGTGATGGTTCAGCTGCAAACAATGATGGCTGTACTGCATTGATATCAGCAGTGACTGGCTGATGATTCTCCAGCATTTTAAGCTTTTGTTTTGCCTGCTTTATAACTGCTTTTGGCACCCCAGCTAAGGCCGCTACTTGCAAGCCAAAACTTTTACTTGCGGCACCATCAAGTACGGTATGCATAAAGGCGATTGTGTCGTTGTGCTCTATCGCATCTAAGTGAACATTCACCAGTCCCGCTTGTTGCTCGGCTAGTTCGGTAAGTTCAAAATAATGGGTTGCGAATAAAGTTTTAGCGGATATTTTTGATGCTAAATGATCCGCTGTTGCATAAGCTAATGATAGACCATCGTAGGTACTCGTCCCTCTGCCAATTTCATCCATTAACACCAGTGACTGCGCGGTAGCATTGTTTAAAATGGTGGCTGTTTCGGTCATTTCTACCATGAAGGTTGAGCGACCTGATGCTAAGTCATCACTGGCGCCAATACGTGTAAATATACGGTCGATATTACCAATCTTAGCGCTGTCTGCTGGCACAAAGCTACCAATGTGTGCCATTAACACAATCAGTGCAGTTTGGCGCATATAGGTTGATTTACCTCCCATATTTGGTCCCGTAATGATCAGCATTTTACGCTGAGCATTAAGCTCTACAGGATTGGCAATGAAAGGGTCTTTCATTACTTGTTCAACAACTGGGTGGCGACCTTGCTTAATACTAATGTCATCGTTATCGCACAGTAGCGGTTTTGCATAGTTCAATGCAATTGCACGCTCGGCAAGGTTATTTAGCACATCTAAATCTGCCAGTGCTGCCGCCATTATTTGTAGCTGTTCAATGTGCGGGGCAATAAATTCAAACAGTTGTTCGTAAAGTTGCTTTTCAAGCGCCAGAGCTTTTGATTGGCTACCTAACACTTTATCTTCATGCTCTTTAAGCTCTGGAATTATATAACGTTCGTTATTTTTAAGCGTTTGGCGACGAATATAATCAGCGGGCACTAAATGTGCGTTGGCACGACTTACTTCAATAAAAAAGCCATGCACACGGTTATAACCGATTTTAAGGGTGCTAATACCGGTGCGTTCACGCTCGCGCTGTTCGAGTTGTTCAAGAATGTCGGTAGCGCCTTGGCTGAGTGAACGCCATTCATCGAGTTCACTGTTGTAACCCGGTGCAATTACGCCACCATCACGAATAAGTACCGGTGGGTTTTCAATCACTGCTTGCTCAAGTAATTGCTGTAAATCAGGTAATTCAGGAGATTGCGCGATGATCTGACTAATGCGAGGATCGCTGGCATCGGTTAATAGCTCGTGCAGTGGAGCTAGGGCTTGTAGTGCGCTACGCAGACGGGTTAAATCGCGCGGACGAGCGGTCCACAATGCTAAACGAGCAATAACCCGCTCAATATCACCTATTTGTTTTAACGACTCATGTAGCTCACCACACAGCTGTACATCGATAATGGCACTAATCGCATTAAGGCGAGCGTTAAGCTCAGGTTTAGAACGTATTGGTGTATGAATACGACGCTTTAATAGCCGTGAGCCCATCGCTGTTGCTGTTTTATCAAGTACTTGTGCTAAGGTGTTTTCAAAGCCACCAGAGAGGTTAACGGTCAACTCTAAATTTTTACGAGTGGCAGCATCTAAGATTACTGCATGTTCGTTATGTTCTAATGTGATGGCGCGAATATGGGGTAGAGCAATACGTTGCGTGTCTTTCACATATTGCATAAGGCAACCGGCGGCAACTAATGCAGCAGTTGCTTTATCAACCCCAAAACCGACTAAATCTTTGGTGCCAAACTGCTCGCATAACAAATGTTGTGCAGTGTCTAAGTCAAACTCCCATTCAGGACGACGGCGAATACCTTTGATATGCTCAATCAAATGAAAGTTGGCAAAGTCTTCGCTATAGAGTAACTCTGCTGGTGCTAAGCGTTGTAAAGTTGAACTAAATGCTTCTTCAGTATTTACTTCAACAATATTAAAACGGCCTGAGTTAATATCTAAGTAAGCAATGCCATACACGCCTTTTTTACTTTGCCAAACACTGGTCAGTAAATTATCTTGGCGCTCTTGTAATAGTGCTTCATCAGAAATGGTGCCAGGGGTAACAATGCGTACAACTTTGCGCTCAACAGGCCCTTTGCTGGTTGCAGGATCGCCTATTTGCTCACAAATAGCGACGGATTCACCCATTTGTACCAAACGAGCTAAATAGTTCTCTACCGCATGATAAGGGACGCCTGCCATAGGAATAGGATCGCCGCCGGCTTTACCACGGTGAGTTTGTGAAATATCAAGCAGTTGTGCTGCACGTTTTGCATCATCAAAAAATAGCTCGTAAAAATCGCCCATGCGATAAAACAGTAAAATATCACGATGCTCAGATTTTATTTTTAGATACTGCTGCATCATCGGAGTTTGTTGACTTATATTGTGCGGTGCATAAAGATCGAACGACATGTATTTACCCAAAGGCTGAATATGGAATTACATCAAGAGATTAAAACACTTGCTGCGCAGTTAGGCGCTATTTTAACGGATAAACGCTTATGGATCACTAGTGCTGAATCATGTACTGGTGGTGGAGTGAGTTATGCGTTAACAGATACCCCTGGCAGCTCGGCTTATATTGACCGTGCATTTGTAACATACAGTAATCAAGCTAAGCAGGATTTACTAGGGGTTACAGAGCAAACCTTAACTTTATACGGCGCAGTGAGTGAGCAAACTGTTTTGCAAATGGCCGCGGGTGCGTGTAAGGCCGCAGGGGCAGATATTTCGGTTGCAGTATCGGGGATTGCAGGTCCAGGTGGTGGCAGTACAGAAAAACCAGTAGGTTTAGTATGGTTTTGTATTCAAATTGGCGAGAAACAGTATCCGAGCCAACAGATATTCGCAGGCGATAGAGCGCAAGTTAGGTTGCAAGCTATTGTTTACTCATTAAAAACCATTATAGAAAAGATAAATTAATAAAATTAGCTTGATACTGTGATTTCATACAGTATACTTGTCTGCATTAGCCGGATTTGGAGAGTAAAATGAACGATAACAAACAAAAAGCGTTGGACGCTGCTTTATCTCAAATTGAACGTCAATTTGGTAAAGGCTCAATAATGAAATTGGGTGACAATAAAGCGTTAGATATTGATGCTATATCAACAGGCTCTCTGGGCATTGATATCGCATTAGGCATAGGTGGTTTACCTATGGGGCGTATTGTTGAGATTTATGGCCCTGAATCATCAGGTAAAACAACGCTAACATTACAAGTTATTGCTGAAGCACAAAAAGAAGGTAAAACCTGTGCTTTCGTTGATGCTGAGCATGCACTTGATCCAATTTATGCCCAAAAATTGGGTGTAAATATTGATGAGTTATTAGTTTCACAACCTGATACAGGTGAACAAGCACTTGAAATTTGTGACATGTTAGTACGCTCAAGCGCTGTTGATGTGGTTGTTGTCGATTCGGTTGCGGCATTAACACCGAAAGCTGAAATTGAAGGCGACATGGGTGATTCACACATGGGCCTACAAGCACGTTTAATGTCACAAGCATTACGTAAGCTAACTGGTAATATCAAACGTTCAAACACTTTATGTATTTTCATTAACCAAATCCGTATGAAAATTGGTGTTATGTTTGGTAACCCTGAAACCACTACTGGTGGTAACGCACTTAAATTTTACGCGTCAGTACGTTTAGATATTCGTCGTATCGGTTCTGTTAAAGAGGGCGACGAAGTGGTGGGTAACGAAACCCGCGTTAAAGTGGTGAAAAACAAAGTTGCTCCTCCGTTTAAGCAAGCTGAATTTATCATCATGTATGGTGAAGGCATCTCTAAGCATGGCGAGTTAATTGACTTAGGTGTTAAGCATAAGCTGGTTGAAAAAGCAGGTGCTTGGTATAGCTACAATGGTAGTAAAGTTGGTCAAGGTAAATCAAACTCAATTAAGTTCTTGAAAGAGAACCCTGAGATTTCTAACGAGATTGAAGGTAAGTTACGTGATATGTTGCTATTAAAAGCAACAATTAAGCCTGACGATGTTGAAGATACAGTGTTAGCAGATGATGCTGAGCTTTAAAAGTATTTAATAAGCGCGATTTGACCCGCACTTAACATTAAAAAAGCCGCTAAATAATATTTAGCGGCTTTTTTGTATTTGTATTTTTGTTAGCGAGTTATAACTGCCAATTCACTGAGACAGTGAAGTTACGTGGTGCACCATAGTAGCCTTGCTCCCAATACAGGCTGTGGATGTATTTTTCATTGGTTACATTATTAATATTGAACGATAAACCGACATTATCCGTAATATCGTAAGTAGTCATAAGGTTTAAGATACCGAATGCATCTTGTTTGGTAACTGGAGTAACACCCAGTGCTGTAATTGGCTGAATGCGTTTAGTGTCATCTTGCCAGCGGTAATTTAAGCCAAATGTTAGCCCTTCAATCTCAGTCACTTTATGAGTGATGGCAAGTTTATACTGGTTTTTAGGGGTGTAATTCTTAACAAGCTCATCACCATCAATATTGATGGTGCTATAACTAAAACTAGTACTGAGGGTTTCAGTAATTTTACCGCTAAGCTCCACTTCAAAACCATCACTGTTAATACCATCAGCACCATAGTAACGGGTGTCATCAGGTTTTGAGCCTGGAATTGCAACCGCAAGGCCAACTTGCTTAGCATCAAAATAAGCAAGGGTAACAAACAGGTTACTGTCTAATAACTGTGCTTTTACGCCTATTTCACTGCTTTTACCTGTGATTGGATCGAGGTAATCACCATTGAACTCACGCTCAGTTTGCGGCACAAATGTTTCTGTGTAGCTGGCATACGCTGCTAGATCGTCGTTAATATCGTACACAGTGCCAAAATAAGGAATGGTTTTATCCGCTTTTTTATCTTTGGCAACACCATACGACATACCTTTAGATTGCCAGTTAACTTGGCTAACACCGGCTAAAAAGCTGAGTGAGTCGGTAGCACGAATACGCGTAGAAATATAAGCAGAACGTTGTCTGTTAGTAACATCACCACCGGTCAAACCATCCGTAAGCGTGGCCACTGGCGCTGCGCCATCCCAGCCACCAAGCTCTGGCATTGGAGGATAACCATTGCCTGTCGTGTTGTCATAAAGTGACTTATCATAATTATCCATATCAGCCTGGTTTACACCAAATGATAAATCATGCGCCATGCCGAATAAATCGAACTTACCCGCAACGTATAAATCAAAAATGTCGTGCTTGTCTTTATGGTCATACTCACTTGCATAACCCGTTAAGCCAAGGCCGGTTTCACGATCGGGAGTACCAAAAACGTAAAATAGCTCAGAATCTTGCTCATTTACTAAATGCGCGTAATTTGCTTTTAAAAACCAAGTATTAGTAATGTTTTGTTCAACTGAGACGAAAAGTTGCTCAGTAGAGTTATTCCAATATGACCAATCTGACGCTGTACTTGTCGATACATCAAAATTTGTTGCACTACCATCGCTATAATAAAGCGGTAATGCTCCCCAAAGCGGGCTGTCGGCATCTTTTTGTTGATTGACATAGTTTACCGATAAAGTCGTACTGTTGGTAAGCTGGCCTTCATAGGCAAGGTAATAAATGGTTTTGTCTTGTTCGTAGCGATCTAGGTATGAATCTGTTTTTTGTTTTGTAAACGCAACACGTACGGCCTGATTTTCAGTTAACGCCGTTGAGGCGTCGAGTTCCAAGCGTTTGTTACTCCATGAACCAAACGATGCAGAAGCGCTTACTTTTGTTTGATAAGTTGGCTTTTTAAGTACCATGTTAACGGTAGCTGACGGGTTACCTGCACCAGTCATCAAACCATTTGCGCCGCGAACAACTTCTACGCTTTCAAAAATAGAGGTATCAAGTGTACCTTGAATCGAGCCGTTATCTTGCGGGGTACCCATGCCATTTACTTGGAAGTTAGTAATTTCAAAACCACGGGCTTTAAAATATGTGCGATCTGTTTCTATTTGTTCAACAGTTACGCCTGGCGTGCTTTCTAGTACGGCATTAATATCATCGAGAGAGAAGTCGTCCATTAAGGCGCGCGATATAACAGAGATCGACTGCGGTGTTTCTTTAATTGTTAAGCCCAATTTGGTTGCTGACTGCGCATCTTCCGTAATGTAATTTTTATGGTGTTGTCCATACACAGCTATTTTTTCAAGGGATTCATGATTGTTATTTTCTTCGGTTGCGTGAACAACACCACTTATAGCTAGCGAAGTAAAAGCTGCTAATTTAGATAAACGTAAAAACTGCGGGGCAGACATGTGACATCCCATAAATTAAAAAGAAGTACGCAATTTAATCTAAATGCCAACGATTTGCAATTGCATTGTTGTGTTTTATTCGATAAAGAGTTTGATTTTGGAGTAATAAAAAAGCGGCCAAAGCCGCTTAAGGAAGTAATATAATTTTAGTTTTAGCTTAGAACGCGTATTTAACTGAGAACTGTAGGCGATCTAAATCACCATCAACGCCACTTTCTGTTTCGCGTTCTGCATGCTTTAACTCAGCACCAAACGTTAAACGTTTAACTGGTGAGTATAAAATATTAGCGCTATAGCTTTGGCTAGATTCAGTTGGGTCACCGGTAATCGTAAGCAAATCAGTGTTATTGTCTGCTGAGAAGAACGAGTAAAGGAATGTTGAGCGCCATTGGTTATTCCAATTGTGCTGGTAAGCAATAAACCCTGATGTAGAGTCAATTGCATCTAGCTCATCACCATTAAGCACTGCACCATGCGCAACATTTAAGCCAACGTAACGACCTAAGCCTTTACCTTGGGTAAGCATAAATTTAACGTTGTCTTGGCCAACTTTAAACATACCTGATGCACTAATGCCAATTGATGTTTCATCAGCGTCAAGGCCGCCCACTTTATAAGTAAGTTGACGAGCAAGCGCTGCAACCACTAAGTTACCCCAATCAGCAGTATGTGTGTAACGTGCTGTGAAATCCGGTAATGATGCATCATCGGTTACAGCCATACCATTTGAAGTTGTAATTGTACTTTCAGGGTTTTCTAGCGAGAAAGACCATGCGCCAGTTGTGTATTTAACTTGTGCTTGGCGAACAAATACCGTGCCTTCAGCTGGACCTACAAAATCAAGAGTTTCAGGCAGTGCACCAACATTTTGGAAGTTTGACCATGTTTGACCAAACAACCAGCCGTCGTAAGAAATAAATGCGTGGCGAATACGTGGCGCGTATGAGTTAGATACGCGCTCATTACCGCCAGCAGCAGATGCTAAAAAGTCTATTTCGATTTTACTACTTATAGTTTTGCCGTTGTCTAGGAGTGTTGATGTGCCAAAATTAAAACGAGACTGACGTGCGTGCATATCAAATACAGCATCAGAGTTGTTGTCGGCACCGACTGTTAATGTACTTGGTACATAAAAGTCACGCCCTACATTTGTTCCTGCAGGCGCGCCAGCTGAATAATCACTCCACATTGCATCGAGTTTTATATAACCACCATAAGTAACATCAGTGCCACCAATGGTTGCGGCTTGTGCTGTAGCTGAGAGCGCGCACAATACGGCAGTGGCAGTAAGTGTTTTTAATACTGTTGATTTTGTTGTCATAGTCAAAGTCCTATTCGGGGCTGCTTGTTGCATCATGATACTTGTGTTGTGATACCACTTTTGATTAAGTATGCTTTTTACTCAATTACCTATTGGTCTATTAGACTAAGGTGGCAAGCTTGCTACCCTAGTTTAAACATATCATTAACATTTTGTATTAATAGCGTAAAATGATGAAATTTTAAAACAATTAGAGCGTTCAGTGAAATAAATCAAAGATAATACAACTAAGGTCTAATACTTTCGCCCGCTATGCTGGGTGATCCTTAAGATAGGCCTTAGGCAAGTAATTAAAATGGAGACGACTATGTCACAAAGTATCTATCCAGTTCCTGCACATATCAAGAATGCAGCCTTAGTTGATAACGATAAATATAATACACTTTACAAGCAATCTATTGATGATCCAGAAGGTTTTTGGGCAGAGCACGGTAAACGTCTCGATTGGTCAACACCTTTTACTAAAGTAAAAAATACCTCTTTTGATAAAGGCCATATCAGTATTAAATGGTATGAAGATGGCGAACTTAATGCTTCGTATAACTGTATTGACCGCCATCTGGCAACTAAAGCAGATAAAACGGCATTGATCTGGGAAGGCGACGATCCATCGCAAAGTGAACATATTTCTTATCAACAGCTGCATGACGAAGTGGCAAAATTTGCCAATGGTTTGAAAAAACTCGGTGTTAAAAAAGGCGATCGTATTGCTATTTACATGCCTATGTCACCGCAAGCTGTTTATGCAATGCAAGCATGTGCGCGTTTAGGTGCAATTCACTCGGTAGTCTTTGGTGGTTTCTCACCATCAGCAATTGCTGATCGTATTAAAGATTCTGGTGCTAAAATTGTTATTACTTCTGATGAAGGGCGTCGTGCAGGCAATACAGTGCCGCTTAAAGCAAATGTTGATGAAGCCGTTGCACAACAGTCGGTCACTACCATCGAACACGTTGTTGTACATCAGTTAACGGGTGGCGAGGTACAATGGCATGAACATGATGTATGGTGGCATGATTTAGTTGCTGATCAAGCCCCAGACTGTGCACCAGAGCCGATGAATGCAGAAGATCCACTCTTTATTCTTTACACTTCAGGTTCAACAGGTCAGCCTAAAGGGGTGGTTCATACGACTGGTGGTTATTTAGTATATGCATCGATGACTCACGAATATGTGTTTGATCTAAAAGAAGATGATATTTTTTGGTGTAGCGCCGATGTGGGCTGGATCACAGGTCACAGTTACATTGCTTACGGCCCATTAGTTAATGGTTGTACGCAAGTCTTATTTGAAGGTGTACCCACTTACCCAACCGCAGGACGTATGGGTGAAGTAGTCGATAAGCATAATGTTACAATTTTATACACAGCGCCAACGGCAATTCGTGCACTGATGGCCAAAGGCGATGAACCAACAGCGACCTCAAACCGCGATAGCCTACGTATTTTGGGCTCGGTGGGTGAGCCAATCAACCCAGAAGCATGGACTTGGTATTACGAAAACATGGGTAAAGGTAACTGCCCAATTGTTGATACTTGGTGGCAAACTGAAACTGGTGGCATCATGATCACACCTTTACCAGGTGCAATTGATATGAAACCAGGTTCTGCAACCCGTCCATTCTTTGGTATTGCGCCAGCATTATTTGATGCTGAAGGTAATGCTCTGGAAGGCGCAGTTGATGGTAACTTAGTTATTCTTGATAGCTGGCCATCACAAGCTCGAACAGTTTATGGCGATCATGAACGTTTTGAACAAACTTACTTCTCTGCTTATCCGGGTGTGTACTTTACTGGAGACGGTTGTCGCCGTGATGAAGATGGTTACTACTGGATCACCGGCCGTGTTGATGATGTATTAAACGTATCAGGACATCGCTTAGGTACTGCCGAGATTGAGAGTGCACTGGTTGCTCACCCTGCGGTTGCTGAAGCTGCTGTAGTAGGTTACCCGCACGATATTAAAGGCCAAGGTATTTATGTTTACCTAACGCCAAACGAGGGTGTAACGGTCAGTGACGAATTAACCAAAGAGGTACGTAATTGGGTTCGTAAAGAGCTTAGCCCAATTGCATCGCCAGATATGATCCAATGGTCACCAGGTTTACCTAAAACCCGCTCAGGTAAGATCATGCGTCGTATTTTACGTAAGATCGCTGCAAATGAGCACGAGCAATTAGGTGATACCTCAACACTTGCAGACCCTGGTGTGGTTGATGAATTAATCGAGAACCGATTAAATCGTTAAATATGCGTTAAAAACTTGATTAGAAGTTGATTCTAAACGTAGTATATCGGCTGTCAGCTATTTGATAGATGGCAGCCGAATTCATTAGGAGTGAACCATGAGTCAGTTTTTAATAGCGGATGACCACCCGTTATTTCGCGAAGCACTAAAAGGGGCATTAACGGCAAAGTTTGATGGTTTAGAGGTTTTTGAATCTGAAAATTTTGAAACTACATTGCAAGTGCTTAGTGAACAAGAAGATTTAGATATCTTACTACTAGACCTACATATGCCCGGCAGTGGCGATTTATATGGCCTAATTCGCATTCGTGAAGATTATCCAAGCTTGCCAATTGCTGTTGTCTCTGGCAGTGAAGATATCAATATTGTTTCAAAAGTTATGAGCTACGGGGCGATGGGATTCATTCCTAAGTCATCATCATCAGATGATATTGCCGGAGCAATTAATCAAATACTCGATGGCGATGTATGGCTACCACCTGAGCTTAAAGACAAAGTAGCGAGCGTTACCAATGAAGATAAAGAAATCGCCGCTCAAGTAGCCTCCCTTACCCCACAGCAATATAAAGTGCTGCAGTACTTGCACGAAGGTTTGTTGAATAAACAGATCGCTTATGAACTACATATTTCAGAAGCAACGATCAAAGCGCACATCACCGCGATATTCCGTAAGCTTGGAGTGTATAACCGCACGCAAGCGGTGTTGATAGCTGCAAAATTACAACTCGAACCTATCGAGCAAACACATTAAGTACAGTATAAAAGTGTCAATAATAATAAAAATAAAGAGGCGTTGCGCCTCTTCATTCTACTCTATTTCTAGAGCCTAGCTAAATACGACGGTTCTATTACCATTAATAAATAGCTTATGTTCTGATGCTAATTGCAGTGCCTTACAAAACACTGTTTTCTCTACATCTTTGCCCATTTTAGCCATCATTTCGGCAGTGTTTGCGTGGTTTACATGGGTGACGTCTTGCATAATAATCGGCCCTTCATCGAGCTCATTATTAACAAAATGCGCTGTTGCACCAATGATCTTAACTCCTCGTTCAAATGCCTGATGATATGGTTTTGCACCGATAAAAGCAGGTAAAAATGAATGATGAATATTGATAATTTTACCATCAAAGCGGCCTACAAATTCAGGGCTTAAAATCCGCATATATTTGGCAAGGCCAATGATATCGGGATTGTAGCTGGCAATTAAGTCACCCACTTGCAGGTCGTGTTCAGCGCGTGATAGACCTTCATGGCTGACCACATGAAACGGCACATCAAAGCCCTTCGCCAATGGCGCTAAGTCAGGATAATTAGCAATCACAGCCAATACTTCAATATTCAGTGCTTGCTCAAATTGCTTTAGCAATACGCCCCCTAAGCAGTGGGCTTCTTTAGTCGCTAGTAACACCACTTTAGTTTTCTCGTCAGTGTGCAGTGCTAATTGCGCGCCATCGGGTAACAAAGCTTGTAATTGATTTAAAAAATCTGGATCTGGTTGGCCCGTTAGTTCAGTGCGCATAAAAAAGCGCTGAGCATCTTTATCTACAAATTCATTATTGCGGGTAATATTTAAATTATGCTGATGACAAAGTCCGGTGATTTTCGCTATTAAGCCGACATCATCGGCACATTGCGTGGTTAGTATCGTGTTCATTTTTCCTCATTCTAATCCCGTGAACAGTGGCTCCATTATTTGTTAATTTGTCACAATAGCAAGGGCTTTATTGAGAAATTCAGTATTACCTAAATTGCTATAAGTGGAAAATAAAAAAATATTTTAATTTTGTGAGAAATTATTATACAGATTTCGTTATGGGTTATTTATTGTTCATTATCTTATTATCGTCAGGTAGACAAAATATAACAACGAAAGGGATAATTTTATGAATCTAATTAAATCAATGCTTGCGGCATCTATTTCGCTGGCTTTATTGTCTGGCTGTGAATCTGATTTTGTTGATCACCCTGATGAGACTATAAATACCGCACCAGTTATTAGCGTAAGCGATACAGCAGTAGTTGAAAAACAAGCTATTTCAATCAGTGCCACAGTGCAAGATGAAGGCCCCGTTACTTATCTTTGGAGCCAAAATGCAGGGTTGTCAGTTGCATTAGAGAACACCAATACAGGGACTGTTAGCTTTATTGCGCCAAGTGTTAGCGAAGATAAAAAAATATCTTTAAATTTAACTGTTACAGACAGTGAAGGTTTAACGAGTGAAAAAAATGTTGTAGTTGATATTCAACAGCAGCTGGTTAAATTATCACTGGAAGGCATAGCAACAGATTCCCCCTTAATTGACGCGGCTATAAAAGCCAAAATAGGATCGCAAGAGTTCACGACAACGACAAATAGCGATGGTTATTATAGCTTAGAGTTAGCACTTGACGATGATGCTGATATGAGTCAATTGGTGACAATTGAAGCACAGGGTAAAGAGCAACAACAAGCCGCTTTGTTGCAGTCACGACTAATGAGCTTTGCAAGCTTGAAAACGAAAGCGGGCGATGACGCTGTACTTACTAATGACGAAGACTTTTCGGTAAATATTACTAATCTAACCACAGCAAAGTCGGCGCTTTTGGCGCGAGAAAATTTATTCGTAGACATTAAAAGCGAGCAAGACTTGAAACGCTTGTCGAATGAGATTAGTGCTGATGAGCTCGTTAAGGTTGCTACGGCTATAAAAGTTATTTTGGACAAATCAACGAGCAATGAATTATTTGCTTTACCCGAGGGAGTAAATAATGTTTTAGAGCTGGCTTTAGATAATGAAAAAATGACTCAGTATATTAAAAAAGTGGAGCAAACGCCCGAGTTTAGCCAGGCCCAAGAAGAAATGCTAGCTGATGAGAAGGTTGTTCAGTCTACAAAGAGTAATAACATTAAAATTTTTTACTATAATCGTGGCAATTTATCTATTAATCAAGTTATTGAATTAGATAACGACGGCACTGGTCGTTACCTTCTTCAAAATTATGATGGTCGCTTCGACTGGATATATCAAAACGATGTGTATACTTTAAATAATCCTGAAGGTTTTTATGCTTATCAGACTACTGCTGATATTGAAATTGATGGTGAAACAAAGCGGGTTCGCCAAGAGGTTACTACTTATAAAGCAGAGCTAAAGTTAATTGCGGCAACTGAAAATGGTTTTTTAGTCAAAGAAACTGAGTATAAAAATGTAGAGTACCCAGATGGTGAGTTAGAAAATTATCAACTCACTAACGAGTCTATCCTTAAAGTATTCACTCAAAATGAGCAAGTTGATTTTACCTTCGCGCAAACTCAAAACCCTATTGCATTGCCTGCACCGCATATTTTCGTTGATCAAGTATCTCTTGGTGCGATTACGTTAATGTTAAATGACGATGGAACAGGTGCTGTTTCAGAGCTTGGAAATACGCCTATTACTTGGCGAATGATAGAAGATAATAACAAACAGTCATTACATATCACACTGAGTGATTACGATAATGAAACAATACTATTTAGGCAATTAACAAGTGATGGTGATATTGCAACGTTTGCTGCATTTAGTGAATTTGACGGAATTAAAAATGCGAGTGTAGGTACTGGCAGCATTATCGACGAATCAGAGACATTCAATATTGCAACAATCCCTGGAATATATAGCTACAACTTTGATGGTAAGAGTTTAGATGAGTTTTGGTTTGAGCTTTGGCCTGATGGCAAAGCTATTTCGATGAGTGTGTACGACAGCAATGAGGATGGGCAATTATCAGTTGCTGAAAGTCGAATTTATGCTGGTAACTGGCATCTTGATGATGACATTCTTACAATAACGCGAAACCTAAATGGACGAGATGATTGTTACTACGTTGAGCAAGATCCTAATTGCTGGTTGTGGAATACTCGGCAATGGAAGCTAATTGAACAGATCGAAGATACTATTTATGTAAATAACATGCATCAATTTACCTATAGCCAAGGTGAGGAACCAAGAGAGAAAACGTTCGATAATCGCAAGTTTAATCGAGCAACTGAGCGGCCTATTTCGTCGCCACTACCTGATGAAATTTTACAACAGATAGGCTATCAGCCCCCTGTTTCTTTGACTGGCCTAATTAGCCCTAATAACTACTTGGGTAAGCGTTTGTATTTTACAGATCATGATTATAAAGTGGAAGGCGAGCTTGGTTATTTTCAATTTGATGACAATAACTCATTTCAATATTATCAAGATAACAACCTATCAACAGGGACTTACCAGATATTTTCTGATAATCAATTAATATTACGCGATGGTTCATCATTAATGTATGGGGCTAATTATAGTTTATTAATTGGCTCGAGTAATGTGGTAATTGCTACTTTTAAAGAGCATATTTGGCCGCATTTTACTAGCGAAAACGATGCCAAAGAATACATGAGTATTGTTGCCGACAATAAACCAGTAAGTAACGTCGAACATTTAATCGGGCGCGATATATATATGGTCGACCGAGATCGAGATGATCAGTGGGTGGTTAGTTATTTGAAGTTTGATGAAGATAAAATCACAATTTATAGTGATGAAAGTTTCACAACCATTAATACAGAGCTTGATTACAGTGTTGATGACACAGGCATGATTAGCTTCCCTGATGATCAAAATACAATGTACTTATCGTTAGTGACTGATGAGTTTAATATTATTATTACTAATGATGTAGGAAATAGCAGTAAAGATTTTAACTATTTCTTATTTGATCAGCAAAAAGCAAAAGATTTTGTTAACAACACAAATGCATTAAGAGAAAGCGCACAGCGTTAACTCCACTTACAATCTTTTAGTTTTAACAAAAATAAAGCGCGATAATTTTTATCGCGCTTTTATTCGTTTTAGTGGCCTGCAAAATTACCGTCGCAGAGATTTTATATCACGTAAAATGTGTAAATGTTAGGTTATAAGGCCGACGCGGGGTAAACCCTTAAAAGAACGGGGGTAAACCCGCTGTTATGGTGTTGTATGGAGGTGATTGTGGCTCGTTTAATTTTTTGTTGTTTGATGGTTGGTGTTTTACCAGGGTGCGCGATGAGTGACCCATCTGCAGAGATTGATGAAAATCAGTATGTATATCCTTATAAATGTACACATAAAGGAGAGGTTGAATATCATTCAATCACGGCACGTGAGCCTTTAAGTAAAGCGTTTTTAGCTAAAATGCAAAATGCATTGCACGAGGGCTTTGAGCTAGACCCTAATAGTTGCGTGCCTGTAGAGGCAATACCAGACGCTAAGAATAAGTAATTCGTCTCAACGATTTAGTAACGCCATTAAGACAGATAAAAATATTTTAAATTTATGAGAAAAATTTAACTGCTATTCGTGTCTGTCATTGTTGTGATTTCTTCGTAAAATTTATTTAGCTATAAATAATAACTATCTAAGGAATTACATGAAGTTACAGTTTGAATCACCTAAAGTTAAAACATCAATTTTATTCACGTTCAGTCTTCTTCTATCTGCTTGTGGAGGTGGTAGCGATGACTCACAAACTACAAAATCTGATGCAGATAAACAGCCAGATAAAGTAGAAGCGTCGCGCTTAGTGTGGGAAAAATTATTACCAACAACAAGCTTTGCTTATTACTCGTCACCGGCACTTAGTGCTGATGAGCAAACAATTTATATAGGCACAGCTAAGAATGTACGCAATGACCCCGCAGGCAGTGATTTGATGGTAGCTTATAACCGCAATGGCAGTGAAAAGTGGCGTTACACTTTGCCTAATGGTGAAGAAGTGCGTTCAAGCCCTGTTGTACATAATGAAAATATTTATTTCACTGTTGATAAGCGAGTAGGTGAGTTTGATAAAGCATATCGCGATTTAGTAGCTCTAAATAGTAGCGGCGAGCAAATGTGGCGTCAACGCGTATCTGATTATGGCTTTCAAACAGGTTCTGGTTTAACCAAGGTTGCGGCTTTTGAAGGCCAAGTTATATATACCGGTTTAGATATCCGCGCTTTTAATGCGCAAACGGGTGAGAGCTTGTTTGAGCGTTTATGTAACTGTGCAGAGCGACAAGACCGATTTGTAAATGGAGCGGTAAATCACAATGGAGAATTGGTATTTTATGATGAAGGGCGCGTACTTAAGCTTGATTTAAATAGTTATGAGTTAGTTGGCGAATTCAAAGATATAGACACCTTTGAAGGTGACTTGGTTTACTCTACTCCAGCTATTGATTCTAACAATAATATTTACTTTGGGTCTGAAGCCGGAGTTTTATACAGCTTTGATGATAATTTGGATCTTCGTTGGCAGTTTGAGTTACCAAACCCGCAGGTGTTCGAGGCGCCATACATTCGCTCATCGGTAGCGATAGATGAGTCGCGTAGTACGATTTATTTTGGTACAAAAAATAATGATGATAGTGAGTTTTACGCACTCGATATCAATGATAAAAGTATAAAATGGCAAGTGGCAATTACCGGTGATGTTTATGTGTCTCCTACCATTGGCGATAATGGTAATGTGTACTTTTCTTCAGAAAGTAATTTACTTTATACATATAAACCAGATGGCACGCTTGCATGGCAATATGATTTAAAAGCAAATGTAACTTGGTCTTCTCCAGCTATCGATAGTCAGGGGGTTTTATACATAGGTACTTTATCTGAAAGTAATGTATCGGCCGCAAGTGCAACAGGTAAGCTTGTGGCTATTCAAACCGACAGCACAGGTTTAATGCCTAATACTTGGTCTAAAATTCACCGGGATAATCAAAATAGTGGCGTGGTTAAGTAAAGTTAAAGTAAAGCAGTCGCACTAGTGTGCGATTGCTTTAACTAAAATTACAACGGGTTTACCACTGAGAACCGTTTATCAGAAACACTCCAGTAACCCAGATCAGAGACGATTAAAATTTTATAATTGTTACCTCGGCCATTAAATAGTGCAGGGTCTAAGTTAAACTCTCCTGTATTTGGCAGTTCTTCAGCGAACTGGTACCAGCGCCTATTATTCACGATATTTAAATCCACTTGTTGCTTATCGCCAATTCCGCGAGAGTCATCATGCAGAACATACATAGCAACGGTTTGTCCGTAGAGTTTATTGGCGTTCCAGGTTATCGTTTTTTGCTGACCTACAGGGTAAATATCAAGGGCTTTAGGTGTGATAATAGTTGTAACCAATTTGTCTTTTAGTAAAAAGTGCTCTAAACCGTTATCAACAGTTTTACCTGAAGCAATACTAAAGAAACCATCAGATAGGCTCCAATAGCCTAAATCGCTGATGAGCATAAGTTTAAAGCGATTTGTGCCATTGGCCATAAAATGATAAGGGTCAATTTGGGCTGTTCCCGTGTTTTTTAAATTAGTTGCCGCGGGGTGCCAATCAATTTTCTTCAAATTATTAAAATCATCAAAGCTGTTAACTTTATAGTTGACGGTATGATTGACTAATACACTTATCGTATTGCCAATTAATCGTTTGCTATCCCATTCAATCGTAAATTCAGAGCCTATTTTTAGTTGGCTTGCATGTTTAGGGGCCGTGATCGAGCTAACTCGCTTTGTTTCACTTATCGCGTTGATATCTCTGGCAGGGCTAAATTGGTTCTTTGTGGAGTGTGATATATGGTTTTGCTTTTCGAGTTGTGCTAACCACTGTGTGTGTGGATTATTGTTTAGCTTATTAATAGTCGCTATTAATTCAAATGCCAAGGGAGAGTTTGATTTAGCATAAACAATGAGCTGCTGCATTTGCTGTGAAGTTAAAGTATTAAACATATTTGTTTTTATCACAAGCTCTAACCATTGAACTTGCTGTTGCTTGCTTAGTTGTGTTAGGTCAATATCAAATAATGCTGTTTTATTCAGTGTATTTTGTTCATATTGCGCCGTGTATTTTGCTAAGGTGATATCGTAATATTGGCTTGATTGTTGTGTACCATTGGCAAGCCATAGCTCTGCATTCTTTAAGGTTTGTGAGTACTTACGCAAACTTAAACCTAGCATGGTACTTTCATAACGCGCCTTCATGCATTTTTGATCACTTGTCGAACAATGTAGTAGCTGTTTATTTAAAAAGTTATTTGCTTGCAAATAATCACGTTCTTTTAAGTAATATTGATATTGCTCATATAGTACAGTACTAAGTTCATGTTCAAAGTTTGGGAGTAGCTGTTGATAGATAAACATGGCTTTATTCAGGGCTTGTTCTTGCGCAAGTTGTGCACCTGCTTGAGCATATAAATTTGCCGCAAAATGGTTTAATTTTGCGAGCTCACAATGTAGTGGGTGGTAGTTATTCGCAGCATTTTTTAATGTTGAGTCTAGTAACTTAATTGCTTGGTCTATTTGATTATCTTCTATCAGTAGGCTGCTTTTCATTAACGATTGCCATGCTTTTTGCGAGGCAGACGTTGCTGTCGTATTTTCATTATCGAGAATTAATTGGCGGCTGAGTATAGGGTGATTATCACGATGAGTAAAAATATGTATTAATAATTCCAGTTTTAGTTCGGATGCATCGCTATTTTGAAAAGCTATTTTGATCTGCTTTATGTCACCAGCTAAATAGCTATCTTTAGTAAGCCAACCAAGCAATTTAATGTTGCTGTTTTGAGGGTTTTGCTGCGATAGTTTTTGCCAAAGAATTCGTGCTTTTTGTTGTTGATTTAATTTAATTAAACTTTTAATTTTTAATATTTGCATGTCAATCGAACTATCGCACAACGCCAATATATCTAAAGCTGCTGTAAAATTTCCATGCAAGTATAAGCTTTGGGCAACGGTTAAGAGTACGCTTTGTTGGTTTTTTGGGCTTAATTGACTCTGCATTACTTGTTCAACACCAGCAAGTAACAAGGCCGATACCGACAGTTTTGCACCTTGCGGCGCTAGCGGTGTGCTACTAATTAGTAAGTTTTGATAAAAGTTGAGCAGTTCATACTGTTGCTTTGCGGCTTGCTTTTGTTCATCTTGATAAAGAAATAAGCTAATACAGGCGACACCCAAAAAAGCGATAGTTGAGGTTATTAGAGCAGCAGTAAGAGGGGAGCGTCTTATAAACTTACCTAATATATATGTTTTTGAGTGTTTAAACCAAAGTAATGGACGATGCGCCAGATAAGCGGCGATATTTTGTTTTAATGTATCTGCTGATGCAAAGCGTTGCTGTGGTAGTGGCGCCAGTGATTTATTGATGATTTCTTGAAGCTCTGTACTAATAGGTTGTATAAGTAGTTTTTCTAAAATACGCCCAAGGCTATAGATATCAGCTTGGGTTGTTAAGCTTTCACCAGCCAGTTGCTCTGGGCTTGCAAACTCGTGACTAAGCGCTTTTATATATGCGTTATGTAATGGTATTTCATGATTCATGGAACTGGAACGCGCAACCCCAAAATCAACAAGTTTAGGTTCACCATTGTTATCTACTAGGATATTTGAAGGCTTTAAATCTGCATGGATCACCCTATTTTGGTGAGCATACTCAACGGCATCACATACTTTTTGAAATACCTCTAACCTTGCTTTTTGCGAAAGGTTTTTTGCGTAGTTAATTAATATATCACCGGCTATATATTGAATGATGATGTAAGTGCCAATACTGCATTTACCGACATCTAATACGCTAGCTATATTGGGATGTGATAATTTGGCAAGATATTGCGCTTCTTGTAAAACATGTTTTTGTCCATGTAATTGTACAATGGATGGATAAAATAACTTAATCGCTACCTTTTGATTTAACTGGCCATCATTTCTAGTCGCCAAGTAAACTGCACCCATTCCCCCATAGCCAATTAATTGCTCTAACCTAAAGTGACTTATTTCGCCGCCTTGCAGTTGTAAAAGCTGATGATCATTAGTAAGTAAATTTAATTGGCCATGTAATAAGTCATTAAACAATGAGCTTTGATCATTACTTGTATGTGCATTTATTAATTGCTTCACTTCAATGATGAATTGTTCATCAGATAGTTGTAATTGCAGCAATCCTGAGGTTAAGTTGTTGGCATGGTGTGTAAGTAAGTGTTCAAAACACGAAAGCGCGTCTTTAAATTGATTCATTAATTATCTTAATTTGTTTGAATACGCACTTTTATAAACGCTTTAGCAGCATCTAATTCGCGATAAATAGTAGCAAGTGAGACCTTGAATTGTTTAGCTAGCACTTTAGTATCTAGGCCCAAAAAGTAATGTTGAGAGAATATTTGAGCTTTTTGCGGATGATTTTTTTCTAGATGATTTAGGGCGCTATCTAATGCTAAAAAATCCTCTTGGTGTTTTAGTTGATCGTTTTGTTGCTGGATTTTTTCTGCGTTAGGAGTGCGTTTGAGAGTTTGAAACTTGCGAATTTCATCGCGTAAAATATTACGGATAAATACACTTAAATAAGTATTAAATTGTGTTTGGTGATTAATGCTTTGTTGTGGCGGAATTAACTCAATAAGTGATTGATGTAGTAGCGATCCAGTATGCGGTAAGTGCTGCAATACATAGGTTGAATCGATTTCATTACGGTAACCTTCTAAATGTACATGACAAACTTGTTTCAGGTGGTAGTAAAGCCGAGCTTTAAGTTCATCAGCACTTTGCGGGCAACCATTTTGCCAGCCATTGATTAGATCTTCTAATGATGCCTGCATCGATCTTCCTTATTTCGATATTTCAATTAATAAGGTACATTTGCGGGACTTTAATTACAAGTGTTAACTTAATGTTCGTTAATCAATTCTCTCAGCTGTGAGGGAGTCGTCCCTGTCCAGCGTTTAAATGCGCGGCGAAAGTTAGTTAAGTCGCTAAAGTTAAGTTCGCCTGCTAGGGTTTCGTTACTTTGCGCTAAAGTGGCGATATTAAACACCGCGGTTTGGCGATTGATACAATCTTGCAAGGCGCTAAAACGAGTATGATGTTGTTTTAGTTTTCGCTTAAAAGTGGCGGGGCTCATAGCGAAATGCTGGGCAACTGTTTCGAGGTTTTGTTGTGGTTGAGCACTAATATGATTGCGCACTAATTGCAGCCAAGGCGCAGCGGGTAAAGGGTGCTGCTTTATGGTTGCTAATGATTGCTGCAGCAGGCTCGGACAGCTATCTATTAAGTGTTTGTTATAAAGTTCATCACTAATACTGACCATAAATAATTGTTGTGAAAACTTGCAGTTGGCTTGTAGGTTAGTTTGATATTGCTCTATGTGTGAGGGCTGCGCATAGGGAAACGAAAAACATAAATCACTGTTATTACCTATTCGCCATTTACATGTTGCAGCGATAAAACTGGCAAATAATTCGCAGCAAAATTGTTCTACGGCTGCATTTATTGCCCCGAAGCTGAGGTTGATAATGAAGTAATGTCGGCCTTGATGGTATTTATGTTCGGCATTAAATAAGTTAAAGCCATGCAAAGGAGTGCGTGTGAGTAGTTTTTGCAGTGTGCGTAAACTTTCTGCTTGAGAAAATGCGCTATATAACGGATTGTGATTAAGTAGTTTTCGCCCTAGTAAAAAACTGAGTTGGTGTTGATTATCAAATTGACGACAGTTTTCTTGTAATCGATAAAATTGCTCAACACTGATCGAAGCCGTTCCAGCTGCAAAATCTTGATAAAATAATCGAGTTCCTTTGAGTAACTTATCAGGGTGTACCCCTCGGTGTTTGGCTAAATCAACTAATTGCGCTGCCCATGACTGTAAACCTTGATAAGGAGAGTCGATATAACTGCTGTTACTAAGGCTTGCACTCACGCAGTATGTCCATGTAAGTTTTTGTTCGTTAGTAATTTTTGATGCAATTGACTGAGTAAACCAGAGGTCGAATCACGGTGCGTTGCGGCTACTAAACTGGTGTGTACTTTTTGTTTGTAGCTCACTGCTTTGTCGCTGCTATTAAACGAAAACGCTTCTAAAGCACTGACTAACGATACGCTTAGCTGCTCTGCGACAGCGAGTTCGGTATTGGGCAACATGACAATAAAGCAATCACTGGCGTAACGGCAGACTAAATCTTGTTCACGTACATTCAAGGTGATCACTTGAGCAAACTCTTGTAACAGCTTATCGCCTTCTGCATCACCAAATTGACGATTAAACCGATCAAACTGAGCAATATCTAACATCAGTAATGAAAATCCATGCAGGCTATGGTGGAGCAAATTTAGCTCGCGGCTGATCTGGCTTTTCATATAATCGGCGCTAGCTAGTCCGCTGATAGCATCACTGAGTTGATGCTCTCGATAAAAGCGCTCGCGATTACGTAATTGTTGATTAATGGTCATTTGCTCTTGGTGCCAATGATACAAAGCCATGGTCATTAAAATCATCCCAAATGGTGCAGGAATGGATTCAATAGTACTGAGCCATGCTTGTTCATTGCTGTAATATACAAATTCATCAATAAAATCGAGGGTCATCGATAGATTCATAATCGCAAGGCCTGAGAATAATAAGTTAGTTACTCGTCCCTTTGGCCTACTTAATAGAATAAAAAAGATCCACAGCAGGGTCATGGCAGTAATACCGCCTTCGCCACCTACATCAAACCAATCGATCTGGCTATGGCCTTTATAGTGACCGTAGCTAAGTGTCAGGGTTAATACGCTGGTTAACATCACCACTAAGATAAGCAGTAATGAGCGATGTAATTTTAAAAACGATAAATTCATTGTCAGCTCAATAGGTATATTTGATAGGCAGAATAAGCAAACAGCTTAAACACCACTAGGGTCAGATTAGCTCACAGTGATGACATATTTTTTACGTTGGCAACTTTTCAAACGGATTATTGTTGATTTTTGAATTAAAAAACCATAAAAACAGGGGGTCAAATCAGCTCATTTTGCCGTATTTAACTACTTAAAATGCCCTTACAATGGCTAATTATCAAGGACGTAACGGGTACTGACATATTTCTTTCATGATTGCCCCTTAGGGTGTTGCTGCGAGCCAAGCATGGCCAAGTAAACAATCAAAATCATTAGCAGCAACCAAGAGAACAATTATGAACCCTTTTATCAAATCGAGTATTGCATTAGCGTGTTGTGGTATTTTATATGCGACCCCAGCCTTAGCGGATGGTCGTGTGCAAGGTCGCATCACTGATGCCAGCCAAAGTGTGTATTTTGGCGGCGCGAAAGTATCGGTTAAAGAGTTAAACTTAAATACGGTAAGTAACCGCGATGGTTCTTTTTCATTTAATAAGTTGCCAGCGGGTGATTACACCCTAGTGGTTGATTACATTGGTGCCCCCTCGGTAGAACAAAAAATTACGGTGGTTGATTCACAAGTTTTTACACAACAAATTATAATTGGTGAGCAACAAGAAGCCATCGACAATATCATTGTTTATGGCCAAAGTGCTGGCCAAGCAGGCGCAATTAACCGCCAAAAAAACGCAACTAATTTAAAATCGGTAGTCAGTGCAGACTCGATTGGCCAGTTCCCTGATCAAAACGCAGCAGAAGCATTACAGCGTTTACCGGGTATTTTTATCGCTCGCGACCAAGGTGAAGGGCGATTTGTTGGTATTCGCGGTATTGATCCAAATTTAAACAACGTTACGGTTAATGGCTTAAATGTGCCGTCGCCTGAGGCCGGTGTTCGCTCTGTGGCGATGGATGTATTGCCAAGTGAACTAATTCAAAGTTTAGAAGTAAGTAAAACTGTTACCCCAGACATGGATGCCAGTGCTATTGGTGGCTCTATCGAAGTAAAAAGCTTAAGTGCCTTTGATAAAGCAGGTGAAAGCTATAGTTTTACTGCACAGGGCTCATATAACGAATTAGAGTCAAAAACTAGCCCGAAGCTTTCAGGTAGTTACACTAATGTTTATGAGCTTGATGGTGGTCTTGATCTAGGTGTAGCAACAGCTATTTCGTGGTTTAAGCGTGATTTTGGTTCACGTAATATGGAGACCGACGGTGGTTGGAGTGAATTTGATGTTGAAGATGCAGCAACTGGCGACAAGGTCTCATTATTTGGCGCTGAAGAAATTGAGCAACGCCAGTATCAAATTACCCGTGAGCGTTTAGGTGCAGCACTTAATTTAGATTTACACAGCGGCGCCACTGATAAATATTATTTACGCACACTATATAGTGACTTTTCTGATGATGAGTATCGCCAACGTAATGAGTATAAGTTTAGCGATGGCAAACTATTAGATAGCAACGAGAGCGGTGCAAACTTTAGTGGTGCAGAAATGGACCGCGATACCAAAGACCGTTATGAAGAACAAAGTATTCTTTCACTGGTACTTGGTGGTGAAAATCAATTAGATAATTGGTTTGTTGAATATAATGTTGGTTATTCTAAATCAGAAGAAAAAGAGCCAAACCGCTTAGATGTGACCTTTGCTGGTAAAGATATTGATATGGGCTACATTGCGCGCGTTGATACTCCATTATTAAGCCAATCGACTAATGCCCACGATTTAAGCCTGTTTGAGATGGATAAAATTGAAGCGGCCAATAACCTTAGTGAAGACGAAGAGCTTAGCTTTAAACTCGACTTCAGCCGTGATTTTGTGTGGCAAAATAATAATGGTGAATTTAAGTTTGGTTTCAAACATCAAAATCGCGAAAAGCGTAATGATGTAAAGGTTGCTATTTATGATGGCGACTTTTTAGATGCTCTTGGTAGCGACTTTGTCGCGCCTGCACCTGACTTTGATTTGGGAAGTTTTGGACCGGGCCTTGATCGCGGCGCGATTCAAGCCTTTGTGAGAAAAAATAAAGAGGCGTTTGCTTTCAATATTAATGAGTCACAAGTTGAATCTGATGGTCAAAGTTATGTAAGTAATGAAGATATTACCGCCGCTTATGCGATGGTTAGTATGGATATTGATAAGTTACATGTTGTCGCGGGCGTGCGTTATGAAGGTACTAAGTTTGAAACGCAAGGTAACCAAGTTGACTTAGTAGTCGATAAAGTAAGTGATACAGAAACGGTTACCACAACGCCTTGGCAAGTAAGTAAAGATTATGACTACTTTTTACCAAGCTTAAATTTACGCTATAACATCAGCGATAAACTAGTGACCCGTTTTGCTTATACCAATACTATCGCGCGGCCAACCTTTAGCGATTCGGCCGCTTACCAATTAATTGAAACTGAAACAGTTGAAGATGAAGGCGTAATGGTTACAGAGCGTAAAGCTGAAGTCGGTAATCCAGCTCTTGACCCTTATGAATCAATGAACTTAGACGCATCAATCGAATATTACCCAGGTTCCATTGGGGTGTTATCTGCTGGTGTTTTCTATAAAGACATCGACAACTTTATTATTCAACAAGAAGTACAAGATAACGGTGATTGGGATGGTTTTGACGAAGTAGTGCAAATGGTTAATGGCGGTAAAGCGTCATTAACGGGGATCGAGCTAAACTGGAACAAAACCTTTAAATCAGGATTTGTGCTTGGTGCAAACGGAACCTTTATTGATGCGGATGAAAAATTACCAAATCAAGCAGACACAGTGGCAAATATCATTGTTGGCTTTGAAAATCATGCTATTAGCACTCGTTTAAGCGCATCATATAAGAGTGAGAGTTTCCAGTTTGATGATGCTGATATGGCGGTTTATGAAGATAGCCACATGCAATTGGATTTCAGCAGTAAATATTACTTAAACGATAATATGAACGTGTATTTCAATGCTACCAACCTAACAGATGAGCCAATGTACTTGTACCACGGCGAAAAACGTTACAACTACCAGTACGAATCTTACGGTCGTACATTTGAGCTAGGTTTTACGTTTTCTTCTTTGTAAGGTGAACATATGAGCCTGCTTAACAGTAGGCTCATTGTTGAGGGTATTATGATTAATAAAACTATTTTGTATATTGCACTAACCGCATGTTTAGCAACGGTTGGTTGCACAGCTCAAAGTAACAAACAAAGCAGTACTGACGTCGCAAGTACCAGTAAAAAAGCCTCCGACAAGATTGAGTTTTTAGCTTTTGGTGATGGTGGTTATCATGTTGACTATCCAAAAACTAAACACATAACCAACCCTAAAAACAAGCAACAGTTTATAGCCGCAGAGCTTGCTGATTGGTTAGAAGATTATCGCCCTCGCGATGAATTTGACCATGCACCAATATATATTTATCCAGGCACTGAGATTGCTACAGAGCAAGGGGGCGCTCAGGCTGTGGGGATCGCAATGGCAAAATTGTGTGAAACAAAAGCGTGCCAATTTGCTATTCAGCTCGGTGATAACGTATACCCTGATGGTGCCGATGCTAATGATGGTAAAGACGACCAAAAACGTTTACACGACTTAGTGTATGCGCCGCTTGAGCCATTATTTAAAGCTGAGCCTAATTTAGTGGTGTATTCCGCATTAGGTAATCATGATTGGAAAAGCTCGCGCAAAGGCGTAGCGGTACAAACGCAATGGATGGCAGAGCAAGCGAACTTTCACCTAGACGAAAAAGGCTACTATAGCTACAAAATGGGTGAGCCGGGTAACGATGTAGAGTTTTTTGTACTCGATACCAATATGTTACTGGCAGGGCAAAGTTATTATGATGTGCCGCTAAACCCAGATGGCAGCGAAGCAGATGAGCAACAAGCAATACGTGATGGCCGCGCAGATCTTGAAGTACATGACCCCCATGAAGGGCCACAAAATGATGAAGACCTAGCTCAGCTTATATGGCTTAAACAAGGCATTGCAAACTCGACTGCTAAATGGAAACTGGTTTATGGGCATCATATTTTATGGTCAATTGGGGGCACTAAATATAGTGAAGGCCACGTACTGCGTAAATTACTAATGCCAACTCTTTGCAAATATGCAGATGGTTATATTGCCGGCCACGAGCATGACTTAGAGTTACTAACCGATGATTGCTCAAAGTTTGATACCGGTAATAGCGTTGGCAAATTGCCGCTGATCATTTCTGGCGCTGCGTCTAAAATGCGTGGTAAACATACCCCGTTTGCACAGTTTCAAGAACGCCAATATCCTGAATATGATTTGCTTTGGTCAAAAAGCTTTGTATGGGGGTTTAGTCATATCAGTTTGGATAATCAAGCCAATAAGCTTGATGTGAGCTTTTATACCACGCCACGAGATTTAACGGGCAGTATTATTGATGAAGGTAGTTTTAGTTTTTCTAAACGCACTCGATAAACTTATATTTTGCATAAAAGCCAGTGTAACTACGCTGGTTTTTTGTTGTTTTAATGTGTAAAACTGTGCATTTTATTGCATATTTGTACATTTATTTACGGTTACGTAAATATTTGTAAGTTGAGGTAATGCTTTGTAAATCATGGAATTATTGCTTTTGTTAATGGTCAAATTTAAACTATTAACAATAAGGAATTGATTACATGCGTGGCCCGTTATTTAAAACTGCACTAACAACCTCTTTACTTGCAACCCTTACTGCGTGCTCTGGCGATGACTCAAGCTCGAGTAAAAGTGGTTATATCCAATTATACAATGGCTCTTATAATAGCCCGTACACCCGTTTATTTATCGAAGATGCTGAGCGCTCAGGCACTGATTTTGGTGGCGTTACCACTCGTCATAATTACAGTACTAATAACTATGATGTGAGCTTTAAGTACCTTGATGCAAACGACAGCTATATAACGATCAGTGAAAAAGCAGCTTCGGTAAAAGACGACATGACCCAATTATGGGTGATGAATGGCGATTTTTCAGAGCCAACATTCAGTGAGTTAAGTGTACCAACCGGCAGTGATGAAGGGGCTATTAATTTAGGCTTCTTTAATATTGCCGGAGAAGACATTAGTTTTGATGTGTATTTAGCAAATGATGATGGCTTATTTGAAACCGCTGAGTTAATTGCATCACCACGGTATTTAAACGAACTGGCACTGCAAAGCTTTGATGAAGGATATTACACACTGTATTTAACTCAAAGCGGCAGTACTGATGTGCTATTTGAGTCTGCTTCGATTTACCTAAATGATGATGCCAGTTATGTTGCGATGATCAGATCAAGTTACGCCACTGAAGAACATGGTATTACGCTAGATCTCGTTACTTCAAGCAATACCGTAACCACGCTCAAACATCAAAATGCCCAAGGGCAATTGCGTTTTATCAATACTATTGATGATTACCCGCAAACTAGCTTTAGTGCAACGCGGGGGAGCGCAAGCAGCACTTCGCAAGTAACCGCTAATGACAGCTACTCAAACTACATTGAGCTTGCTCCAAACAGTTACAGTATTGCTATGTTAGATGAGCAAGGAAATGCAATTGTTGATAACTTTTTACTAACCCTTGAGCGCGAGCAAAGTAATGTTGGTGTTTTTTATAAAGATAAAGATTACGGCCCGCGAATGATGACAGTAAAAGAAACCTTAACGCCAAGTAGCTACAGTCATAAGGTAACAGTCGTTAACTTAATTGATAGTTACGCAGGGCAAAATATTACTGACGTTGATGTGGTATTTACCCTCAATGGTGAAACTGTAGATGATGCTAAAAATATTATTGATGGCATCGATCAGTATGATCAAGAAGATCAGGTTGTCGATAATGAAATTTACACCACTTATGTGCTTTATGAAGATAATGGCCAGCAAATTGTACTCATGCAACAAGGCGATATGGACTTTAGCCAAGAAGGTAACTACATATTAATTCTTGAGCATGATGAAACAACCAGCACTGGCTATAAAATGACGCTAGAGCGAACGGTTACTGATTCGGTAGAGTAATCTTACTTTAATTTCAGCCTCGTAATAGCGAGGCTGAGATTTTTGGGTATATTTTCAATACACTTTACGTTATAAGGGAATATTAAAAGCAGTCAAGGATTGAAAAATGGACGATGTTTTAGGGCTCATAGTCATTTTATCGTTAGTTGTAGTCGCAGGCTCTATTGCCGGTTTTATTGCTTTAACGCAAATAAGTACGTTAAAGCAAGATATTGCGATGTTAAAAAAACAACTGCGTGGAGTCATGGTAGACAATACCGGGCAGCATCAAGTGTCGCTAGACATTGCTGCTAATATAACTGAGCCGCAAGTAGATTATCCGTTTACGCTAGAACAATCATCCCAAGCTGAGGCAACTTTACATCAGCAACCATCGGTAAAAAAATACGTAAACACCGCACCGACTATAATAACAACTTCTCGCCAGAAACAAGCTTCGCCCTCAGTTATTGATATTTTCTTTAGTAAATTAAAAACACAGTTCCAAGAAAATTGGATGACCTGGATTGGCGGCGTCGCGCTGGCCTTTGGTGGTATATTTTTAGCAAAATACAGTCTTGAAGCCGGCTTATTATCACCAAGCTTACGACTCACCTTAGGGGGCTTATTTGGTGTCGCATTAATTGCCGGTGCCGAGTATTTACATAGAAAAGGTATTGTCTTCGAAGGCTTTAATAATTACGTGCCTGCAGCACTTGCAGGTGGCGGGTTTATTAGCTGCTTTGCATTAACGTTATTAGCTTATTCAAGCTATGCCATGTTAAGCCCAACCGTGGCGTTTGTGATGCTGGCATTAATTGCACTGGCCGCAAGCTCTATGGCGCTGCGTTTAGGGCCTTTATTGGCCGTGCTTGGCATAGTTGGCGCTTACAGCGTGCCGATTTGGGTTAATACTGGCAGTGGTAATTTAGCTGCTTTACTGATGTACATTGGCTTTATCACTTTTGCTGCGGTATTAGTGGCGCAAAAGGTAAAACGTAATTGGCTGTGGTATTTACTATGGGCTGGGCATATTGGCTGGTATTGGGTGGCACTGAGTGTAATCAATACGCAGCAATATTGGATTGTTGGTGGTTTTGCACTGCTCTCTATTATTGGTTTAATTGCCATAGCTCGATTAGGTTTAACTTTGCGTTTATTAGAATATCGCCCACATAGTTTACAGCGATTATTAAAATTACAGCCGGATCATCCGTTATTGTTAGCGATAGTAATTCCTTTATTGCTGGCGATAATGACAGAGGCGGTGAGCTTACAATGGCAAATAGTGATGGTGTGTTTAATCGTCATGCTGTTATTTTTAGTGCTGCAAAATAGTCGTTGGGATCTTTGGCAAGGTGTGGCGTTAGTGGTTGCGATGTTATTAGTCTTTAGCCAACAACGTTATAGTGTCGATAGCAATGATCATTTGTTTGTATTTAGGGAAATGTATGGCGTAGGGTTATTACTCGCGGTTGGGCTTTGTCTATACGGGCTTTATTTTGGCGCGCGTTACTATAAACGTTTAACGTTTCATTTAGTGGCTGCGTTTAGTGTGTTTACCTTGATTGCAACGCTCTATACCATAATACCCGAGCAAGGCTTAGGCGTTGCGTATCCGCTATGGACTATATTTTTGCTAGTTACGAGTGGTGTATTAATTAAACGCGCACAAACAGCTCACACTCAATGGCAGCAGTTTAGTTATTGGGTTGGCGCTAATGCTAATATAACTCTTTGTTTAACTATGTTATTAGCCGATAGCGGGTTAACCCTCGCACTGGCTGCTCAAGTGTTGGTTATTAGCTATCTGGTGAAACGCCATGATGTGCCTATGCCGCATTGGCCTATTAAAGTGCTGGTGGCTGTGGTGCTGGCAAGGCTAACCTTTGCACCGTGGACGGCACATTATTTTGATCTAACCATATTTTCAATGCATTGGAGCGCAATTGTGTATCCATCAGCGGTTGGGTTATTTTGGTTTGCCGCAAAACAGTGGCAACAAACAGATATGAAAATTTGGCTCGAAGGGGCTGCATTACATTGCTTAGCATTATTTATCACCACCGAGACCAGCTATCAACTAGTCGGGCATTATCCACAGCTTACTTCTTTAAGCTTTTATGAGCAGGTATTACTCAGTTGTAATTGGTTAGCACTTGGCTGCGTTTATTTGCATCGGTCACGCAGCGCAGGGCAACTGGGTAAACTTTATCGCATTGCAGGGCTTGCACTTGCGGGACTCGCTGGCTTGTTGTTGATAAGTACAGCATTATATGAAAATCCACTATTTATACGCCTTTACGTTGGTGAAATGCCATTATTTAATTGGCTGTTATTAACCTGGCTCGTACCAAGTATTCTTACACTGTGGTTGGCTAAATTAGTTAAACCACTTAATGCTAAGTTTAGTCAAATAGTACTGGGTGCATCAGGCTTATTAGCAGTGTTAGCTATCAACACATTGATCCGTCAATATTGGCAAGGCGGGTTCATTTATCTTGATAAAGCGACCAGTGACGCCGAGCTATACAGCTATTCGATCATTTGGTTACTACTTGGCGCGTTGGTGGTCATTACCGGGCATTTAAAACAACAGTTGCTACTACAAAAAGTCGGCTTAGGCATTCTCGGCGCGGTTATCGTGAAGGTATTCTTAATTGATATGGCAAGCCTGACCGGCTTGCTCAAAGCTGTATCATTTATTGGTTTAGGCCTGTCGCTCGTTGGCCTAAGCTGGCTGTTTCAAAAGCTCAGGAGTAAAGCACCAGCGGGGTAATTTAACTCAAGCAGTACACCCAATAAGATTGTTGGGTGTACTTAGTTATGTTGTTTAACGCCAATCTGTTCTAACCTTTTGCCTAGCACCTAGCACCTTTCCCTTCACGTACTATGGTTTAGCAGTGCTTTTAGTTTCCCTGGCTTGATTGGTTTAGACAAGTAATGAATATCAGCGGCTTTAGTCGCTTGTTTTAGCTCTACGTCGCGTACTGCGGTGATTAAAATTGCCGGTACGTTGGTTTGCCAAATTTCCCGCAGGGCTTTAATTAATGTAATACCATCGTGTTCATGGCCTAACTGATAATCCATTAATATCACATCCGGTGCGCTGTGTTCATTTGCGTATGCGAGTACGCCTTCAACTTGATCAAACAACTGATAATTAGCTTGCCACTTTTGTAATAAACTGGCCATGGCGTTTAGGTTTTCAGGGTCGTCATCAACGGCAACGATATTCATTGCAGAGCGCTCTTCAAACAAGCTATTGGTAACGTGTTTTTGCTGAACAAATTGGCTTTCGCCATAAGGGACTTCAATACTAAAGCAGCTACCTCTTTGCGGAGTTGAGCGCACATCTAAGCGAATCGACAGTAAATCTACCATACGCTTTACTACGCTAAGGCCAAGGCCAACGCCTTTATTGTCAGAGGCCTCTACGCGGTAGAAGTCGTTAAATATTTTTGCTTGCTCTACCTCGCTAATGCCAGGGCCGGTGTCCCACACTTCAATGCGCAGGTGATGTTTGCGTTTACGACACGCTACTAATACTTTGCCCGTATTGGTGTATTTAACTGCATTTGATACTAAGTTCTGCACAATTCGCCGTAGATAGGTGATATCACTGTGGACAATATGCTGTCCGCTGCGCACTGTGAGCTTGAGGCCTTTTTCGCTTGTTAAAATGGCGTATTCATTACGCAGTGGTGCGAGGATATCATCAATACTAAAGTGGCGAGGGGTGGGGGTCATCGCACCTTGTTCAAGTTTGGCAATTTCTAATAGGGCTGACATTAAATGCACTGTTGAATCGAGGCTGGCACCGAGCTTTTCGAAGTTATTGATATTATTATCAGCGAGGGATTTTTCATCTATCGCAGCAAGGTATAAACGGGCGGCGTTGAGCGGTTGCAAAATATCGTGACTTGCTAAAGCTAAAAAGCGGGTTTTACTGTCATTGGCTTGCTCTGCTTCTCGTTTTGCTAAAGTGAGTGCTTGCTCTGTTTGTACGCGGCTTTCTATTTGTGCTTCGAGATCTTTATTGATAGTTCGAATTTCTTGGGTACGCGCTTCAATACGATTTTCCAAATCCATATTCACTTCTTCAAGTGCATTTTGTGTGGCAATGTGAGTGGTAATATCTGAAAAGCTAGTAACAAAGCCGCCATCAGGCAGTGGGTTACCGGTCATTTCGTACACTAGGCCGTTACGACGGTGACGGATAAAGTGATGCGAACTACCATTTTTTAAATGTTGTACGCGCTTTTCTACTTGGCGTTCTATTTCACCAGGGCCACATTCGCCGCGCTCCGCATTGTAACGAATAATTTGCTCAATCGGTTGACCTACTTCTAAAAATCCTTCGGGGTAATTAAACATCTCTGCGTAGCGCTTATTCCACGCAACAAGATTAAGCTCTTTATCAACAACTGAAATACCATGACTGAGATTCTCTAAAGAGGTGAACAACAGGTTTTGGTTAAACTGTAGTGCTTGCGTTGTTTCATCAAAAAAGTTAACCACTTCTTCAAATGCCATTCGCTTGCCCGACGCTACAGTGTGGATCAAAGCTTGCGCTGAAGAGGCGCCTAATACACCGGTCAAGGCGCGTTCGCAGTAAGCTATAAACTCAGGATCGGGGTGAGTGTTATTTTCTCCTAGTTGGTGAGTCAGTGAAAAATGCGTCAATACTTGTTGGCTACGCTGGACTCCTAAAAAGGTTTGTAACAGTACTTTAAAATCGTATACCGTGGCTTTCACGTTTTTGTTTAAACGTCTTGCAAGTACTGCTTGCTCCTTGGGATTAACGAATGCTGCTGCTTGAATTTTATCAATTAACCGCTCATCAGCTCCCAGTGAAAAACTAATATAACAGCCAATATTGGCAAATAAAGCGATCAGTGTGCCGCGGGTAATAAGGGTTTGTTGTAGTTCGGTGTCAAGTGTATTACCTGCATCTAAAATAGGTAACATTAGAAATAATATCCAACAAATTAACCCCGCTAATAAACCAGCATAAACACCGTAGGCATGGCCTTTGCGCCAGTATAGGCCGCCCACAATGGCGGGTAATAATTGCGTTACCAAAGAAAATGCAACTAACCCCATGCTGGCTAGTGCTTTGCCATGACCAAACCATTGCTGATAAAAATACGATAAGATCAAAATACCGGCGATGGTAAAACGCCTTACCAGTAATATTTGTGGCTTATAACTGCTGGTGATCAGGTTGCGTTTGAATTTACGTCGCAGCATTAGCGGTAATACCACATCGTTTGAGATCATGGTACTCAGGGTTAAAGTGGCAACCACAATCATCGCAGTCGCTGCGGATATTCCGCCAATAAATACAAAGGTGGTAAGTAATACATTGTCATTCATTAATGGCAGCGCCAATACAAAACTATCAGGGGAGAAGCTATTGCCGATCTGTGGATGAATAGCTGCGGTGGCTATTGGTAAAATCATTGCTGCCGTCAGTAGTAAATAAAGTGGAAATGCCCAACGAGCGGTAAATAGGTGACGTTTGTCTTGGTTATCAACCACTGTAACGTGAAATTGTCTTGGCAAACAGATGATTGCAGCAGCGGCCATCAGTGATTGACCAATAAAGTTAAAGCTTAAAAAGTTAAAGTTATTCCAATGTTGCCATAAAGATTCTTTTATTTGTTCTTCATTAGCACTGGGTAAATTATACAAGGTGTACACTGCCAAAGCCGCTACTGCTACTAATGCCAGTAGTTTGATCATTGATTCAAATGCGACTGCCAACATTAATCCTGAACGGTATTCGGTTACATCAACTTTACGGGTGCCAAAAAATATTGCGAACATAGCCATGATCAGGGTGGCAGAAAGCGCGACCATTGATCCCGATATTTTATTGTCACTTTGCAGTAGTAAGAAGCTATTGCTCAGTGCTTTTAATTGCAAGGCGATATAAGGAATGGTTGCTAGTAGCGCAATCATAGTCACCATAATGGCAGTGGTTTGACGTTTGCCATAACGGGCAGAGATAAAATCGGCAATGGTGGTGATATTTTGTTTTTTACTCACCAGTACCAGTTTGCGCAAAAATCCTTGTCCGAAAAAAAACAATAGTGCAGGGCCAAGTAGAATGGGTAAATAGCTCCAACTACTGGTAGCCGCAGTACCAACAGAGCCGTAATAAGTCCACGAAGTACAGTAAATACCCAGCGAAAAGGAGTAAACAAAAGGGTGATGGCTAATTCGTTTTGCCAGCGGTGTGGTTTTATCGCCCCAGTTTGCTAGCCAAAACAATATGCCAATGTACGCTAAAGCGACAAAAATTAGTGCAGCAGTCATGTTTTTATTCAATTTTTATTATGTTATTGCACACCATACCAGAAGTTTTCACTATTTTGAGCTGTCAATTTTTGTGAGTATTCTTAAAATAAACATATTTATTTGATATATATAAGGAATTTAATGTTTTGTTGATATATTAGACTAATGTCGCAAGTGTGCAATATAGCTTAGGTGAATAGTTAAAATCACCGAGTGGAAATACTTAACATTATGATAAAAAACGCTTTTTACTTTTTTGTAACAAGCGCCGCATTGCAGTTTACGTAAACGTTAATCTGTTGTTACGACTATGGTCTCAATTCAATATTGTTCAGGCATTGCTAAGTTTATAACCGAGAATAAATCGAACACATCACTTTTTACAGATGTTAAAGAGGAAATAAAAATGGCTTTTAAAGATGAAGAACAAGCAAAAGCTTATTGGGCGGAAAACATTTCACTGCTGTTTAAATTATTAGCAGTTTGGTTTGTCGTGTCGTTTGGCTTTGGCATAATACTGGTTGATGTACTTAATGAAGTGCGTTTTTTTGGGTTTAAACTTGGCTTCTGGTTCTCCCAGCAAGGCGCGATTTACACCTTTGTTGCTTTGATTTTTGTGTACGTTTTCAAAATGAATACGTTAGATAAAAAATACGGCGTAGACGAATAGGAGCTAAGCAATGGATGTTCAAACACTCACGTTTATAATTGTCGGGTTGAGCTTCGCGCTTTATATCGGCATTGCAATTTGGGCCCGAGCTGGTTCAACAAAAGAGTTTTATGTAGCAGGTGGTGGGGTTCCGCCTCTGGCTAATGGTATGGCAACAGCCGCAGACTGGATGAGTGCAGCGTCATTTATTTCAATGGCGGGTATCATCTCTTTTGCAGGGTATGATGGCGGCGTTTACTTAATGGGGTGGACAGGTGGCTATGTACTACTTGCTATGTGTTTAGCACCTTACTTACGTAAATTCGGCAAGTTTACTGTGCCAGACTTTATCGGCGACCGTTACTATTCACGCACCGCGCGTTTAGTGGCAATCTTATGTGCCATCTTCATTTGTTTTACATACATTGCAGGGCAAATGCGCGGTGTAGGGGTTGTATTCTCACGTTTCTTAGAAGTTGAAATTGAAACTGGCGTTTACATTGGTATGGTTATCGTATTCTTTTATGCGGTACTCGGTGGTATGAAGGGTATTACTTATACCCAAGTAGCGCAGTATTGTGTATTGGTGTTTGCTTACCTTGTTCCTGCCATCTTTATCTCTATGATGATGACGGGTCACTTCTTCCCACAAACAGGCTTTGGCGCTACATTAATTGGCAGCGATGGTGTATACGTACTTGATAAACTGGACGGTTTAAGTGCCGAACTTGGTTTTGCACAATACACTGAAGGCTCTAAGAGCATGATTGATGTGTTTGCTATTACTGGTGCCTTAATGGTGGGTACTGCGGGTCTTCCGCATGTAATTGTACGCTTTTTCACTGTACCTCGCGTTAAAGATACGCGTATTTCAGCAGCATGGACTTTAGTATTCATTGCGATAGTTTACACAACCGCGCCAGCCGTTGCGGCATTTGCCCGCGTAAACATGATTGATACCATAAATGGTAAAGACGGAAGTGGTACTGAATACGCTGAAGCACCAGTATGGGTAAAAAATTGGGAAAGAACGGGCTTAATCACTTTTAATGATAAAAATGGTGATGGCAAAATGTTCTACACAGCAGGTAAGATCAGTGATCCAAATAGCGCTAACGAAGTTAACGTTGACCGCGACATCATGGTACTTGCTAACCCTGAAATTGCTAACTTACCAGCATGGGTCGTGGCACTTGTGGCCGCCGGTGGTATTGCTGCTGCATTATCAACAACCGCAGGCTTATTATTAGTTATTTCGACTTCGGTATCGCATGATTTGCTTAAGCGGACCTTAAAACCAGACATTAGCGATAAACAAGAGTTACTCGCAGCGAGGTTGGCAGCCATGGTTGCGATTGTTATCTCCGCTTACTTTGGTATTAATCCGCCTGGATTCGTGGCGTCGGTAGTGGCATTTGCATTCGGCTTGGCCGCAGCAAGTTTCTTCCCGGCGATCATTATGGGTATTTTCTCTAAGAAGATGAATAAAGAAGGTGCGGTTCTAGGTATGGTTACAGGTATTACCTTTACTGCAGCATATATCATCTTCTTCAAGTTTATCAGCCCAGAACTAAATAGCCCTGAGCATTGGTTCTTAGGTATTTCACCGGAAGGTATTGGTTTAGTAGGTATGATTATCAATTTCTCAGTTGCAGCAATCGTACTTAAATTTACTGCCGATACACCGCTTGAAATTCAAGAAATGGTTGAAAGCATTCGTAATCCTAAAGGTTCTAGTGAAGCTCACGCTCACTAATAACGCTGATACTCTATTAATTAATATTGATAGATCCAAAAGCCCGACTTAAGTCGGGCTTTTTATTTACCGTTGATAGCAGTACAGTGATTGTACGATTGTTTTTTGCGAGTAGACAAATGAATAATGAGCAACAGGAAGTAGCCCAGTTTGTGCTAGCACAAACTCCTTTTAGTCACCTTAATAGCAGTGCTACGGATTATTTTGTAAAGCACCTAGATGTTATTTATCTGACTCGTGAAAACCAAACACAATGGCTGCAATCAGAATCACCTAAACTGTTTTTAATTCGTTCTGGTTTGTATGACTTAGTGGATGCTAAAGGTGATGTGATCACACGGTTAGCGCAAGGAGAGTATTTTGGTTTTCCTTCGTTATTAACCGGAGAAGCAATTCAAAATCATTTAGCAGTGCAAAAAGAGGGCATTGTTTATATGCTCAACCAAGATGCTTTCGACTACTTGCGCCGTGAATATAAAACGTTTGAGCAGTATTTTGTGCGCGCGCATGCAAATCGGCTGCTTTCTTCACATTATAAAAGCCAAAACGATAGTTGGTCTGAACGTAAAATATCTGAACTGATGTCACGTAAAGCGGTCACATTATCGCCCGATGCAAGTATTCGTCAAGCAGCTAAAAAAATGAAAGAGCACGGCGTGTCTTCGATTATGGTGACAGAATTTGAACGCTTAGTTGGTGTGGTTACAGATCGCGATTTACGTAACCGAGTATTGGCAGATGAAATCGATCCCAAACAAGCGGTTAGCATTATCATGAGTGTCAAACCCAAGTTTATTTTTGAAAATAACCGTGTTTTTTCAGCTCTGCATTTAATGCTCAAACATAACATTCATCATTTACCAGTGTTGGATGAACACCATAAAGCGTTGGGTATGATCACCAGCACAGACTTATTACGTCAGCAAAAGAGCGACCCCGTACAATTGATTGGCCGTATTTATAAAGCTCGCAGTGTCGCCGATTTAAAGCGTTATGCGGCAGAAGTACCAGAATTACTGCGTAGTTTTTCTCATAATATTGATGATATATCTTTAATAGGTAAATTACTCAGTGGCTTAACTGATGCGTTAACCTCACGACTAATATATTTATTCCAAGAAGATAACGGTGCCGCTCCTACTAGCTTTAGTTTTATTTGTTTTGGCTCTCAAGCGCGTGAAGAGCAAACCTTACATTCTGATCAAGATAACGGCTTATTACTACCTGATGACTTAAGCGAGCAACATCAAGATTACTATCGCCGCATGGGGGAGTTTGTTTGCGAACAGTTGGTTGAGTGCGGTATTAAACGCTGCCCAGGTAATATTATGGCAAGCAGCGAATTATGCAGAATGAGTATATCGGATTGGTGTGAGCGCTTTTTTAACTGGATCAAAAGCCCGACACCTGAAGCAATGCTCAACTGTAAAATATTTTTTGATTTACGTTTTATTGAAGGCTCAACGGCACTTTACACTGCATTTTGTGAGCAACTAACCCGAATTTCTCGCAACGAATTATTTTACGCCGCAATGGCAACGGATATTAAATCGAATTCTGTGCCGATAGGGTTATTTAATCAATTCAAGTTAGAAAAAGATGCTAAGCAACATAGATACATTGATTTGAAAAAGCGTGGTGTGGTTATCATCAATGACATTGTGCGCTTGTATGCGTTAAAAGCAGGGATCCGCAGAGCAAACACCCAAGAGCGCTTAGATGCATTGCTGAAACACTCATTGTTAAGTAATCACGATGTATATAATTTGAAAGACTGCTGGCGATTTTTAACTCAATTACGTTTACGTACACAAATAAATGAAGAAGGACTACCGAGTAACTGTATTAATCCAGATAGGTTAAACTCGCTAGAGCGCCATCAATTAAAAGAAGCGTTTTATTTACTCAAGCTCGCACAACAAGCTGCGGCATTTAAGTTTGCTCGTGGAAGTTTATAAATATGTGTTTTGCTATGAATAAGGTGACAAGCTAAGTGGTTAAACGTTGGTTGAGTCGTTATTTAGCACGTAAGCGATTACTTGCTCAAAACGCACTAGTACAGCGCTATATAGTGATTGATTTAGAGTTGACTGGACTGGATCCAAAACTGCATGAAATCGTCTCGATTGCGTGGGTGTTGATAGAAAAGCAATGCATTAAATTGAGCCAAGCTCAGCACGCCATAAATAAAGAAGTGCTGCGCCTTGAGCAAAGTCCTGTTTATCATGGAATTGCCCAGCAAGATGTCGCTAATGGAAAAAGCTTAGCGGCTATTTTAGCTAAGCTAAGCGCTCATTTTTCGGATGCTATTTTGGTGTTTCATAATGCTACTTTAGATTGGGGATTTTTAAAGCAGGCATTTCAAGCACATAATATTGATGTGCAGCCTTTATTGATTATTGATACTTTTCAGATTGAAAAAAAGCGCCTGCACCAACAAGGCCATGAAATAGGCTTAGACGATTTAACTCTCAGTGCCTGCAGGGCGCGGTATGAGCTACCTCATTATGGTTGCCATCATGCACTTACCGATGCCATGGCTACCGCAGAATTACTGTTAGCACAATGCCATCAAATTAGCCGTGGCAATGAACTAAAGTTGGCTGAGTTGGTTTAAACCTAACGCTGATTAATTACACTCTACCGTTCTCATTATTATTAATATATATCCTAGCTGAACAACTGTTTTAATTGTTAACTATATCGCGCCGTAAGTATTAATTTTTATTCTTAAAAACAGGCTTTTATCGTAATCTTTTTAGGTACTTTATTTGCTATTGTAGAGCACTAACATTTACTTTCTCGTTTGGTTTTTATCTATGAAAAATAATTTACTGCCATCTTTAGCTGGCGTTTTAGTGAGCTTGTTCGCCGTATGGTGGTTACATGGGTTTTTATTGGTTGACCGCTGTTTAGATAGTGGTGGGGCTATTAATCATAAAACAAACTTATGCGTGGGCGCAAACGAGCAAATAATAGAACTTGCTACACCGTCAGGTATGTTAGTTATTTATGGTGTGGTGATTATGGCTTTGTCGCTATCAGTCAGTGTACTGCTGAAAAAGCTAGGTAAGCGCTAAGTTTTGAATTGAAGAGCGAACACGGCAGTTCGCTCTTAACTTTGAATGCTAACTGATAAAGCTCGCTGGCATTTTCACAGCAATTACGCTGCCTTTAACACAGATCACGTTGTTCGCTGATAGCGTGATGTCGACAATCACTTTGTTGGGTTTTACTTCAATGAAGCTACCTATTAGCTGCAGCTCTACCCCCATTGGAGTCGGCGCTAAAAAGTTAACATTTAAAGCCCCTGTAACAAAACGAAATGCAGGTTGAGTCCCCATATCTCGCTCTGCATATCGATAAGCTATAGCAGCGGCACTGCCTGTACCATGGCAGTCAATCAGGGACGCAAGCAGCCCACCATAAACAAAGCCAGGGATTGCTGTATGGCAAGGTTGCGGCGTAAAGTGGGCGATAGTTTTATCGATATTGCCTTGATTTTGCTCATCCTGATACCAATAACTTTTTAATTGGTGACCCTGCTCATTGTTTTTGCCACAGCCATAACAATGGCTGAGCTCATCGGGGTAATAATCTTGAAAGGCTATATTGTTCATTAAAACTCCTAGTTCTAATTGGGTTATCCGATGACTCGTTGATCATCAATCACTTTGCCATCATCAGCTAAGCTGCCTAGCTCGACCAACTCAACACTGCCATTTAATTTTGTGTATTGTTTTAAGTTATCTAGCAATAATCCGGTGAGTTCCAGTTTAGTTAGCTCTGATTGGTCTTGATCGTATTCACACAATAGCTGCATTTTGTCTTGATGATCTTGTAGCTTGACCACTAAGCGCATTTTCTTTATCCCCTTAACACTGAGCCTAATTCGCTCTATTTGTTGAGGATGAACAAACATACCTTTTATTTTCGTGGTTTGATCGGCTCTACCTAACCAACCTTGAATGCGCATGTTAGTCCGACCACACGCACTTTGCCCTGGCTTGATAGCCGATAAGTCACCGGTTGCAAAACGGATTAACGGATAATCAGTATTGAAACTTGTAATAACCACTTCACCAATCTCACCATCTGCGACTGGAGTGAGGCTGCCTGGGCGCACAATTTCGACAATTAAATCTTCAGCGATAATTAACCCATCGTCAGCAATGGTTTCATAGCCAATTAAGCCTACATCGGCACTTGCGTAAGCCTGTAAGGTGTTGATACCTTGTTGTTTAAATAACTCGCGCAGTTCATGAGATAATGCTTCTCCAGTCACCAGTGCTTTTTTGAGGCTGCTAACGTCACGTTTAGTTGCCTGCGCTTTATCCAGTAATATTTTTAAAAAAGAGGGAGTGCCACAATAACCTTGCGGGTGTAAATCTTCTATTACGTCAAGTTGTTGATCTGTTTGCCCTGGGCCTGCGGGTATAACCACACAGCCACACGCACGCGCCCCTGAATCAAGAATAAAACCGCCAGGAGTCAAATGGTATGACAAACAATTTTGTACTAACTCACCTGCTCTAAACCCCGCAGCATAAAAGGCTTGGCCCATTCGCCACCAATCTTGCTGGCAATTTTCAGGGTCATAAATAGGCCCCGGTGATTGAAAAATTCGATTTATATGGCCACTTTTAGATGCGAGACCGCCAAGCGGAGGCTGTTGCTTTTGTATGTCTAAAAGGTCAGATTTTCTGGTGATCGGCAAAGTCGCTAGTTGTGAGCGAGTAGTGATATTCGTGGCATCAATGTTCGCTAATATAGCCTGATAATAGGGGCTGTTATTTTTTGCATAGGTAATAAAGTCAGCTAAACGGGACAATAAATTTTGTTCTCTGGTTTCAGAGTGTTGATGTTCATTGGCATGATAAAAATGGCTCATAATAGCTCCAGTAACATAGAAAAAGTAGAGAGATAGATAGGTTGATTACAACCAGCGTTTGCGACGTTTATATGACTTAAGATCTTTAAAGCTTTTACGTTCTTCGTTACCTCCACCGAGGTAAAACTCTTTTACATCTTCGTTGTTTAAAAGCTGCTCTTGTGTGCCATCTAATACAACTTTCCCTGATTCAATGATGTAACCATAATTAGCCGCTCTCAGTGCATAGTTGGCATTTTGTTCTACCAACAGCATAGTAATACCTTGATCTTGGTTAATCTTTTTTATGATTCCGAACACTTCTTTAACCAATAATGGCGATAACCCCATCGATGGCTCATCGAGGCAAATCATCTTTGGACGTGCCATTAATGCACGGCCAATTGCCAGCATTTGTTGTTCGCCACCTGATAAATACCCAGCTAAGCCTGTGCGTTCTTTTAAGCGAGGGAAATAGTGGTACACCATTTCAATGTCTTGATTTATTTGTGCGTCTTTGCGGGTAAAGGCGCCGAGTTTTAAGTTTTCTAGAGAGGTCATATCTTCGATGATACGACGCCCTTCCATAACCTGAAACAATCCACTGCGCACCACATCTTCGGCATTTTTATTGTCTATTCGTTCGCCCATAAAGGTAATGTCGCCTTTAGTGACTTCGCCATTTTCAGTTTTTAATAAGCCAGAAATGGCTTTTAAGGTGGTTGATTTTCCTGCGCCATTTGGCCCAAGTAGGGTGACTATTTCACCCTCTGGCACATCTAAACTAACACCACGTAAAACTTGGATGACTTCATCGTAAACAACTTCAATATTGTTAACGCTTAGAATTGGTGATGCAGGTTGTATTTTTATAGCTGCTTGTGACATAGCTAACTCCTTGAAAAATTAATAATTTATCAGCGGATGAAAATAACGAGATGCTTCATCCGCTGCTATGTTTAACGAGCTATTAAAAACCTAACCACGCATCACGGCGCTCAATGGTTACCAGTGATAACTCTTCAACGACGACATTGCCTTCGTTATAGTTGCCTTTGTAAATGTAAACTTGGTTAGTGCCACGGTGATCTTGTTCACTCCAGTTGCCCGCAAGGCATACGCCTTCAAGTCCTGCTGGTACCCAATCTTTACGGGCATACATGGCTTTTTTAATATTTTCACCGGTTATTCCGCCGTTATCTTTTGCCCATTCCATAGCCTCTTTCATAAAGAATGTTGAGCACACGCCACGAATGTAATGATGAACACGCTCTTCTTGGCCTGAAGGGTCTGATTGTTTTGAAATCTCCCTAACGAGTTTCATGCCAGGTACTTGATCAGTCCAAAACGGCGTCATAGCTGGAAATACATAATCTTTAATGCCTTCGCCCGCAGCTTGGAATATTTTTTTATCGCCCCCCCATATATTCGACATAAACTGAATATCGGTACCAACGGTGTTACATGATTTAACTAAAGACAATACTGAACCACCTAGATTGCCTATATATCCGTAATTTGAGCCTGAGCTTTTTAAGCTTAAACATTGCGCTTTAAAATCACCTGGTTTCATCGAAATAACAACCGCAGGTTGTACATCAAAGCCTAATTCGGTGGCGTACTCTGCACAGGCTTCTTTCGGTGCATTAGGGAAGGGGTGATTTGCACCAATATGAGTAAACTTAGGTTTGCCTTTGCCCCCCTTTTTTTGCCAGTCCTCAGCTGCCCACTGGACTAAACCGCGGCACGCATCTGAATAGGATGCGCCGTAAAAAAAGTTATAAGGAGCTGGTTTCTTTGTATGTGGGTTTTTACCCATAGGATCCGTTAAGTGGCCAGAGTAAGACGCTGAAAATACTGGTAGTTTATCTTTGGCTACAAATGAGATCAGTGCTTCGGTATCAGCGGTGCCCCAGCCTTGCATGGCAACCATGTTTTTACGCGAATGCCACTTTTTATAAGCGGCAATCGCTTGCGGCACTTTGTAAGCGTAATCAATTGTTTCATATTCGAGTTTAGTGCCATTGATGCCACCATTTTCGTTAATGTAAGCTAGGGAATCACGCACGCCGTCAGCGTAATTTTTACCAACAAAAGCTGTCGGGCCACTCATATCAGCTAGATGACCAACAAAGACTGAGTCTTCAGCGAATGTTTGTTGACTGGTGCACAGCGCGCTTACTATTAATAGAGACGTTAATTTTGCCTTATGATTGTGCATAACTATTTCCTTTTTTTTTTATGGCTAGATTGCCAATTATTTACGCATTAATGATGCTCATGTGTGTTGTATATGCTTAAGTTAGTGTCTATTGATTAGTAAGAGAACGGGTAAAACTTCCAATAGTTTTTAATTTGTGCCCAGCGGTGTGCCATGCCTTGCGGCTCAAAAATAAGGAATAAGATAATCACTAAGCCAATGGCCATTTCTTTGATATAGGCCAGGCCATCAACCACCATAGGAATATTGCCCCAGTCGGTCATCTTCATTAAACCAACGCCGCTTTCGAGCACTTCAGGTAAAAACACCATAAATACCACACCCATTAAGGTGCCTTTAATTGAACCCAAGCCGCCGATGATGATCATGGCTAAAAATTGAATCGACATAAATAAGGTGAAGCCTTCGGCAGAAACATAGCCTAAGTAATGGGCATATAAGGCACCGCCAATACCGGCATAAAAAGACGATATACCAAAAGAGAGTAAGCGATATTTATTGAGCTTGATGCCCATGATCTCAGCTGATAGATAATGGTCACGTACTGCAACAAAGGCGCGACCATCACGACTGCGCATCAGATTACAGCCCCAAATATACATAATAATTAAGGCTGCTAAGGCGATATAAAAGAAGCTTTCATCGCTATTAAAAACAAAGCCAAATATACTAATTGGGTCGGCAGATGAGCCGGCAGAACCACCAGAAAACCAGTCAGCACGGGCAAAGAAGTCTTCTAAAATAAACTGCGCAGCCAGTGTGGCTATAGCTAAGTACAAGCCTTTAATTCTTGAGGCCGGTAAACCAAACATCATGCCTACAGCCATTGTTAAAAAACCAGCCAGTGGAATACACAGCAATACAGGAATACCAAAGGAGATATTGAGCCATGCTGATGCAAAAGCACCAAAGCCAAAAAATGCGCCATGACCTAATGAAATTTGTCCGGTGTAACCGACCAAAATATTGAGCCCTAGTGCGGCTATCCCTAAATATGAAATTTGAATAAATAGGGTTAGGTAATATGCATCGACTAAGTATGGCGCTGCACATAATAGGGCAATTGCGAAAATTGCCACATTTTTGATGGTTGTTGTTTCAAAAATTGTATTATCTTGTTTATAACTGGTGCGGAAATCGCCGCAGGGTCTCATGGTTAAACTCGACATAATAAACTCCTAAAATTTACCTTTATCTGCACTTGTTAGGCGCTATTGATGCACCTAAATCGGCTTGTTTAAATACGTTCAATATCTTTTGTGCCGAACAAACCGTATGGTTTGAACCAAAGGATGACGAGCAACACGTAAAATGGTGCGATGTCATACATATTGCCAACATGGAGATATTGGCTGTCGAAAAACTCAGCGACATTCTCTAATACACCAATGATCAAACCACCGACAATAGCGCCGATGATAGAATCTAAACCGCCAAGAATAACTGCAGGGAAAACTTTGATGCCAATTAATGACAGTGAATTTGAAACCCCGTTTACCATGCCAATAACAATTCCAGCTGTGGCTGAAACCGTAGCAGCAATACCCCAGCTCATAGCAAAAACTTGTTTTACCGAAATACCTAAGCTTTGTGCAATCTGTTGATCAAAGGCTGTGGCTCGCATTGCTAAACCGTATTTTGAATGTTTAAAGAATAGATAGAAGGCAACCATAATTATTAAGGCGATTACGGTGCTCATTAAGTAAGCGGCTTCAATGTTCAAGCCAAATATTTGGATGCTATTAGTGGTAAATACTTGCGGGTAACTTTGCGCTGAAACACCAAAAATCCATTTCATCAAGGCTTGAAAAAAGATTGATAAGCCAATGGTGATCATGATCACTGAGATAATAGGTTCACCTATCATCGGGCGTAAAACAATCATTTGCAGCAGCACACCAAAGATTGCCATAAAGGCCATTGTCAGTAAAAAGCCCACTACAAAAGGCAGCTCTAAATAAATCAGTACTGCCCAGCATACCCAGGCACCCACTAATAAAAACTCACCTTGGGCAAAGTTTACAATTTGCGTTGATTTGTACACTAATACAAAGCACATCCCAACGACGCCATAGAGTAAGCCGACAATTAAACCATTGACGATTAGTTGAATTAGCAATTCAAAATTCATGAGACTCTCCGTGTTATGTTGATAGTGTTATCAGCAGCCGTGCAGGCTGTTTCGATCAGCGAAGTGACTTTAAGCTGGGTTTGAATACGGGTTTTAGTACCATCTTGAAATACCACCATGGTATCAATATCAACATTTTCCTTGTTGTCATAAATGGATGAAATAATGTCGCCATATTTATCCGCAATAACACTACGGCGAACTTTACGGGTTCGTGTTAATTCGCCATCATCGGCATCAAGTTCTTTGTAAAGTAATAAAAATTTATGGATTTTTTGTGATTCAGGAAGTGACTCATTGACGCGCATTATTTCTTCGCCAATTTTTTCGTACACTTCAGGCAGGGTTGATAAGTTGGTGTAGTTGGTAAACGACAGCCCTTGTTGCTCAGCCCATTTCGCAACAATACTAAAACGAATACAAATGATGGCTGATAGATAAGGCTTTGCTTTACCTAAAATAACGGCTTCGCCAATAAATGAAGAAAACTTAAGTTTGTTTTCTATATATTGAGGAGAATATTGTGCGCCGTCGCTGGTGCAAGCGAGATCTTTGATCCGATCAATCACCACTAAATGGCCAGACGGTTTAAAGTAACCGGCATCACCTGTTTGCATCCAGCCGTCAATCACGTCTTCATCATAGGCTTGTTGATTATTAAGGTAGCCACTAAACATTCCGACTGTTTTAGCAATAACTTCGCCAATACCGGCTTTATCGGGATTAATGACTTTAATTTGTGCATTATCAAACGCGACGCCAACACTGTCGTAGTCAACATCGGCTTCATGATGGATGGTGTAAGCTCCGCACATTTCTGTTTGGCCGTAGAGTTGGCGTAAAGGCACACCAATGGTTTGGAAAAACTTAAAGGTGTCAGGCCCCATCGCAGCTCCGCCGGTGGCAGCCGATTTTAAGAATGAAAAACCGAGTCGATCACGAAGTGCTTTTAGCAGTAGAATTTCAGCTAGCCATGATTTTTTGCCTGTTACTTGGCTTTGCTCAGCCAGCTTCATGGCAAAATTAAATAGCTTTCTTTTAAAAGGTGTTGAATCCATCATACGGGTTTGTACGTCAGCTAAAATGCCTTCCCATACCCGTGGTGCTAATAGTACAAAGCTGGGGCCAATTTCTCGTAGGTCAGCCATGAGTGTTTCTTGTTCTTCAACAAAATTTACAATTTGACGGGCGATCAGTGCTTGGCCAATTGCATAGACTTGCTCCATGATCCAAGGTAAGGGCAATACAGATACATAGTTGTCGCCAGCTTGACGCGGGTCAGCACGTAAATATGAACTACAGTGCTTAATAAAATTGCCACCATTGAGTAGGGCAATTTTGGGTTTTGATGTGGTACCTGAAGTGGTGCAGTAAATAGCAATGTCGTCAGGGGCTGAGGCATCTATCATGGCTTGATAACGATCAGGGTATGCTTGTTCGAGTTCTTGGCCCAGTGTGTATAGGGTATTGATATCTATAAGTCGCGAGTCGTTGTATTTGCGCATACCTCTTGGGTCGCAATAAACAATGAATTTTACTTGCTCTATGCCATCACCTAAATCAAGTAATTTATCGCATTGCTCTTCGTTTTCAGCAATCACAACGGTTGCGCCACTGCTAGCGAGTAAATAGATTACTTCGTCATGCATTGAATCTTGATAAATACCTAATGAATGGCAACGTAAAGCGTGAGCAGCAATTTCGCCCCATATCCATTCTGGGCGGTTATCACCAAGTAAGGCAATGGTATCATCTGTATTCACGCCTTTGTTACTCAACGCGAGCGACAACCACTTTACTTTATTGTTATATTCGGCCCAGCTGAACTCGTTCCAAATACCAAACTCTTTTTCTCGCATCGCCACCATATCAGGCCAATGCGTGGCATTGTGTTGTAGAATTTTGGGGAAGGTATTCAGTTCACCCATCTCAAAATCTTGATTGATTTGGCTAGTCATTAACTTACCTCCTCTAAGGTGGCTGGCTCTGCGTCGTCTTCAAGACCAAGGTAGGCACGTTTAACATAGGGGTCAGCCATGACTTCGTGTGGTAAACCAGAAATTAATTTTTTACCAAAATCCAGCACCATAACTTCATGAGAAATATCCATTACAACTCCCATATCATGTTCAATCATAACGACCGTAATACCGAATTCTTCATTTAAATCGAGGATGTATCTGGCCATGTCTTCTTTTTCTTCCAGATTCATTCCAGCCATTGGTTCGTCAAGTAAAATCAGTTTTGGGTTTAGAGCCATTGCACGAGCTAATTCAACGCGTTTACGAAGCCCGTAAGACAAGGTGCCAGCGATGGATTTTCTGATATGAGAGATCTCAAGGAAGTCGATCACTTCTTCTACTTTTCTTCGGTGAGCGAGTTCTTCTTTTTGCGCCCCAGAAGCCCAATATAACGGCCCTGTTAACCAATTGTTTTTTAATAAGTGATGGCGACCAACCATAATATTATCGAGCACTGACATATGGCCAAATAAGGCTAAGTTTTGAAAAGTACGGCCCATACCTAAGTCTGCGCGGTCATTGGGTTTTAAGTGGGTAACATCTTGATCTGCAAAGGTGATTTTTCCACTGTTAGGTTGATAGCGGCCAGAAATGCAATTGAGCATTGATGTTTTACCAGCCCCATTTGGGCCAATAATTGAAAATACAGAGCCTTTAGTCACCGAAAAACTAACATCTGTTAAGGCTTTAACACCACCAAAGGCTAGCGATATTTGCTCTATATTGAGTATCGATGTTGTCATACTCATACTCCTAAATTTAACTGAGAATAAAAATGAATAACGAATGCGTTGAAAAATAAGAGGGGGTGAACCCTCTTTAAAATGTATTAACGGTTGGGGTCGTTATTACACACAACAAACATTAGAAAGTGTTCTGTCAGCTAGAGGATGTATCTCATTGTGGCTTGTAGGTAATTTGAATCTTTATCTAACTCATCAATTGAAAAGTTACCGACTTCAATACCCACTTCGAGTTCTTTAGTTAAGTTTTGAAAGAGGTTTATACCCCATTGCGTACGCTCACGATTGGATACATCACCATCAACTTTGCCGTACAGCACGCTTGAACGCAGTGAATCATTCCAAAAATGACGATAGGCAACTAATACAGAGGTAATATCTTCAACTTCTTCACCATAGAGATCTTTAACAGCCGCAGCCCCTACATAGCGGCCTAAATCACCTTTATGAATTTGTAGGCGTAAGTCATCTTTTCCTGTTGTTTTAATTCGTGCCGCAACAGATGCGCCAAAGGCGCTTTCAGTGTTACCTGATAAGGTATGTAATTGCCGTGCTAAGCCAGAAATAGAGACATTGCCCCAATCACCTTTGATGTTATAGCGTGCGATTAAATCAGGAATATTATCGTTTGCGGTATCGCCCCCCCAGCTCTCAGGATTTTCAATGGATACTTGGAAGTTGCCCATGTTATAACGTACTTGTCCTTGACGAATAAATACTAGACCTGTTGTTGCGCCAGCAAAATCGGCAGTTTCAGGAATTGCGCTAGTATTCATAAAGGTTGACCAAGTTTGGCCAACAGTGAGATCTTTGTAGTTTATAAAAGCATGTCGGATGCGCGGGTTAGCTGAGTTAGAGACAATTTCATTACCGCCGCCGCCCCAAAAATCCATTTCGATGAAGCCTGTTATCTCGCCGTGTTGGTATTTAGTATTGAAACGGGTTTCGTTAGCAAAGATACGAAACTGGGATGCGTCTTCTTCTAAAGCAATGCCATCACCAATCCAGTAATCACGATAGGCAATGTCACCGTCAACGTATCGTGCATCAATTTTAATGTAGCCACCGAAGGTTAATTTATCGTTTTCAGTTATGTTGATCTCGTAGCCTGCCAGTGCGGATGTACTGGCAGTAAGAAAAGCAGATGTAAGCAGTAATTTTTTATATTGTGTGTTGAACATCGACCAAATTCCTTTGTTATTATGTGTGATTCATACTAGGTGAGTCGAAAAAATCAACAATTGTAAATAAGGGCTAGTACCTTGCGCTTAGTCCTTTAGTCCAATGTTATATGCTGTGTTTTACGGGCAAAGTAAGCATTGAAAATAATAATAAATACAATTTGATACAAAGAAGAGCGCGATGTTTTCTAATTGGTTGTTGGTTAGTGTAAGTATTGGTTACATTAGTTTGTTATTTCTAATTGCCCACCTTGGGGGCAAGTATCGACATAAGCTAGTTGCCAAACAGCATGCTATTATTTATGCCTTATCATTAGGGGTTTACTGTACGTCTTGGGGGTTTCTAGGTACTTCAGCGCAGGCGGCAAATAGCTCTTTTTCTTATATTTCGGTTTATTTAGCCCCTATTTTATTATTTATATTTGCTTGGCCTTTTATTCAGCGGATCATAAAAACCTGCCTCAAACTCAAAAGTACTTCCATTGCTGATTTACTTTCGGCTCGGTTTGGTAAATCACAAAGCTTAGCCTTGTTGGTAACGTTAGTGGCCATGATTGGCACCTTGCCTTATATTGCTTTGCAGCTTAAAGCGATTGTTTACTCTTATAAAATTTTACAGCAAAGCCAAGATTTTCCGATTTGGCAATTAGGTTTAATCGTTAGCCTGATTTTAGCTGGATTCACCATTATCTTTGGCATTCGAACTATCGATGTAACAGAGCGTCATCCCGGCGTCATGATAGCGATTGCCTTTGAATCGTTAGTTAAACTGATCGCTTTTTTACTTGTTGGCTTATTTGTATCATTTGTTATTTATGATTCCCCCGCTGATATTTGGCAAAAGTCACAAGATTACGTGTCCTTATCGCAGCAGTTTGAAAGCTATAACCTAGTAGGTATGGTGGGTTTATTGATCATCGTTATGTCGGCTTTTTTATGTTTACCAAGGCAATTTCAAGTTATGTTTGTTGAGATTAAAGAACAAAAAACCAGTAATTTAGCGCGCTGGTTATTACCTCTTTATATTTTGGTATTCGCTTTTTTTGCAGGTCCCATAGGCCTTGCTGGCACATTAAATTATGGCCAGTCTTTAGACCCTGATGCTTATGTTTTATTTTTGCCCGCCTACAACGGCCAACAGTGGCTGTCGTTATTTGCGTTTTTAGGGGCGGTTTCTGCGGCAAGTTCAATGGTGATTGTATCGACCATTGCATTGAGTACTATGCTCAGTAACGAAATTGTTTTTCCGTTAATTTTTAAATTAGCGCCTCGTAAGCACCATGACTTTTTACACTTTCAATCCCGATTATTATTGATCCGTAAAATCTTAGTCGTTGTAGTTATTGCGCTTAGTTATTGTATGTTATTAGTTTCTCCACCTGATACGCTGGCATCACTTGGTGAGGTTGCGTTTGGCGCGATTGCGCAAATAGGGCCTGCATTGGTTGCTGCTTTTTTTTGGCGAAGAGCGACTCAAAAGGGCGTTTTTTGGGGCATGTTTTGTGGTTTCTCTATTTGGGCACTGTTTAATTTATTACCACAGCTTGGGTTTTATGCACACCCGTTAAGCAATACAAATTGGCCTGCTACAACGGTGGCTACCTTGTTTGGCTTGGCTATTAACCTTATTGTGCTGTTTATTGTTTCACAGCTTACTCGGCAAAATATTCGCGAAGAAATGCAGAGTAAATATTTCTATGAAACCGATAATAAACAAGATTCACATCTGCCTAAACAACCAAAAATAGATCGTCAGGAACTCGAGCTGTTAATTGCTCGCTTTATTGGTCAAGACAAAGCAGCCGAGTGCTTTGCTGAATTTAATCAATCACATAAAATTAAAAAGCATAAAACCTATAATGAGGCTTTATTACTGCATGCAGAGCAGACATTAGCGAGTGTAATGGGCTCGGCATCAGCCAAATTGGTGATTTCTTTTGCTTTGGCTGGGCGTGATATCGCATTTGATCAAGTTGCTAAAATTGTTGAGGATAACTCTACTCAACAACTTGAATTTAGTCGTTCAGTATTGCAAGGAGCGATTGAAAATACCAGTGAAGGGATCTCTGTGATAGATGCTAATTTGAATTTAGTAGCATGGAATAAGCAGTATCTAGATATTTTTAATTACCCTAAAAATTTAATCTATATTGGTTGCCCAATTAGCCAGTTGATCCGCTTCAACCTTAGCAATCAAAATCGCTATATACATAATATTGAGGGGCAGGTTAATAAACGTCTTGAGTACTTAAAAGCCGGTAGTAAGCATAAATCAGAGCGAAAGTTAGCCAATGGTAAGGTGCTGTTAATTGAAGGGAACCCAATACCTGGTGGAGGATTTGTGATGATTTTCTCAGATATTACGGAGTTTCGCCGAGCAGAAAATTATTTAAAAGAAGAAAACACCGATCTTGAAAGTCGTGTTCTTGCGCGCACGACAGAATTAGAACTAGCAAACTTAGAGCTTGAAAAAGCCAATCGAGAACTCGCTGATGCAAGGTTAAAAGCAGAGCAGGCTCATTTGAAAAAGAGTCAATATTTAAGAGCCTGTAGTCATGATCTTTTGCAACCATTGTCGGCTGCTCGGTTGTTTTCTTCTGCGGTATGTTTGAGCCCTAGAGTGTCAATACAAGAGCGTGAGCAAATTAAGAAAATTGATAATTCGTTAGAGATAGCAAATAACCTATTACTTGATTTAAATGAAATTGCGCGGATTGAAAGTGGCAATATCATCCCTGTTTTCAATGACATTGCACTGGAGCGGGTATTTAGTATGTTGCATTCGGAGTTTTCTGCCTTGAGTAAAGATTATCAAATTGATTTTCGCTGTCACTCAAGTCAATTATTTATCCGCACAGATCTAACTTTGCTAACGCGGATTGTGCAAAACTTTTTAAGTAATGCATTTCGCTATGCAAATAAAGGTAAAGTATTGCTGGGTTGTCGTCGTAAGGGCAATTACTTAAGTATTCAAGTGATTGATAACGGACCTGGCATCCCCGAAGATAAGCAGCAAGAAGTATTTGAACAATTTACACAATTATCGACGCAATTGATTGGCCCTAAAGGCTTGGGGTTGGGTTTAAATATTGCACAAAGCCTGGCTAATATTCTTGAGCATAAGGTTGGCTTGGTATCAGAGCCTGAGCATGGCTGCTTGTTTAGCGTTGAAGTACCGATTGTAAACCGTGTACAGCAAACAAAGCCGACACTTGCCCCTAAGAATATGACTTTGCAAGGAGTTGGGGTGCTATGTATTGATAACGAAAAAGATGTTATTGCAGGTATGACCGAGCTTTTAACAGCCTGGAAATGTCGTGTATTTACCGCGACAACCGCAGCCGAGGCGTCTGCACTTTATAAAACACATGAAGATGAAATTGATATTCTCTTAGTTGATTATCAACTTAGTGCTGAACCAATGTTCCCCGCTAACCCTTTGCATATTGTAACAGTAGACTACTCTGAGCGACAGGAGCAAAAGCCTCACTCGGAGCATCTTGATGGCTGTAATGGCATTGAATTAATCAAGCGTATTCGAGCAATCAGCCAGTATCCATTACCTGCGATTTTAATCACCGCAACAACTGATGAGTTAGTGCAAGTACAGGCAAAGCAAGCCGATATTGGCTATTTGCGGAAAATCATCAAGCCCGTCGCATTACGGGCGTTGATGAGTGCTTTATTAACTAAACAGCTAGAAAAAAATTATAATAGTTAATGGCGATGAAAAGGTGAAAGTGATGCTTGTGCCAGTTGCTGCTCGTTTAATAAAATCACGGCTTGAGTTCGACTTTTTACCCCAAGTTTTAAGTATATTGTGCTGGCATGGCTTTTGATTGTAGATTCAGACAAGCTAAGTTCGTAGGCGATTTGTTTATTTAACAAACCATCGGCAAACATGTGTAATATTTTATGCTGTTGGGGCGTTAATGTTGCTAACTTTTCTGCTTGCTGTTGCTCTGGCGTATTTTTATTGTGATCATCGGTGGGTGTCCATAGTTTGCCTTGTAGCACATCTTCTATTGCTTTTATCATCTCAGGGACGGGAGTTGATTTAGGTATAAAGCCTGCTGCACCCAGGCTCATCGCTTTGCGTATGGTATCAGGCTCTTCAAAACCTGATACTACAATCACCCCTATTTCAGGATACAGCTCACGTATATTACTCAGCGTATTAAAACCCTGTGCACCCGGAATATCAAGATCGAGTAAGATCAGATCAACATCTGTGGTGTTTGCTAATTTGTGCTCTAATTCGGGAATTGTTTCGGCTTCAAGTAGGCAAGCATTATTAAAGCTTGATTCCAGCATAAGTAATAGTGCTTGTCGAAACAGCGGGTGATCATCTGCAATTAAGATTTTTGTGTGTGTTGTCATTTTATTTCTAACCTAATGTTTAGATTAATGATCTTTTAGTTTCATCAATTGTTTTTTGATTGAATAGTGTTCGTTGTCTTGAATAAAGTAACGCTATTATAAAATAATTCAATAATAATAAACCTAAATAGCATAAATTGACTAAAATTCACTCGTGAAAATGAACCTATAAGCGCTGTTTTATTCTATGTTATGAGTAGATATCAGGAAGAAAGGAGAGGGAGTAAACATTTATTTAATCTTGCCTTTTATATTCAGATTAAAGGTCGATTACCAAAATTGCAGCATCAAAAGCGGGCTTAACACATTTATTTAACTTTCCCTCTTATAATCAAGACAAAGGTCGATTACCAAAATTGCAGCATCAAAAGCGGGCTTAACACATTTATTTAACTTTCCCTCTTATAATCAAGACAAAGGTCGATTACCAAAATTGCAGCATCAAAAGCAGGCTTATAACATTTATTTAACTTTCCCTCTTATAATCAAGACAAAGGTCGATTACCAAAATTGCAGCATCAAAAGCAGGCTTAAAACATTTATTTAACTTTCCCTCTTATAATCAAGACAAAGGTCGATTACAATACGCGCATCTAAAAGGCAGGTTGCCTTTATCTGCAAGCAACTAGAGTGGATTTTCTTCTTCATGGCAATCAAACTTGCAATCAATGGTTTTGGTCGAATTGGTCGAAATATTGTTCGCGCTCTTTATGAATCGGGCTTAAGCGACGAGATCAAAATTGTTGCGATTAATGAACTTGCTGATCCTCAAGGGATCGCTCATCTTCTTAAATATGATACGTCTCATGGCCGTTTTGCGTTTCCAGTTACTTTAGGTGAAGACACCTTATCGGTAGCGGGCGATACAATTGCTTTATTTGCAGAACAAAACCCGCGTGAATTACCTTGGCAGTTACTTGATGTTGATGTGGTTTTAGAATGTACTGGTGTGTATCACTCTCGTGAACATGCGCAATTACATCTTGATGCTGGCGCAAAGAAAGTCTTATTTTCTCAGCCCGCAGATGCGGATGTTGATGCCACTATTGTTTATGGTATCAATGATGATGAACTACTCGCTGAGCATACGATTGTCTCTAATGGATCATGTACCACAAACTGTATAGTACCGGTGATTAAAGTACTTGATGATGCCTTTGGTATAGAATCAGGGGCGATTACGACTATTCATGCGTCGATGAATGATCAGCAAGTAATTGATGCTTATCATCATGATTTACGTCGTACCCGCGCTGCGAGTCAGTCGATTATTCCCGTTGATACTAAATTAGCTCGCGGTATTGAGCGTATTTTACCTAAGTTCCATGGCCGCTTTGAAGCTATTTCGGTGCGAGTACCTACTATCAATGTTACTGCGATGGATTTGAGTGTGACTGTCAACGCCGATGTTGATTTAAAAGCGGTAAATAAGGTATTAAAAGCAGCAGCGAGAGACCGCCTAGAAGGTATTTTAAGTTATACCGAAGAGCCATTGGTCTCGGTTGATTTTAATCATGACCCACATTCTTGTATTATAGATGGCACACAGACACGAGTCAGTCATAAACGACTGATAAAGTTGTTAGTGTGGTGTGATAATGAGTGGGGGTTTGCTAATAGAATGCTCGATACAGCACGAGTGATGATGGCAGCAAGTAATTAATATAAAAGTTCAAACCTAAAAATAAAACCTATATATTTCAAGTCAGTATCGTTAACTAAGGAGAAGTCCATGTCGGTCATAAATATGGCGGATTTAGATTTAAACGGCAAACGCGTGTTAATTCGTGAAGATTTAAATGTACCAGTAAAAGCAGGTAAAGTGACCTCAGATGCACGTATTCGTGCTGCATTACCGAGTATTAAATTAGCCCTTGAAAAAGGCGCTAAAGTAATGGTTATGTCACACCTAGGCCGCCCTACGGAAGGGGAATATGATGAAGCGTTTTCTTTAGCGCCAGTTGTTGATTACCTTAATGAAGCACTTGAACAAAATGTACGTCTTGAAAAAGATTACTTAAATGGCGTTGAAATTGCTGATAATGAAGTGGTCGTTTTTGAAAACGTACGCTTTAATGTTGGCGAAAGCAAAGATGACGAAGCGTTATCTAAAAAGCTTGCTGCATTATGTGATGTGTATGTAATGGATGCATTTGGTACCGCCCATCGTGCTCAAGCGTCTACCCATGGCGTTGGTTTATTTGCAGATGTTGCTTGTGCAGGCCCACTATTGGCGGCTGAATTAGAGGCATTAGGTAAAGCACTTGATAACCCCGCTCGTCCATTAGTGGCGATTGTGGGCGGCTCTAAAGTATCAACTAAACTAACAGTACTTGATTCACTTTCAACGATTGTTGATCAATTAGTCACTGGTGGCGGTATTGCAAATACCTTTATTGCTGCGGCAGGCTACCCGGTTGGTAAGTCATTATACGAAGCTGACCTAATTGATGAAGCAAATAAGCTAAGTGCGGCTGCTAAAAGTAATAATGGTGAAATACCAGTACCTACTGATGTGGTTGTTGGCAATGAGTTTTCAGAATCAGCCGTTGCAACATTAAAAGATGTTAGCGAAGTAACAGACACAGATATGATTTTTGATATTGGCCCAGATACAGCGAGCAAACTTGCAAAAATTATTGCTAATGCAGGTACTGTTGTATGGAATGGTCCAGTAGGTGTATTTGAATTTGACCAGTTTGGTAATGGCACCCGTGCTATTGCTCAAGCAATCGCTAATTCAAATGCGTTCTCAATAGCTGGTGGCGGTGATACGTTAGCAGCGATTGATAAATACGGCATTGCCGATAAAATTTCGTATATTTCAACTGGCGGTGGTGCTTTCCTTGAGTTTTTAGAAGGGAAAAAATTACCAGCAGTTGCTATGCTTGAACAACGCGCTAAGTAATTAGCGTTTACTCAATGTAGTTAGCAATTGTTAGTTTAGGCTGCTAACTACACTGAGTATGATCAGATATTAAATACCTCTCACCCTTATTTAATAGCTGGTTTTGTATGACGGTAAATTTGGCAAGAGCCAATACTATCGAGGTGCAGTGATTGCACCGAACTCAACTATTCCGTTCGAACTAGGTAGTTTTGCGCGTGCGCAGCTATCGACAATTTGGAGAATACCAAATGGCTTTAATCAGTATGCGACAACTTCTTGATCATGCAGCTGAACATGGTTATGGCGTACCAGCATTTAACGTTAATAACCAAGAGCAGATCCGCGCTATTATGATGGCGGCTGACAAAACTAACAGCCCAGTAATTGTACAAGGTTCAGCTGGCGCTCGTGCCTATGCTGGTGCCCCATTTATACGTCATATGATTTTAGCTGCGATTGAAGAGTGGCCACATATTCCAGTGGTAATGCATCAAGATCACGGTACCTCACCTGGCGTTTGCCAACGTTCAATTCAATTAGGTTTTTCATCAGTGATGATGGATGGCTCGTTAATGAGCGATGGTAAAACACCATCATCATATGAGTATAACGTTGATGTAACGCGTAAAACTGTTGAACTTGCACACTCTTGTGGTGTGTCTGTTGAAGGCGAGTTAGGTGTGCTAGGCTCACTTGAAACTGGCGAAGCTGGCGAAGAAGATGGCGTTGGTGCTGAAGGTAAACTAACCACAGACCAAATGCTAACCGATCCAGAAGAAGCGGCCGATTTTGTAAGTAAAACCCATGTTGATGCCTTAGCGATTGCGTGTGGTACTTCACACGGCGCGTATAAATTTACACGTCCGCCAACGGATGATATTTTGGCGATTGATCGTATTAAAGCGATCCACGCACGTATTCCTAACACTCACTTAGTTATGCACGGTTCGTCATCAGTGCCGCAAGAATGGCTTGAGATCATCAACCAATATGGTGGTGAGATCCCAGAAACCTATGGTGTGCCAGTTGAGCAGATCGTTGAGGGAATTAAGTTTGGTGTGCGTAAAGTAAATATCGATACAGACTTACGATTAGCATCTACAGGGGCTATTCGTCGCCATCTTGCGCTTAATCCAGCAAACTTTGATCCACGTAAGTATTTAGCTGAAGCGACAAAAGCAATGACTGAGATCTGTGTTGCACGTTATGAGTCATTTGGTACAGCGGGTCAAGCAGGTAAGATCAAACCAATCTCACTTGATGAGATGCACCTTAAATATTTAACGGGTGAATTAGATCCGAAAATTAAATAATTTAATTTATTAAGTTATAAAACAGCCAGTAGTGTTAAAGCTACTGGCTTTTTTATACCTGATCGTAAAAGATCATTATTTTACCAAGCAGGGGCTTTGGGATCATTGCTTTACTAACTGTGCTTTGTTGGGATCAGATTTTTACTAAGGATCAGCTTGATTGGCAGAGGTTTTGTTATAAAAATAGCCATTTCAAAGCTTTGTTGTATAAATGATCAACAACTTATGGCTTTGGCTAGGTAAAACACTGATCCCAGATCTAACTCGGTTGGTAAACGAATGATCCCTGAAATGAAACTTGGTAGGATTTTGATCTCTGTTAATGATCGCCGATGTTAATAGGCGTTTTAATTGAGTTAGAGTGTGAAGATGCTTTCGTGGCTTACATCGTGATACTGTATAGTTGATTATTGAAAGGGGAATTTAATACAAAGTAGTAATGTAGCAATTATAAAGTATGATTTTTAAATGTGAAATTTGATAATGTATGCTAATTTTGTACCTTAAACGGGTTTATTTTGCATTTTTTACCCCGCATTTCGATTTACACGTTACACTTTCATAAAAATGTCATACTTAGTCATAATAATGAAAACTAGTTCGATAACGAAAGAGATAAATTGGAATGTCACGTAAAGTACTTGTCGTCGATGACGAAGCACCGATCAGAGAGATGCTGGTTTTTGTATTAGAGCAAAATGGTTTTCAAGCAATTGAAGCGGAAGATTACGATTCAGCCATTGCAGCGATGGTAGAGCCTTATCCAGATATGGTGTTATTAGATTGGATGCTACCAGGTGGTAGTGGAATTCAAATTGCTAAAAAGTTTAAGCAAAGTGAATATACTCGCCAAATTCCTATTATTATGCTGACTGCTCGCGGCGAAGAAGAAGATAAAGTTCGCGGTCTTGAAGTCGGTGCTGATGATTATGTTACTAAACCATTTTCACCAAAAGAATTAATGGCGCGTATTAAAGCCGTTATTCGTCGTGTGTCGCCTACTTCATTGGAAGAAGCGATTGATGTACATGGTTTACGTCTTGATCCTATTTCACACCGTGTTACCTCTGAAGGTAGCGAGTTGGATATGGGACCGACAGAATTTCGCTTATTGCATTTCTTTATGACTCATCCTGAACGTGTTTATAGCCGTGAACAGCTACTAGATAACGTATGGGGGACTAATGTCTATGTTGAAGATAGAACCGTAGACGTGCATATTCGTCGCTTACGCAAAGCGATTGCACCGCTTGGTCATGACCGTTTAGTACAAACTGTACGTGGTGCAGGCTATCGTTTTTCCAGTAAATTATAAGAGTCATGGAGATGACCAAGCCAATAACTAATTTTGGCTTAAATTTACTTACTCTAAGGTAAAGTGAGTGTATGTATCGAGTTGTTAATAAGCAGGCGTTAGCAAAGCGTCTGTTTATCTATTTCCTACCTTTATTATTAATTGGCGTGCTTATTGGTGCGCCATTTTTGCTTTTATTTTTAGGATCTTTTTCACTGCTTGTTTGGCATTATCATCAACTCTATCGGCTCAGTGATTGGCTATTGAATCAACGTAGTTTTAATCCACCTGAAGGCGAGGGGGCATGGGAGCAAGTATTTGAAGGGATCTACCATTTACAACATCGCAACCGTAAAAAACGTAATGAATTAGCTGATTTGATCCGTCGTTTTCGCGATGGCGCAGAAGCAGTGCCTGATGCGGTTATTGTTCTACAACGTGATTTAAGTATTGTTTGGTGTAATCAACTAGCTTTAAAAGTGCTTGGATTACAGTGGCCAGCGGATCATGGTCAACGGCTTGACAACCTTATTCGCGATCCTAAATTTGCGAAATATATGCAAACGGAATTGTTTGATGAAGCATTAGAACTTGAAAATGGTCACAGTGTTGAGCAAGTTTTAGAGTTTCGGGTAATGCCATATGCCAGCTCACAATTAATGGTTGTTGTGCGTGATGTCACGCGACTGAAGCAACTTGAGCAAATGCGCAAAGACTTTGTGGCCAATGTATCTCATGAGCTACGTACGCCATTAACCGTTGTTACAGGTTACTTAGAAATGTTTGATGGCGATATGGTGCCACCACCGGCAATGTGGAATAAAGCACAAGGTACTATGCTTGAACAGTGTAAACGCATGGATAGCTTGGTAAATCAGCTATTGTCGTTATCACGTATTGAAGGCGCTCGACGTCAAGATAATGATAAAGCCATCAATGTACCGCAGTTACTTAGCTATATTAGGACTGAAGCACAATCATTGAATCAAGACAAAGGGCATGAGTTGATATTTGATATTGATGCTAACGTCGATATAAAAGGCGCTGAAGAGGAGCTGCGCAGTGCCTTCTCTAATTTAGTGTTTAATGCCATTCATTACACCAAGGCGGGCGGTAAAATAACCGTAAGCTGGCAGCTAAAAGATAATCAAGCGTACTTTTCAGTGGTTGATAATGGCGATGGTATTGCACCAGAGCATATTAATCGTTTAACTGAGCGTTTTTATCGGGTTGATAAAGCGCGTAGTCGTACCACCGGTGGCTCAGGGCTGGGTTTAGCCATCACCAAACATGTATTAACTCGTCACGATAGCCAATTGATAATTAAAAGTAAATTAGGCGAAGGATCATGTTTTTCGTTTGCTTTTAGTCGTGAAAAAACAGTGCTATTAAATAATTGAGCCAAAAAGCCCAAAGTCATAAAAGTGTCATTTTAGAGTAATCTAACTGTCATCTATTCTCTTTAGAGTAGACGACAGTTAAGAAATAGACGAACAAAATCGGAGCAACCTAATGAGATTTAAAAACCTAGTAGCCGCAATGGGTGTGGCAGTAACAACATTTGTATCTGCACAAGCAATGGCAGTAGATACAGTTATTCCTGAGTATCAAAAAACCAGTGGTATTTCAGGTAATTTTTCATCTGTGGGCTCTGATACTTTAGCCAACATGATGACCTTTTGGGCTGAAGAATATAAACGTATTTACCCAAATGTGAACATCCAAATTCAAGCGGCTGGTTCATCTACTGCGCCACCGGCATTGACAGAAGGCACAGCAAACTTTGGCCCGATGAGCCGCAGAATGAAATCAAAAGAAATCGAAGCGTTTGAAAAACGTTACGGTTATAAACCTACTGAAGTACGTGTAGCGATTGATGCATTGGCAGTATTTGTTCATAAAGACAATCCAATTGAAGGTTTACGTATCGACCAAATCGATGCGATTTTCTCTTCAACTCGTAAATGTGGTGCTGATGCAGATGTGACTCGTTGGAGTGATGTAGGTTTAACGGGGAATTGGGCTGCAAAAGACATTCAGCTTTATGGCCGTAATTCTGTATCTGGTACTTACGGATACTTTAAAAACAAAGCGCTATGTAAAGGAGACTTCCGTAACAACGTGAACGAGCAACCAGGTTCAGCATCGGTAGTGCAATCAATTTCTTCATCAGTGAATGCAATTGGTTACTCAGGTATCGGTTATAAAACATCAGGCGTACGTACTGTACCACTGGCGAAAAAAGGCGATAACTTTGTTGATGCAACACTTGAAAATGTAGCAACAGGTAAATACCCACTGTCGCGCTTTTTATATGTTTATGTGAATAAACACCCGAATAAACCGCTTGCACCTATTGAAGCAGAGTTCTTAAAAATGGTGTTATCACAAGATGGCCAAAAAATTGTAGAGAAAGATGGTTATGTACCACTTTCTGGCAAGATGGCAATGGGCGAACTTAAGAAGCTAGGTCTTCTTTAAACTTAACGCCAACTATGAATTAATAAAAAACCGCGCAATGTAAATTGCGCGGTTTTTTTATATCAACTAAGTTCAGGTTAGTTAAATAGTTTCTTTTTGAGCTGTTGATGGGCATTTAAAACGCGTTTACGTTTACTTAAACCTTGGCGCTTAAAGCTCTGAATTGGCATTACGCTAGGTTGCTCTTGCCCCAATGTAGGGATTGTAAAGTTAGCAACATCATCATTCGGTAATGCTATTTCTTGCTCATGTACACGTAAGGCTGCAAGGGTGTCGTTATTATCAACTTCACTCGGGCAAATAAATATGCCCATTTTACGTAATTTAACGCCTAAGCCTATGCTACTTGAATATCGTACAATTGGGGCTGCTAAGATCAATCCAACTAAAATCGGCGATAACCACCAAAAGAATACAGGCGTAAAGTAATAAGCAATACCGCCCCAAGCTAAGGCGATTAAGGTTGATAGTAATGTGTAACCTATCGCTTCTTGCCACGGAACCATGCGGCCTGATCGAGGCTGGGCGTCCCACGTTACTTTTTTACCTAAAAATACACACACCACAAAGTAGCTATGAAAAACCATCATCAGCGGGGCGATAATAATGGCAAACACGGTTTCAATGATTGAGCCTAAAATTAATTTAAATGAGCCGCCAAATTGTTTATTACGATGGATCAGTGTGACAATAATCCCCATTAATTTCGGTAATAATAACAACACAATTGTGACAAAAAGCAACGAGTTAATTAATTCTGTTTTTGCTATTTGCCAAGTCGGAAATAATTGATACGCCTGATTAAAATAGACATTACTGTTTAGTGCACGGGTGACCGCATCTATGGTACTTAGCACTAACATTGATAACCAAATTAATGATGAAATATATGCCGTTGCACCTAATAAAAAGTGCAGCTTGCTGATTATTTTTAAACCCGACGCAGGTAACAAACCTAAATGTTGAATGTTGCCTTGCACCCAACGCCTGTCGCGAATAGCGTAATCTAAAATATTACTCGGTACTTCTTCGTAGCTACCTTGTATATCACTGAGTAATAATACATCCCAGCCAGAACGATGCAGTAATGATGCTTCGACAAAGTCATGACTTAAAATTTCGCCGCCGAAAGGGGCATTTCCTTTGAGCACCGGTAAACCGCAGCAATCAATAAACGCTTTAACCCGAATGACGGCATTGTGGCCCCAGTAATTAGCGTGATTAGTCTGCCAAAAAGCTGAACCGGTTGCTAGCATTGGACTATAAAGTACTGACGCAAACTGTAGAAAGCGACCAAAGAAGGTATCTTGCCTAACAGGGATCGGAATCGTTTGAATAAGCCCAGCTTGTGGATTGTTGATCATGCTGCTGGTGAGCTCAAGCATACACTGGCCCGTCATGATGCTATCTGCATCAAGTACAATCATGTGCTCGTATTTACTGCCCCAACGCTCGCAAAAGTCAGTTAAGTTACCTACTTTACGGTGTTTGTTATCTTCACGGCGGCGGTAAAAAGTTTGTTTGGCAAAATCACCTAGGCGTTCGGTCAAGGCATGCCACGCTTTTAGCTCATTGTTAGCTATTTCTTTATCTTGTGTATCACTTAATAAGTAGAAATCAAAATGCGCAAATTGGCCTGTTTTTATCAGTGAACGTAAGCTCACTTCAAAACCTGCGATAACTCGCTGCGTATCTTCATTGTAGATAGGCATAACGACAGCAGTTCTGGTTTTACTCAATGCTTGCTGATCAATTTCGATTGCTTTTTGGCGCGTCAGTGTCAGCGGGTCAATTCTAAATAATTGTAAAATAAATCCCATACAGCCACTGCAAAATGCGGTCACAATCCAAGTGAAGGTAATTGAAAACAGCGCAAGTAATGCATACTCAAGCGGGGTCATGCCATTTGAATTTAAAATATCAAACATGATCCACATACCATAAGCTGAGATGGCTAACACTAACAGTGAAAAAAGCCATACACGAGTCTTTTTAAAAGGCATTGTACTGTTACTCGACGTCATTTGGATACCAGACATAACTCCATACCTCACTAACTTCTTTGTCACGTAGTGTTAATGATAAGCGCATGTCTACAGGCTTACCGCCCTCTGGCGCGACTTTAAAAGCAACACGCCATCCTTCATTATTTGGTAATTGTTGAACTGTTTTATCGCTTATTTCACCTGAATTTAGGGTCAAATTAGCAAGCAATTTTAGTTTGGCTGACAAGTTGTTAATATTGTCACCAGTGAAGTCAACCGTAAATTGGCGATGACTTTTTGGTGGTGGATTTTCTTCACCGGGTAATGCAGCACTGCCAATGCGAGTGCGTAAAACTCGGGCTTTATCTTGGCTTGCAAGCGCCGCGTTAAATGTTGACAATTTATAACTAAAACTAAGTGTTTCACCTGCTTTAAGTGGTTGCTCTGGTACCCAATAGCTAACGATATTGTCATTGGTCTCGGTATCAGTCGGTATTTCTACTAACTCAACTCGACCATTTCCCCATTGTCCTTGTGGTTCAATCCACAGGCTTGGGCGGGCATGATAATGTGCCTCAGTATCGAGATAGTTATTAAACTCACGGTCGCGCTGTGCTAGTCCAAAACCTTTTGGATTGTCATAACCAAATGATGTTACACTAAGCTGTTTAGGGTTATTTAGCGGACGCCACACCCATTTATTGTCTTGTGATTGCATTAGTAAACCATCAGAGTCATGTACTTCTGGTCGGTAATCATCAAAGAATTTAGTGCTATTTTCGCCGTGGTAAAACATGCTTGTAAGCGGTGCTATACCTAGTTTTTTGATATCTTTGCGGGCGAATATTTGCATTTTAGTTGTTACTTCAGTTGCTGTTGATGGACTGATCTCAAAACGATATGCGCCAGTAACAGAAGGGCTATCAAGTAATGCATATAGCACAATATGTGTGTCTTCAGGTTTTGGCTTAACTAACCAAAACTCTTTAAATACTGGAAACTCTTCACCAGAGCTGAGTGCTGTATCAATCGCTAGGCCACGTGCTGAAATACCATACACTTGATCAGGGCCCACTATGCGAAAATATGAAGCGCCTTGAAATACAGCAACTTCATCTTTGTAGTCGTTATTGTTTAGAGGAAAGTGTAATCTAAAACCGGCATGCCCCAACTGAGTGGTGCCTAAAGCCGCGGTAATTTCCTGCTCAAGTGGTGCTGCGGTGCCATCATAGCAGTAGTAATCAGTTTTAAATGGTAGATTTTTTACCTTCGCATCAGCATCAACTGTGTTAATCGCGATAGGGTTTTTATAGAGAAAACCTGGATGGAATAACTGTACCTCATATAAACTTTCATCTTTCCAGATCGCATGATCTTGACGAAAACGAATCGCTCGATAGTCCTGATAATTAATATTATTTAACGCATCAACAGCAATTACGGGAGCTGCTACGTAGTCTTTGGCAGCCAGTTGTTTGGCTCTAGCTGTTACCACCGCAAATAATTTTTCGGAAGGGATTGTAAGCAAAGTTGGCTGTGTAGTTGGTACAGCATCAGCAGTATCCGCATCAGATTTTGTTATTGGTTGTTCTGCCGCACTGACATTACATGCACACAAGGCTAATAATGCACCTAATAATACCCTCGTTTTAAATGATGGATACAGAGCTGCCCGCGTTATCGTTTCCATGAGGTTTTTTCCTTTAGCCGTTATCTGGTTAATTTTAAAATGCTTTAGTTAGTTGAATTCAAGTTTGCAAAAAACGAACCTAAAATAAACTTATATATTTCAATGACTTTATATTTACTAGTATCGTAGAGGGTGTACTTTCTTTGTATAAACTGAAAATAATTACACGCAATGTATGACTACTTATTACTAATGTCAGTAGATATTACTAGAGTAAACCTTGCTATAAGGTGAATGGCAGAAAAATCACGATGGTTGGATGTAGAAAGTTTGCCTAAAGTAGGCGCTGGGAGGGAGGAAACTTGCCAATCATGATAATTGGCAAGTTAACATTAGTTATTGCACATTACCTAATGCTTGGGCATTTGCTTTGCATTGGTTATAGGCTTCAATACATTTAGTATTACATACTTTATATACCATGCCTTCGCCGGTGCTTTGCTGTTCGCAGTTCACTTCACATTGATAATTCTGTTGTGCGCATTGCTGCATTTCTGGATTTTCTATTTGGTTTTGACACCCAGCTAATATGCCTATACACAGCGAAATGCTTGATAATTTTAATAATGAATTCATGCTTATCCCAATTATTTTTATGTAATATCAACGAGCAGATTGTCTATTAGCCTTACTGGCCCTAAGAAGGCTGCCGCCAAAATCACTAGTTGACTATCATTGAGTGTAGCTTTTTTTAAGGTATCGCGCTGAGCTATTTCAAAGTAGTCAATTTTGAGCCCTGCTTGCTCTAGTTGCTGCTTTGCTTGTCGGCATATGTCGTCAAAATCACGCTGCCCCGAGTTTAACTGTTCTGCGCTCCAATTAAGGGTTTTAAATAGCACTGTCGCTGTTTCTTTTTGAGCTTCTGATAAGTAGCCATTGCGAGAGCTCATAGCTAACCCAGACACTTCACGGCTGGTTGCAACGCCAATAATTTCTACTGGAATTGACAGGTCATGAGCCATGGTTTTAATCACTTGCAACTGTTGATAGTCTTTTTCACCAAAGCAAGCATAGTCAGGTTGTACTAAGTTAAATAATTTAGTAACCACCGTTGCTACACCGCGAAAATGACCTGGACGTGATCCGCCGCAATAACCCATTGATATATTTGGCACATCGACAAAGCTTTGCGCATCTAAACCGTTAGGGTAAATGGCTTCCACACTTGGGGTAAATACAATATCAGTACCAAGCTCTGCCAGTCCTTGTTTATCCGCAATGAGGGTGCGCGGGTAGTTATCAAGATCTTCGTTGACACCAAATTGCATTGGGTTTACAAAAATACTAACCACGACTTTATCAGCCATGTTTTTGGCTTTCTCAACGAGTGAAAAATGCCCTTGATGTAGATTACCCATAGTTGGCACTAGTGCTACACTAAGCCCTGCTTGGCGCCATGCTTTAATTTGACTACGTAATGATTTTATTTCAGTGATCGACTGCATTATTTAAACTCATGTTCCGTGCTTGGAAAAGCACCACTTTTAACGTCGCTACAATATTTTTTAACCGCATCCGGCATATTGCCTGTTTCGAGTAAAAAGTTTTTAGAAAATTTAGGGATGTAACCTGCTGAAATGCCAACTAAGTCATGCATGACTAGAATTTGGCCATCAGTTTGATTACCTGCACCAATACCAATGGTAGGAATATTAACCGCGTCAGTAATTAATTTGGCAAGTTCAGATGGAATACATTCAAGAACCAGCATTTGTGCGCCTGCCGCGGCAAGCGCCTGAGCATCGCTAATCATTTTTTGTGCTTGTTGTTCACTACGGCCTTGGATTTTAAAACCACCAAACACATGTACTGATTGCGGTGTTAAGCCTAAATGTCCACATACCGGTATACCTTGTTGAGTCAGCGCAACAACTGAGTCATACAGCCATTCGCCCCCCTCAAGTTTGACCATGTTAGCGCCAGCTCGCATTAATTCTGCTGCATTTTTACAGCTCTCGGCTGGGTTTGAGTAGGTCATAAATGGCATATCTGCAATGACGAATAAATCACGGCTCCCGGCGCGTACGCTGCGAGTATGATATGCAATATCTTGATTGGTGACAGCCAGTGTATCGTCGCCACCTTGTAACACCATGCCTAACGAATCACCGACTAAAATAACGTCTACGCCGTTATCATGAAATAACTTTGCAAAGCTGGCATCGTAGGCCGTTAATGCCGTGATTTTTTGTTGGTCTGCTTTCATTTTATTAAGCGTAGAAACGGTTATTTTAGACATAGTATCCTCGTAGGCAACGGCCTGAAATTAATTACAGAGGTAATTGTTGTAATTCGTTTAGTGCCAAATTAGTGCTAATACTGTGAAGTAATATACCATTTGGCAGCGTAATATTTGGGGCTATTTCAAGTAGCGGGTAAACCACAAACTCGCGTTCAGTTAGACCATAATGTGGCACAATTAAACGCTCGCTATTAATGACTTGATCACCAAATAATAAAATATCAATATCTAAGGTGCGCGGCCCCCAGCGCTGTGCTTTTCGTACTCGACCGTGTTCAAGTTCTATCTGTTGTGTTAAATCAAGCAACTGCTCAGGTAATAGCGTGGTTTTTAGCGCCGCAACAGCGTTAACGTAGTCAGGTTGATCTTGCGGGCCCATCGGTTTACTCGCGTAATAATGCGATACACCAATAAACTCGCAATCAGCCAATGCACGCAGTGCTGCAACAGCATGATCTAGCTGAGTACGAGGGGCGTTTAAATTAGCCCCTAAACCAAGGTAGACGGTTTCCATGATCATTCAGCCGCTGGTTTTGGGCTGCGGCGGCGAGTACGACGACGGCCTTTTGTTGCGCCTTGCGTACCTAACGCTTTAACTAGCTCTTTTTGACCATTGATGTCTTGTTTTAAATAGTCAGTCCACCAGTTAACTAATTGCTGATGCTGTTTTTCACCGGCCTGTACGCGCAAAAGTAAAAAGTCATACGCAGCTTTAAAGCGTGGTTGCTGTGTCAGGCGATATGCACGTTGTCCTGAGCGTTTATCTAAGCGGTGTTGAATATGCCAGATATCACGAGCGCCAAGGGTAAAGCGTTTTGGTACGGCGATATGTTGGGCATTATCACTGAGTACTTTGTTCATACCTTGAGCGAAAGCATCGTATTCAGATAGTTGCTCTTGTTCTTGCAGTGCTTTAGTGATCTGCAATAATGGGAACCATAACAATGCAGCAAAAATAAATGCTGGAGTTACTTTTTTCTCCGCATTAATACGCTCATCTGTATTACGGAACATCTGTTGAATTAAAGCGAATTCTAAGCCATCAGGATTACTATCTAAAATACTATCAAGGGCTGGGAATAATGATTTGAAAAGGCCATATTTACGTAGCATTAAAAAGTTTGCTTCGGCCTTGCCATTTAAAAACAGTTTCAGTGTTTCTTCAAATAACCGCGCTGCAGGGATATTATCTAACAGGCTTGCTAATTCATTTAATGGTTGCTCGGTTGCCGGTGCAATCGACATATCGAGTTTGGTTGCAAAGCGAACTGCGCGCAGCATACGTACAGGATCTTCGCGGTAACGGGTTGCTGGATCACCAATCATCTCGATTTGTCGAGCGTTAATAGCTGCTAAGCCATTAGCATAATCATGGATTGAAAAATCATTAATTGAATAATATAACGCATTGATTGAAAAATCGCGGCGTTCAGCATCTTCTTCAATACTACCAAAAACGTTATCGCGCAGCAGTTGTCCTTGGTCACTAGATTGGCTAATTTGGTTTTTATCTTCAGGCGCTTCGTGATGACCTCGCATGGTGGCCACTTCGATTATTTCACGACCAAAAACAATGTGTGCTAAACGAAAGCGACGGCCAATTAAGCGGCAATTACGAAATAGCTTTTTAACCTGATCAGGAGTGGCATTGGTGACCACATCAAAATCTTTTGGTTGTTGACCTAACAAAATATCACGAATGCAACCACCAACAAGGTAGGCATCAAAGCCTCCGTCTTTCAGGCGATATAATACCTTGATTGCATTTGGGCTAAATTGTTTGCGAGAAATACCATGCTCATTGCGTCCAACTATTAAAGGCTGCGCAGAGACTTGGGTATGTTCGGCTGTTACAGAGGCGGTTGGGCCAATAATTTGCCGACAAAATTGAAAAAGCTTGGAAATAATAATCTGTCTCCTACAGAATTCGGTTATTTGATGGACGCCATCAAAAATCAAACCAAGTATAGCCTCACTTTACTATTAACTGCACATGTGTTGCGTTTACTTGGTAATACCTATGGTATTAGAGTCTTGTTTATTCTAGTCAGTTAAACAGTCATTGCTAGGGTTAAAATTTTCTAGCATAACGATGCTGGAAATTATTATCCTGTTATTGGGCTACTTGACTGCTGAATCGTGTACAACCTTAACGCAATTGGTATTAATTAAATGAATTGCACATTTAAGGTGGGCTATCATATACCAGCACAGCTTAAAAATTAAGTTGAAGGCCTTAAAATTAGCCTTTTTTAGTGAATTTTTATTTGTTTAAATGCGTAAAGGCGGTTGTATGACTGTGTGGGTTTTGCGAAATTTGAATTTGTGTCATTTTAGGGACGTTTTGCAAGCTGTAATTGTCGACTGCCCAAGCTAGCATTTGCTCGATATTTAGTTCAAGTAATTCATCTTTGGGCGCCAACCCTAAAAATTCGAATGCACTCAGCAAAGCCGGTTTGGGGTTACTTTTGCTAATAGCTGGGGCATAGTTTTGTTTTGATAATTTAAAATCTGGTTTAGCAACGGCTAATGGTAAATGTGCGTAATGGGGCGCGGTGGCAGCTAATTGTTTAAATAAACTCAATTGGCGTGCGGTTGGTTCAAGCAAGTCTGCGCCGCGTACGACATGAGTGATACCTTGGGCAATATCGTCTGCGACCACCACTAGTTGATAAGCAAATAGCCCATCACTGCGCTTTATTAAGTAATCTTCGTGGGCGAGATCATGAGCTACATTTACCTTACCTTGAATGAGATCATGGTATTGGCATGTAGCATGTTGCTGAATTAACCGCAGTGCGCTGCTGTTCTGACTATACTTTAAATGACGACATTGGCCTTGATAAATACCGCCAAGCGCTTTAATTTCTTTGCGCGAGCAGTGGCAAGCATAAATTAGCTGCTGGTTATTTAGGTTATTAATGGTATGCGCATACAAGTCATGGCGTTGAGTTTGATAGACTACGTCTTCATCCCAGTACAAACCATAGGCTTCTAAGGTATTGAGAATATCCTTAGCGGCGCCGTCTATAACACGTGTGGTGTCGATATCTTCAATACGGACTAACCAAGTACCTTGGTTGCTTTTCGCGTCAAGGTAGCTGCCCACAGCCGCCACAAGAGAACCAAAATGAAGTGGTCCAGAAGGTGACGGCGCAAAGCGACCGCGATAGTTGCGCATAGGCGCAGTAACGGCTGTGGTAGACATTGATTAATTACTAGTAATTAACCACGTCCAGATTGTTTTTCTTTGATTTCCGCAAGCGTTTTACAGTCTACGCATAAGTCAGCTGTAGGACGTGCTTCTAAACGGCGGATACCAATTTCAATCCCGCACGAGTCACAAAAACCAAAATCATCTTCTTTGATTAATTGGATCGTTTTTTCAATTTTTTTGATCAGTTTACGTTCACGGTCACGAGTACGAAGTTCTAAAGAGAACTCTTCTTCTTGTGCTGCGCGGTCAACTGGATCAGGGAAGTTAGCTGCTTCGTCTTGCATATGCGATTTAGTACGGTCAACTTCATTGCGTAAATCGTTGCGCCATGCTTCCAAAATAGTTTTGAAATGAGTGCGTTGTGCATCATTCATATACTCTTCGCCCGGCTTTTCCTGGTATGGTTCTAATCCGGCCTGAGCCAATAACCCTAATTTTTTTTGGTCTGGCATAACTTTCTCCTAAATCCTTAATATAATGCCCAGCATGAGCCGGCGGCTATAAATAACAGAATCCTATGGCCTAGGCAAATTTATTTTTCATTAATTAGTCTTACTTAAACCGCATCAATAAAATTAAAAAAGGTACGATAAGTGGTTTTTACACCGATTACTTTTAAATAAGTGCTTAAAAACTTGCCTTGTTATATGGGCGAAAACCTTAAAAACAAGTCGCTTTTAATTAAAAGTAAGCTTTTCTGTTAGTGTAATTTCAGCGCTCGAAATATCGGCTTTATAAGCAACTACTTCGACACCTTTAGTTATTGCTAAATCAACTAGTTGGGCGTACTTTTCGTCAATGTGGCGTGCCGCACTAACTTGCTTAATCCCTTGATGTAATACAGCAAACAGCAGCACTGCACGGTGGCCTTGTGCAACCATTTCAATTAATTCACGAATATGTTTTTGACCGCGAAGAGTTTCGGCATCAGGGAAGTAACCTTGGCCACTTTGTGGATCATTTTGACTGAGTAAAGTGACAGATTTTACTTCTACATAGCAGTCTGGGCGTTGGGGAGCTGTCAGTAAAAAATCGATACGGCTATTTTCATCACCATATTTAACCTCTGGCTGTATTTTAGTGTAGCCGCTAAGCTCGTTGATTACCGCTGCATGAAGTGCTTCTGCAACGATTTTATTCGCGATTGCCGTATTGACACAGATCAGATGGCCAAACTGGTTTTGTGTCAATTCTAATGAATGAGGATATTTTCTTTTTTGATTGCTACTGGTGGAATAAAAGGCTGCAAAGTCAGGCTCCGCGCAACCAGTCATTTTACCTGTGTTGGCACAATGGGCGGTAAACTCTGAGCCATCGCTAAGGCGTAAATCGGCTAAAAAACGTTTGTAGCGTTTGATTAAAGTAGCGTGTTGGAGTGGCGTTGTATATTTCATTATTTTAGTTATTTGGTCTCAAGCAGTTGGGAAGTTGTTGTGGCTATAGTAAACTCATTGTCACTATTTTAGCGCAAAGAGTATTCTAACATGTCTGAAAAATTTGTTGTTCAATTAAGCGAGCAGGGTGCTGCATCGCATTGGGGCGAAACCGCCACGTTATCTTTTAATGAGCACGGTGCAACGGTTCATTTATCTGAACAAGAAACATTAGTAAATGTACAAAAAGCCGCGCGCAGTATTGCCAATCAAGGCGTTAAAAATGTCGTGCTAGCTGGTGATTGCTGGTGTACAGAAACACAGTGGGCTTTTTATCAAGGGTTTGTATCGCCTAAGTCATTACACGGTGTTGAATTTGCTGAAAATGCTAAAACAGATAGCCAAGAGCTTGCTTCATTACTTCGTTCTGCTACTTGGGCGCGTGAAATGATCAATGGCACGGCGGATGATATCTTCCCTGAAAGTTTAGCTGGTAAAGCTGCTGAATTTATTCAATCACTAGCTCCTGAACACGTGAGCTATCAAATCATCAAAGGTGATGCGCTACTTGAGCAGCAGTGGATTGGTATCCATGCTGTTGGTCGCGGTAGTGAGCGCCCGCCTGTATTACTTGCTCTTGATTACAATCCAACTGGCGATGAAAATGCGCCTGTAGATGCAGCGCTTGTTGGTAAGGGGATTACTTTTGACTCTGGCGGTTATTCAATTAAAGCCAGCGAAGGTATGTTAGGTATGAAGTGCGACATGGGCGGTGCTGCAACGGTTACCGCAGGTTTGGCATTGGCTATTAGTCGCGGTATTAATAAACGAATTAAACTGTTTTTATGCTGTGCTGAGAACCTTATTTCAGGCCATGCATATAAGCTGGGTGATATCCTTACCTATAAAAACGGCACGACAGTTGAGATTGTTAACACTGACGCTGAAGGACGCTTAGTACTTGCTGATGGCTTAATGGCTGCAGCTGAAACCGGTGCACCTTTAATTATTGATGCGGCGACACTAACAGGCGCTGCGCTAGTTGCTGTTGGTCAAGAGTACAATGCCTTATTTGGACTTGATAAAGAGTTTGTACGTGAAGTTGAAGGCTTTGCTGGGCAAGAAATGGAAGGCGCGTGGCCACTTCCACTTGAAAAGTGGCATCAACAAAACTGTCCTTCACCATACGCTGATACAGCTAACAGCCGTGCCCAAAAAGGCGGTGGTTATGGTGGCGCATCAAATGCTGCTGGTTTCTTGTCACGTTTTGTACCAAACGACGGCAAAGGCTGGGTGCATATGGATTTAGCGGCAGCGTTTAATATGGGTAGCACGAGTCAATGGGCTGCGGGCGCGACAACAGTCGGGATGCGCACGGTTGCACGTACTTTACTAGAAAAAGCGTAATCTTAAATATGTTTAAAAAAGCGCCGTTTTAGGCGCTTTTTTGTTGGCTATAAAAATGTAATTACAAACAGAAACAAGCTTTTTTAGTTTATTTGCGCTAAAATCTCGCTCCACTTTTGCATTTCAAGTGATTAAGGTTTGAAGTTATATTTCTTATATTAAAAGCGCTGCTTTTATTTAAGTCGTATTCATAAACTATACTTGAATGATCAACTCACACTGGGAATTCTAATTATGTCAGATAAGTGCTACATCACAGCGCAACAATTGCTTGAAGATTCATTTCGCGTTGCGGCGCAAGTATACCAAGATGGTTTTCGTCCTGATTTTATTATTGGTATTTGGCGTGGGGGTGCCCCAATTGGGATTGCAGTGCAAGAGTATTATGATTATAAGGGCATAGAGACAGATCATATCGCGGTGCGAACTTCATCGTATTACGGTATTAATAAGCAATCTAAAGAAATTAAAGTACATGGCCTACACTACATTATTGAAAATGCTAACGCAGGTGACTCGTTATTGATTGTTGATGATGTATTTGACTCAGGGCGTAGTATTTTTGCACTGAAAGAAAAGCTTTCGGAATTGATGCGTTTAAACTTACCTAAAGATATCCGCATTGCATGCCCGTATTACAAACCAAAAAATTCTAAAGTTGATATGAAACCTGACTACTACATTCATGAATCAGAAGAGTGGTTAGTATTCCCGCATGAACTATCGGGTTTAACACCTGATGAGATCATCGCTGGTAAGACAGATTTAGTAAAAATACACGATATTTTATTAGCAAAATAAATCTATCGAGTAAAAATAAAAAAGGCCTTAATTAGGGTCTGTTGACCTTTGTGGATTGAAATTTGTTCAATCTAGGGGCGATTTAATCGCGGCGCGAGATTTGTAACCTAGTGGGCTAAGTAAAAATCGAGCAAAGCTTCCGCGTCCTGCTCACGCCCCTTACTTACATCCATGTAAGTAACAAAGAGTTAATCGCCCCTAGGCCTTTTTATCTTTTATAATCAGAAGATATTGCAGTAATGCTAAATTACTTAAATTAGCAACTATAGCTGCGAAAAACTATCCACGTAATCGCTAAGTTTATCTAAATCAACCGCTTTGAGTCCATCATTTGAGCGTGCAACTAAACCTCTTTCTACCAGTTCCGATACTACGCGGCGATAGGCTCGCTCTGTGGTGGCAAAACGCTCAGCTTCAGCATTTACCGTTGGGTATGCGCGCAGCAGGGTTGGGTTATTATTTTCGGCACGTAATAAACAGTCTTTGGCGATATTGTAACCCAATGGCAACAATAGTTTATCTAAATTAATTTTTTGGTTTTCTTGAAACTTAGCGGCAATAGTTTGTGCTGTGTATAAACTCAGCTCTGGCTTTTCAAGTAACAGGGCACGCCAGTGCTTTAGTTCTATTAGGTTGTAGCTAACGTCACTGAAGCAGGTAACTGTATAAATGCAGGGGTTATTGTTTAGCGCTTCAATTTCACCAATTAAGGTGTTGTTGCAATCAAGTTGGCCCAGCAGTAAGCGGCGGCCATTACCGACATCATAACTAAACGATACGGTGCCGCTTCTGACTAACACTAATTTTGTAAGAGGTTGATCTTGGTGGATCAGTACTTCTTTTTTAGATTGTTGATAACGGCTGCCAGCAAAGGTTAGTAGCTGGTCGACGAGATAACTAGAAAAATGATATTGAAACATCAACAATGCCCTTCGGACAATTGTCCTATTTATTACATCTTAATGACGTTAGCATTAAGATTCTAAGAATTTACGCTAACTTACTAGCTTAGTTAACTCGGTTAATTAAGCTTAATACCTGATATCCCGTGTAATGATTATTAAAGTGTGCTTTTAGCAGCTTTGGGTTTTTAGTAAGTTAGCTTTTTTATACTATTGCTATATTGTGGAATAACTTTGCCTAAACTACAACATTTGCAATGCTAACCTAAAGTACCGGAGAGAACAAATGAGTTGGGAATATTTGGGGTATTTTGCCTCAGCTTTACTTATTGCCTCTTTAACTATGAGTGATGTGAGCAAACTTCGTTGGTTTAACCTTGCCGGTTGTATTGCTTTCACAGCCTACGGTATTGCGATTGCTGCATGGCCTGTGGCTATCACTAATGGTTTGCTAACCTTCGTAAATATTTATCATTTAATTAAGCTCAAACGTCAACAACAAAAACCGCAATAATAGCGTGGTTTATTGCGCCTTACTCTGGTTATCAATTTGCGCTTTTTGGTAGCGTAATTCACCGCCAATCCATGTTTGATTTACGACAATGGTAAAAATTTCTTGTACTGGCACTTTAAAATAGTCTTTGTCGATTAAAATAAAGTCAGCCCACTTTCCTTGCTCTAAACTACCTAATTTAAATTCTTGATGTGCGGCATACGCAGCACCTAACGTGAATGCTCTGAGTGCATCTTCTCTGCTCAGTGCTTCAGTGACTCGCCAGCCATTAGCGGGTAATTGATTGTGATCTTGGCGAGTAATTGCTGAATACAAACCGTCAAAGGGGTTGGCCAGTTCAACTGGATAATCTGAGCCTGCAGCTACTACTGAGCCTTGCTTTAAAAACGTTTGCCATGCATATGCACCTTGTAATTGTGTATCGCTAAGGCGCTGCTCTGCCATATGCATATCAGAAGTTGCATGCACCGGTTGCATTGATGGAATGATTTTAAGTGCTTTGAAGCGAGGAATATCTGCTGGATCAACTATCTGTGCGTGCTCTATACGGTTACGTAGTAAAATCCCGCCGGTTTTTTTAAATACATTTTGATAGGCATCTAACACAATATGATTTGCTTTATCACCGATGGCATGGGTATTGGCGCTAAAACCATGGTTAAAGCTCAATGTGTACAGCTGTTCTAATTTTTGTTGAGTTTCGAGCATTAAACCTTGGTGATTCTTTCTATCTGCATAATCGGCCAGTAGTGCGGCGCCACGGCTTCCTAACGCACCATCAGCATATATTTTTACACTACGAATAGACATGAAATCGTTAAGATCTTTATAGCGACCGGCTCTGAGCATATCTTCAAGGGACGGATCTGTTGCACTTAGCATTGCAACAATGCGCAGCGGTAAGGTGCCTTGTTCAGCTCTTTGCTTGTAAACTTGCCATGTTTGTTTATCAATCCCAGCATCGTGGGTTGAGGTTATACCTAAGCTGAGCAGATGTTGACCAGCTTGATTTAAGGCATTATTTACGTCTTGATCAGATGGCGTAGGAATATGTGCAGTAATTAAACTTTCGGCCTTATCGACAAAAATACCGCTAGGTTGACCTGCTTGGTTGCGAATAATTTCACCACCTGCTGGTGACTGTACTGTGGGTGTTAATTTGGCTAACTCCATCGCTTTGCTATTAACCCAAATCGCGTGGCTATCGACACGAGAAAGCACCACCGGAACATCTTTGACAACTTTATCTAAGTCAGCAGCAGTAGGAAATTGCTTATTAGGCCACAGTTCTTGATTCCAACCGCGGCCAATAATCCAGCCCCGGTTATTTTTAGCAAATACAGCAAGCTTTTTTTGTATTTCTGCAATCGACGTACTGCCACGTAAATCGAGTTGCGCTAAATTATTACCAAGTCCAATCACATGACCGTGGGCGTCAATTAAACCAGGTAATAAGGTTTGTTGCTCGGCATCAAATACTGCAGCATTAGGGAAACTCGCTTTTAGTTTATCGTCTCCTACTTTTACTACTTTGCCATCTTTAATAACCAGTGTAGAAAATTGCTGTAATTGGCCACTGTAAGTTGGAGTGTAACCATTAGCATTGTAGATCACCGTGGTATCAGCTAGCACAGGTAAAGATAAAGTGATTAAACAGGCGAGTAAGCATTTCATTGTTAGAATTCTTTTTCTGCTTTTGTTAGTTAAACAGTAACAGAGAATACTGAGTCTGCAAATTAAATATAATAAATTATTTATCGTTGTGCATTTCAACTATGCTGATGAATTAGCTATTCATTTATTTGCATATAGAGTAAATTCAGACAGTGATAATCTACCATCTTTATCGCGGTCATAGTTTTTAAAACGAGACCACAGGGCAGGATCTTTTGCTGACTCTGAACGCGTGATAAGACCGTCGTTATCGCGGTCTAAGTTTTTGAATTGTTCTGCTATATTATCAGTTGTTGCAAAACTGCAACAGCTACTGACAAATAACAAACTTAGTCCCAGTTGTGTACAAAATTTCATTGGGGAAACTCGTTAATCTAGATTATTAGTTAAAAAACGCTTAAATTCAGATAGGGAAATTTTATTGTCTTGGTTTTTGTCCCAACGTTTAAAGTTACTCAACAATTGTGGTTGTGGTTCAAGCTCATTATGCGTTAAATAGCCATCTTTATTGCTATCTAAATGATCAAAACGTTGTTTTACATCCAGTGCCATTGCGCTAAAACTAGTGGCTAGCGACACACTTAATATTATTAATATGATTTTCATTATTTACATCCTACCAACAAAAAGAATAAAGCATTTGCCATAATTTAAATCCCAACATTAAATCCGTTTACACATTCCCTCCGGGATTATGGCAAATACTTTAAAGCCTTTTAAAATTTAAACTTTGCGAACTCTTGCTCAGATAATTGCTCGTCGTTATTATCATCAAGATCAGTAAACTGCTTTAATAGCGTGTTGTTTTGCTTGGCTTCAAGTAATGAAATTTGTCCGTCAGAGTCGGTATCTAATTGCGCAAACTTAACATTTAATTGTGATGCTAAAACAGTGGCGCTAATGACTAAAAACATCAGTGAAAAAGCGGCGATAAGTTGTTTCATAGCAGTGTTTCCTTTGGGAAATTTATTGCAAAAATTGTTTAAACTCAGCAAATGAAATTTGACCATTTTGATCTTTGTCAATTTGCTCAAAACTTTCGTGTAATACCGCATCTTCAGATGCTTCTGCTTCACTCAATGTGCCATTACTGTCTTTATCAAGTTCTGCGAAGGTGGCCTCGACATCAATGGCAAAGCTGTTAAAGCTAAGCAGTAGGCTGGTGCATAAGCACAGCGGTGTTAATATTTTCATATTATTTCCTTATAAACAGTCGTTGATACGGATATTACAAGAACGATGCCAATTTTTTTATTGTATAAATATCAGTGGTTTAATTTTTTGGCATGATAATAAGTGGGAAAAAATGACCGAGCAGTGTGTCTTTTTTGCAACAACTTTTAACGGGTATTCATTAAGTTTTTAAAAAACAGTTGGTTAAGTTGTTTCAATTTAGCGTCAGTCGCTTTATATAGCGCTACACAGTTCGCCTTATTCATTATTCTTATTGATTCAGCTAGTGTATAAGTAACACCTTCCATAATCAGACTTTTAACTAAAGGAGTGGCGATAGTGGCCTCATTCGCTAAAAAGTACAGTGCATTACTTAGTTGGCGACCCAATTTAATAGGCCAGTTTTTGTTTAGTACTTTGTTATCGCTGCTGCCATTATCACTGGTAGTGATTGTATTTTTAAATGCGCTGAATAAACAGCTAGCAGTAACTCAGCAAATCGTCAGTGAAAATTATCAAATTACCAAGTCATTTAATAACCTTAAGCAAGACCTCAATAGCTTAGAGCGCGCAACGCGACAAAACTGGGTGCTGAAAAGCGAATCACTCGATGAATTGATTGTTGATAAGTGGCAATCATCACTACAAAGCATTGATGAACTAACTTTTATAAGTTCTACGGGGGAGTATATTAAGCAATGGCAGCAACTCGCACAGGTATTGCAATTAGCGCATACTCAACTCGTTACTGAAGGACAACAAGATGCGCAATTGTTTATTCCTGTGAGTGAATTAATTGCGCGTCAAACGGTGTGGCTAAGAGATCAAAATGAGCTGCAAATAACTAAAAATCAGCAACAGTTAAAAGCTTTGCAAAGCTCATTTATCAATTGGTTAATAGCACTTATCCCATTAACTTTACTAGTAGGTGGTGGTTTTTTATGGCGTATAAGTGGTCGCTTAAAAGGATTAACGTCGGTTATTGATAAGCTTGGGCAAGGTCATTGGCAACAAAAAATAGCTGTACAAGGCTCTGCTGAGTTGGTTGAACTAGGAAATAAATTACAATGGGTGCAAGAGCAGTTGCATCAATTAGAGCAACAAAAAGATACTTTTTTACGCCATGTTACCCATGAATTGAAAACTCCATTAGCGTCAATGGTTGAGGGTACTGACTTACTCGCCGATGAAATCGTTGGGCCAATTAACAAAGAGCAGCAAGCGGTGTTGGCGTTAATTACCCAGAGCATGGTGCGTTTGCGCGCTATGATCGATAGTTTACTTAGTTACAATGCGATTCGCAGCAGCAAAGAAGACTTAAGTGAGCTGGAATTCTCGCAATTAATAACCAAGATAAACAGCCATTTTGAACATCGTTTAGTGGCGCGTAAGCAAAGCTTATGTTGGCATTGTGAGTTACCCGAGCAACCACTGGAAATTGCTGCAGAGCTTGTTGAAATGATCTTAATTCAGTTGATCTCTAATGGCTTAAAGTTTTCACCAGCAGGACAGGCGGTCAATATTGCTCTGTCATTAGCTGGTCGTACTTTGACTATGAGCGTTAGCGATCAAGGCACCGGTATTAAAGAGCAAGAGAAATCACATATATTCAGTGCCTTTTATCAAGGTAAGAATGCTAAAGATATAACCGCTCAAGGTAGTGGCTTAGGGCTTACCATTGTAAAAGAGTCTGTTGAGCAATTGATGGGTACTTTACACGTTGAGCATAATGAGCCACAAGGCTGTCGTTTTATAATTCAAATCCCAATCATCCCTCCAACCAATAAAAACCAAGGAGTTAATTAGCATGGGCGTGCGTTTAAATGCCATTTTAGTGGTTTGCATTACAACCTTAGGGCTCGCAGGGTGTGAGTTAACTGAGCAGCCAGTAAATAAAAGCAACCCTGAAGCTGAACAAGCGGGTAAGGTGACTACACCACAAGGGGATAGTTTACCAAATCCGAAACCTAGGCCGAAAACCGATCCTATGTATGCACCTGCCGAAACGGTCATTGGTTGGCATGCAAAGTCGTGCGGTGGTTTTCAAGTGGCAGCGAGTAAAACGGTTTATATTGGTGCTAAAGAGCTTCAGAATTATTTTGATTTTAGTTGCAAAAATAATGTATTAGCACCGGAAAAAGTATTAACGCAGCTGCTAAAACTGGATCAAGCTTATTATTGGCCAGATGATATAAAACAGTATTTATGGCTGCAAAAACAACAAATAAAACAGCAGATCAACGCTAAAAAACAGCAGCAAGCGCTGAATAATAAAATGCAAGAAACCCTGTCATCACTGGCAGCCATCGAGCAGCAACTATTACTACGCGAAGAAACTAAGGAGCAGTAATTATGTCAACAGAGCAAAACCAAGGCGCGCGAATTTTACTGGTCGATGATGATGCAAGTTTATTAAAACTATTGGCTATTCGCATAGAATCTAAAGGCTATAAAGTGACTACCTGCGAAAGCGGTATCGCTGCGCTACAGTTATTAAAAAATAATGTGTTTGATGCTGTGGTTACAGACTTACGCATGGATGAAATGGATGGTATGGCATTACACCGTCAGTTACAAAATCGCTACCCAGCGCTGCCAGTGTTGATGATGACAGCTCATGGGTCTATTCCTGATGCTGTTGAAGCGACGAAGCAAGGTATTTTTGCCTTTATTACTAAACCGGTAGATAAAGATGAGTTATTTGATAGTTTAGCAAAAGCGATTGAAATTCATGGTCTCAGTGCCGATGAAAGCGCATCAAACAGCAATATAGTGACCCGCAGTGGTGCTATGCTGCATTTACTTGAGCAAGTTAAATTACTAGGTCCGACTCAGGTCAATGTGCTGATCTCGGGGGCCAGTGGTACAGGTAAAGAGTTACTAGCTAATGCTATTCATCAACATAGCCATGTTAGTGAAGGTCCGTTTGTCGCAATAAACTGTGGTGCGGTACCGGGTGAATTACTCGAATCAGAACTATTCGGTCACAAAAAAGGGGCTTTTACGGGCGCGATTAAAGACCACCAAGGGCTATTTCAGCAAGCGCAAGGCGGTACTTTATTTTTAGATGAAATCGGTGATATGCCACTTAATTTACAAGTTAAGTTACTGCGCGTATTACAAGAAAAAACTATTCGCCCTGTGGGCTTTGAAGAAGAAATTCCAATTGATGTGCGGATTGTATCAGCAACTCATAAAAACTTGCCTGATGCGATTGCTAATCAGCAATTTCGCGAAGATTTATACTATCGCTTAAATGTTGTGAATCTTAAATTGCCACCACTGTGTGAGCGCAGAGAAGACGTTAGTTTATTAGCACAGTATTTTAGCGCTACCATTGCTAAACGTATGGATCAAAAAGAAAAGCGTTTCGCCAATGATGCGATGCATGCATTAGTACGTCACGATTGGCCGGGTAATATTCGCCAGTTACAAAATGTAGTAGAGCAGGTTGTCGCACTTACCCCAGGTGAAGTAATATCAGCACAGCTGGTTGAAAGTGCGCTTAATAGTAATACCAACAATGTTGAGCCGCTTTCACTTAACGATGCTAAAAAAGAATTTGAGCGTGATTATGTGATTAATGCTTTAAAGATGGCTGGCGGTAACGTGGCTGAAGGGGCAAAACTAGCTAAGCGTAATCGCTCAGATTTTTATAAGTTGATCAAAAAACACAACATTGACGTTGATACTATTTGTTAGGAGAGAAAATGCAGTTATTTATGGTGTATTTAGGTGGGCGTATTCAGGGCTGCCATATTGAAATGCATGATGTTCGTTTTGTTGTTGGGGAATCGATTGAACAAACTTACTCAAAATTAAAAGCGCAGTGGGTCGGTGATAAAAGTAGCGTGCACATGGACAGCTATATGGCGGTAAATCACATTGATGGCTTTGCAGTAACCGTGGTTGATGAACCCGTGGCCCAATCGCAGCAGTTATACTTTGTAAATTTAGGAGCGTATCGTGCTGATAGCTTAGCTGAGCAGCATGACTTTGCGTTATATGTAGCAAGTAGTAGCGACGAAGCTAAACAAAGAGCAAAAGAGGATTTACTAGCTGGTTTAAGTCATATTCATAAAGATGACTTACATGATGTAGATGATTGCTTTGCAATTGACTTGCTCGACAGTCAATTACATATCAAGCTAACCCCGAGCGAGCAATCTCAAGCGATTAAGCCCGATTGGTTTGGTTACCATATATTATAAATAATCAAGAGAGTGTGTAGTGCAAGCGTTAGCCGTTATCACTTTGTTCTGCACGCTCTTTGTCTTCACTGTTACTGGCAATTTTAAAAGCGATAATCACTAAGCCAAACATAGCAAAAGGTAACGCAGCAAGCATATACTCGGTAACATTGCTATCTTGGAAGCTGGCTTGTAGTAAAAAATGCCCAGCAATACACAGTAAAATAACAATTAGTAAGATCGGTAATAAAATAAGTTCTTTTTTAGCAGAATGAGTTTTCATTATTAGGCAGTACTTTTACAAGGTGCGCCATTGTAATGAGCAAACCGCTTTTAGGTCAAACAACTAGGCTGATAAATTACTTTTGATTGTGTTATGTCATGTTTTTCAGTATCAGAGTTAGGTTCGCTACTGTTTAACTCATCACTATCTTCATAGCTGTATAAATCAAAAATAAAATCAATTTCTTCACGTTTCAGTATCGCTTGCATATTGCCTCCTATCTTATCAACTTAGTTAAGTAGTAAGCATATGTCTGCGCGACTGAATTGTAAGTGAACATTAACCGTACAAAATGTGTATAAATGTAATCCTTAATTATTATTAATAGGCAGTCGAACGGTAAAAGTCACACCATCAGCTTGTTGATTATTAGCCGCGCTAACTGTGCCTTTATGGTATTCACATACCAAACGTACTATATAAAGCCCTAAACCCAAGTGTGGTTGCTGCTGCAGTTGTTGACTACGTACCGACACCATTGAATCAAAAATATGCTCTGTTAATCCCTCGGGTAAAAGTGGACCTAGATTACTGACACATAACAGGGCTTCATTATCATGTTGATCAAGGCTGACACTTATAGCGCTATCTTCAACACTAAACTCTAAGGCATTATTGATTAGTTTATCTAGCAACTGAGCAATAAACTCAGGCGCGCCGCTAAGTAGTAATGGTTGCGGACAAATATTAAGGCTAAATTGTTGCTTTGCATAGGTTAGCTGGTAGCCTTGCATACAACCATTGATCACATTTCGCAAATCAAATGGTTCAGCTTCAGCGCTTTGAATACTTTGCTCAAGGCGAGTTGCTTCGCTCATGGTGGTGATTATTTTACCTAAACGCTCGACCCCTTCACTGGCACGATCAAGGTATTTTTGGCTCAGCTCACTTTGTGGCTGCATTTGTAAGTTTTCAAGGGAACTACGTACGACCGCAACGGGTGTTCTGAGTTCGTGAGATAATCGTGACGACATGGTTTCTAAATAGTTAGTGTAACCACCTAAGCGACTTACAATATTTGCAAAACTGCGAGATAAATCGCCAATTTCATCGTTTGAATCGCTGTAATTAATAGTGCCAGTTACTCGCCCTTGAGCATCAATGGCTTGCTCTGCGGTATCTCTTAAGCGACGAATACGACTGGATATCCTTGATGCAAAAAAGAATAACGTTACTGTGCCTATTAGCATCACTGCTAAAATCACATTAAATAGTTTCTCTAACGATTTGTTGCGTAATGTGCGAACACCATTGGTAGTCTCTTCGGCCACTACAGCACCAATGACCTTATCTTGGATCCAAATAGGATATGCGGCTGATAAAATAACCGCTTTGTTATCTGGAGTGAGTCGCCAAGACGATGCTGGTGTGCCACTGAGTGCTTTACCTATATGTGTGCCTTGCATTGCTGCGACATCGTGCAATGTATCTAAAAATTCATTTTCAGGGCGGGTAAGTACTTTATAGTAAAGTGGATGTAAGTAGTTTTTCTCAAATCGTTGCCACCAGGTTTTTGCTGGCTGGTCGTTAAGCCCATCAGCCCAAACGCCGTCGGCATGATGAATTGATCCCGACTGTGCTAACACGCGGTGATGATTATCAACCACCCAAATTCGGCTGCCGCTGTGACCCATACCTTTTAATATACGATTTATTTCAGGGGAGGGCACCAGCACTGAGCCAATATCATTGGGGTTTTGTAAGTTTGAAGTCGACATAGTCTGTGGCTCAGGCTTGCCTTGATCCCAATCTTCAATCGCAAAGCCGAGCTTATTGCCAAGCATAGTTAGCGGAAACCGCAACTCTATGTTGTAGCCAGTCTCTGTACTGACAAAATAGCCTTGAATTTTTGTTATTGGGGTTTTGCTTTGTGCGTCAAATGCGTTGATCCAGCCATCTTGGCGAGCGGCAACAATATAGTGCTTAAATTCCCCTTGTGGGTTTTTTAACATGATCTGTAAGTGATCATTACGGGTTAAACTTAGGGTGTTTTTAGCGCGATAAACCACCGAGTCATCGGTAACTTTAAATACTGCATATAAAAAGTTTTCATATTTACCAACCATATGCTCAAACGATAAGTCCTCAAGCTGATGGTCTGGTTTATTAGTTTGTAAATAGCGCTCGTCGTAATGCCAAAAAAGACTTTGATAAGGCTGCCAGTCCGACAGTTTGCCATCAAGTTGAATGGGGTTACTAAGGTTATAGGCGTAGAGATCACGGCCTTTTATAACCTGATCTAAAAAATTGGTTTGCGAGTCAAATAATGCTGGGCGCTCATGCAGGGCCGTGGCGAGTGCTCGAGTAGTGCCGACTAAGGTTTTTTCTTGACCTTGGCGCAGAAATTTTTCCATTTCCCACACGTATTCATAGCCAAGCCAAGGCAGTAAAAATAAAAAACACGACAGCAATATAAATTTACTGCGCAAACCAAAACGCAGCATTACACTTGCTCCCAGCGATAACCCATACCGTACACGGTATCTATACAATCAAAGTCAGTATCTAAAGCGATAAATTTTTTGCGAATACGTTTAACATGAGAAGTGATAGTGCTGTCATCAACGTAAATCTTTGCATCACTCATTAGTTCGTTACGGCTTTTTACATGCCCAGGGCGCTGTGCCAGTGAATGCAGCATCCAAAATTCAGTTACGGTTAAATCGACTATTTGCTGCTGCCAAAATACTTGCATGCGTTTAGTATCAAGCGTGAGCGGGCCGCGATTGAGTAAAGCATTTTGATCAGCGGGTTGCTCGAGTGCTTCCATACGTCGAAACAGTGCACCGATACGAGCCGCCAAATGCGCCATGCTGATATCTTTAGTGAGATAGTCATCAGCGCCCATGCGTAGGCCACACACAGTATCTATTTCGCTGTCGCGGGCGGTTAAAAAAATAATCGGCAAGGTTTTAGAAAGCGAACGCAGAGTTTGGCATAGTAAGAAACCGCCATCAATTTCATGACCTAAACCAATATCGACAATCGCTAAGTCTGGTAGTGCGTCATTAAAAGCATGCTCTGCACTTTGACGGTTGCTATAGCCGCTGACCAGATAACCCTGCGCGCTGAGCATTTCCATGTAATTTTCGCGGATCGCGGGTTCGTCTTCAATAATTGCAATCTTCTTCATTTACAGCACCTTCTTATATTCTAGTTGCACTATACCTAATTTTTTTGCTTTCGCACTGGCGAAAAAGCAATTGCCTTTTTTTTGCCACAATTGCTCAGCAGTTTGCCTTTTTTGCTCCCCTTTGTTGCCACTTGAGCTTGCTTTAATGGCGTTATACCAAATCGGGCAGCTACCAACCCATGAGTTGCCAACTATTAAGTAATTAAGCAAAAAAGGATTACACCATGAAAAAAATGATTATCGCCTGCACTGTCGCTACTATTTTTGCAGCACCTAACTTAGCCCACGCTGACACAGTTGCAGTTAAAGCAAAAGAAACTCATAAAGAAACGGTGATAGGTTTAAGTACGGGGGCAATTGTTGGCGGTATTGTTGGCGGCCCAATTGGTGCCTTTGTTGGTGCATTTGCCGGAGGCTTGATTGGCGAGCAAGAAGTGGCAGAAGATAAAATTGCCGAGCAACAACGAGCTTTAGTTGTGCTGCAAGATAAAACCGATGATTACCAGCATGTACTTGCTCAAAATACGCAAATGAGTGAGCAGCTCGATAAGCTTGAGAGTAATAACGAACGCCTTGCATTAGCCAAAATGCACAACCTAATGGCAATGACCATTCAATTTAAAACCGGTTCAAGTGAGATTGCCCCGCACTTTGCCAGCCAACTTGATCAACTAGTGAATTTACTTCAAAGCCAGCCAGACTTGCAGCTGGATTTAAATGGCTTTGCCGATCAACGTGGTGATGAGCTCGCTAACTTAGCGCTTTCAAAACAGCGAGTCGCAAATGTACAAAGCTACTTAATAAAGCAAGGTATTAGCCATACCCGCTTAACGACTACCGCATTTGGTGAGCAACAAACTGTGGCAGATAGCGATAATTATGAAGAAAACATGTTTGACCGCCGTGTAACGTTAACAACTCGTCCAAGCACGCAGCCGTATAACCAAACCGCGAGTAACTAATCGCCATTTTGCCAAGTAGCCGCCAAGGGAGTGATTTTTATGTTGAGTAAACCAAGCAAAGTGCTGACCCGTAGCCATTTATGGTTACGGGGAAGCCTTTTTACCTTCATCGCGTTTGTTAGCTGTGCGAGTAACGCCAGCACATCGCCAGAACTAACTATGTTCGACAGCAATGGTGCAAAGGCAGCGCCTGGCGTTATCTTAAAAAGTGATGCCACCATGACAGTCACCGGATTGATAAACCATGTCTTGGTAACTCAACATTATCGCAATGAAAACCCGTTTGCTGTTAATGCACGCTATGTCTTTCCGCTGCCAGAGGAAAGTGCGGTGCATGCTATGACTATGCACATTGGTGAGCGAGTGATCAAAGGTGAAATTGATAAAAAAGCACAAGCCGAGCTGCGCTTTCAACAGGCGCAACAAGCGGGTAAACAAGCCGCTTTAGTGCGCCAGCAGCGTGCAAACATGTTTGTCACTAATGTGGCAAACATCGGCCCCGGCGAAGAAGTGCAAATAGAGCTGCAATATCAAGAAGTGATTGATTATCGCAGTGGTACATTTGCACTACGATTTCCAACCACGATAACGCCGCGTTACCATCCGATTAATGGGGTATTAAATGAAACAGCAGAGGATATGATTGACTCGCAGAGTAATGAGTTATCATCAGCGAGTATTGCTGCCACCGGTTGGATAGCACCGATTTACATGGCCACTAAAAATGCAGGCGCGGTTCAAGGCGAGTTTAAGCTAACGGTTAATATTGATGTTGGCCTAGAGCTGGTGGATATTCAGTCTAAATATCATCGTATTAATACCGAAAATCTGGCATTTGGTCAGTATCAAGTTACTTTAAATGAACAACGTGCCGTGAAGCGTGATTTTTTACTGGAGTTTAAACCGCTGCAAAAAGAGCAAGCGCAAGCCGCATTTTTTACTGAGCAGCTCAGTAATGGTGAACGTTATGGATTATTAATGTTGCTGCCGCCGGATGATCATTTTACGCAGACTCAGCGTCTAGCAAGAGAAATAATTTTTGTAGTCGACACTTCCGGCTCTATGCACGGACAGTCAATGGAGCAAGCCAAAAGTGCACTTCATTATGCGTTATCGTTACTTGATAGTAACGACAGCTTTAATATTGTCGGCTTTGACGATCAAATTATGCCTATGAGCGATAAACCTGTGCCGGCTAATGATTTTAATTTACGCCGTGCTGAGCGCTTTGTATATAATTTACAAGCTGATGGCGGCACTGATATTAAAGGGGCATTAGATGGTGTACTAGATGCTCGTGAGCATCTAGGGTATGTGCGTCAAGTGGTATTTTTAACCGATGGCAGTGTCAGTAATGAAGATGCATTGTTTAAACATATTAGTGCGCAACTAGGTGATAGTCGTTTGTTTACGATTGGTATCGGTAGTGCGCCTAATAGTTACTTTATGCGTCGAGCTGCAGATGTTGGACGCGGAACGTTTACTTATATTGGCAGCAGTAGTGACGTGCAACCAAAAATGCAGCAACTATTTGATAAGTTAGCTCATCCTGCAATTACTCAACTTGCGCTTAGCAGTGATTTGGCAAATCAAGCTCTTGAATATTGGCCATCGCCGTTACCCGACCTGTATTTTTCAGAGCCGGTGATGGTTGCTATAAAGCTTGATAATAATGCCGGCGTTACTTTAGCGGGGCAAACGGCGCAAGGGCCGTTGTCGATAAAGTTAAATACACAACAAGGGCGACCGGCCCATGGAATTGCAAGGTTGTGGGCACGGCAAAAAATTAAATCATTATTACTTTATAACGAGCAAGAGCAGGTTAAAGCACAGGTTGAGAGTCTAGCGCTTGAACATCAATTACTTAGTCCGTTTACCGCCTTTGTAGCGATTGAACAGACACCATCGAGCACTGTTGCTGAGCAGAATGTGCAAGTGGCTAATCAACGACCTCAGGGTCTAGCAATGAGTTTGCCACAAACTGATGGGCAAAGCAGACTACATATTTTACTCGGTTGCATGCTGTTGGCTGGATTTGCAGTGTTGAGACTGAAAAAATGAAAGCAGTGATTGGCGCTATATTGTTGATTGTTGGCTTGGCGTTGCTTGGTCATGGTAGTTATATGCAAGCTAAAGCGTGGCTGGCACAACACCTTATAGAGCAGGCTTGGCAAGTGGCACTGACAACGCCAGAGCAACAAGTTAAACCCTGGTTCTATGCTGATAGTTATGTAACTGCACAACTGAATTGGCCAAGCCAAAAGCAAACCTTAACAATATTAGCAGGAGCCAGTGGCCGTAACTTAGCGTTTGCCCCGAGTCACTTTTTAGCTAGTGCAGAGCTAGGCTCTGAGCAAGCAGGCGTGTTAATTGCTGGACATAATGACACTCACTTTGCTTTCTTACAAAAAGTGAATGTAGGTGAGCAATTTAGCTTACAAACGCAAAATGGCCAAATTGATCGCTATCGAGTGCGTGGGATTGCGGTTATTCATCAGTCCCAGTACGATTTTTTAGCGCATAAAGGCTTGTATTTATTAACCTGTTATCCGTTTGACTCTTTAGCCTCCGGGACTGAATTACGATTATTAGTCTCTGCCGATAAATTGCCATCACCTGCATCGGTATTATCTATGTCTACTACCAATTCTTGATGACGCTGACTTATCATTACACCTACAAATACCACGCCAATGCTGAGCCATTGGCTAAGAGAAAGCACTTCTCCCAAGATAATTGCTGATAATATTAGGGTGAAAATCGGTATTAAATTTGAATAGGCTGCGGCAGTGAGCACCGACACCTTACTAATTGCGTAATTATACAAACCATAGCCGCCTAAGGTGACGCAAGAGCCTAAATATAAAATACTTAATAATGCGCCAAGGTCGTGTTGATTTTCACTGGGTAAATCAATAAACAGTAAAAATGGCGCAAAGAACAGACTACCGCTAAAACCTTGCAGTGCAATTAAGGTTAATGGTGAGTAGCGAGCAACTAAATGTTTAACTGAAATAGTATAAAATGCAGCGCAGACCATTGCCATTAACTCCAAAAAGTTACCCAGCAATGGATTGGGAGCCTGCTCTGAGCTTGGCGACATTAAAGTTAATAAGATACTGCCGCCAATACAAAAAGTGAAACCAATAACAATGGCCTTACTAATGTACTCTTTGAGCATAAAAAACGCTAAAAGTGCTACGATAATCGGTAAGCACGATACAATAACTCCCGCTTGAGAAGCTGAAGTATATTCCATCGCATGGCCTTCAAATAAAAAATACAAACAGGGCTCAGCCAGCGACATCCCCACCAGATATTTCCAGTCACCTTGATGATATTTAAAGCGAATAACGTAACGCCATAAGCACAATGCCATGACTAAGGTGGTTAACATGCGTAAAAAAATCACCAGTGCAGGGTCATAAATGGCGATCGCGTATTTCAGCGCGATAAAAGAACTGCCCCATAAAAAGGTGGCGATTATTAAACATAAACTGGCTGGCATGAAGGTCGCTTTAAAGTGAATTAAAACACGATCCTAGCACGTCAGCACCGTGATTGAATATTTTTAACTTGTTCAAAAATCGATAACTGGTATAAATAAATCCTTCAATATTTTTGTGTAGTAAAAAGCATGCAAAGGGCACAGGTAATAGTGGTTAAGCTGGGAACGAGTGTACTCACTGGTGGAACCGATAAACTCGACAAAGCACACATGGTTGAATTAGTTCGCCAATGTTGTGAATTAAAAAAGCAAGGTCATCAAGTTGTGCTGGTATCAAGTGGCGCGGTGGCTGCTGGCCGAGAGCAACTATTAAAACCCTGCGGTCGTTCTTTGATTGATAAACAGATGCTTGCCGCGATTGGTCAAGGTCAGCTTATCCACATTTGGCAAAGCTTATTTGCTTTATATGGCGTCAATGTAGGGCAAATGCTACTGACTCGCGCTGACGTTGATGACCGAGAACGCTACCTCAATGCCCGCGATACTTTAACTGCATTATTAAGTTATGACGTGGTGCCAATCATTAATGAAAATGATGCGGTCGCAACTGCTGAAATTAAAGTAGGTGATAACGACAACCTCTCAGCACTGGTCGCTATATTAGCTAATGCCGACAAATTATTATTACTAACCGACCAAGAAGGTTTATTTACCAGTGATCCACGTACTGATGTTAATGCGCAATTAATTGACGAAGTGGCACATATTGATGATGAGTTACGCCAGCTTGCTGGTGGCAGTGGAACTAGTCTAGGCACGGGTGGTATGGCAACGAAATTGCAAGCCGCTGATATCGCTCGTCGAGCCGGGGTGGAAGTGATTATAGCCAAAGGTGCTGGTAAAAATGTGATCCTTAATTGTATGAGCGAACAGTTACCAGGAACACGCTTTGTAAAGCTAACAGCGCCAAGAGATGGCCGTAAAAAATGGCTGTTAGCTGGACCTAAAAGTAGTGGCCAAATAGTGATTGATGATGGCGCAGTAAATGCTTTACAGCAACAAGGCGCTAGTTTATTAGCCAAAGGCGTACGCGGTGTGCGCGGGCAGTTTGAACGTGGCGATTTGATTGATTTAGTCACCAGTGATCAACAATTAGTGGCCCGTGGGTTAGTACGTTTTAGTAAAGCTGAAACCGATACTATTAAAGGTTGTCATTCAAGTGAAATTACAAAGTTGCTAGCTTTTGATTGCGGTAGTGAAGTGATCCATCGAGATGATTTGGTGTTGTTTTAGATTATCAAGCTACTACATTGTAAAACATTAAAGTCATCCCTTGAGGATATAAATGAATAGTTTAATAATACAGCAAGACTCAAGCTTTTATTCTTTGATGCCGGCCTTTTCACTGCGGTATTGAGTTTTGCTTTATATTTTTAAAATAACGTGGATTGCTTTACCTTTTAGGAGATGGATTCGCGTTCTTTGATGCTATTTTAGCTTTATATTTTGTGCTAAAATCTGTGCCCTTAAATTGTTGTAAACAGGGCCCAGTTGATGAAATTAGTTCGTTGGTTATTAGGTAGTTTGATCTTATTTTTTGATTTTGTTTTTACACCACGTAGTAAAAAACGTCCTGCGGGAGAGCAAGCTCAGCTTGATCAACTCACTGCACAATTTAAACTATATCAATTCAAAGCTTGCCCATTCTGCGTAAAAGTGCGCCGTGCAATTAAACGCGAAGGGTTAAAAGTTGAAACGCGCGACGCGAAAAGTAATGAACAGTATCGTCAAGAATTGCTCGAACAAGGCGGAAAAATAAAAGTACCGTGTCTACGTATCGAAAAAGATAACCAAGTCACTTGGTTATATGAATCAAACGATATCATTGCTTACTTAAATAAAGCTGCAGCTTAATATTCATTTTTCAAGCGCATTTGCTGTGTTAGCATTTAGCGCATATTTTATTGTCCATTGAAAGAGAACATAACCATGACAATTCGTACACGTGTTGCGCCGTCACCAACTGGTGACCCGCATCTTGGTACCGCTTATATCGCCTTATTTAATTACTGTTTTGCTAAGCAGCAAGGTGGCGAATTTGTACTTCGTATTGAAGACACAGACCAAGTACGTAGCACACCAGAATCAGAGCAAGCGATTATGGATAGTCTTCGTTGGTTAGGGCTTGAATGGGATCATGGTCCTGATGTCGGTGGTGAGTTTGGTCCTTATCGTCAATCAGAGCGTAGCGATTTATATAAAAAATATGCACATCAGTTAGTTGATGATGGCAAAGCATTTTATTGTTTTGCAACCAGCGAAGAGCTGGACCAAATGCGTGAAGAGCAAATGGCTGAAGGCCTGCGTCCTAAATACGATGGTCGTGGTTTAAACCTTACGGATGACGAAATTAAAGCCAACTTAGCTGCCGGTAAGCCTTACGTTATACGTATGAATATTCCAAGCGAAGGTACCTTTAAATTTAACGATTACTTACGTGGTGAAATTGAGATCCCGTGGGAAAACGTTGATATGCAAGTGTTACTTAAAGCCGATGGTTTCCCAACTTACTTTTTAGCTAACGTGGTTGATGACCACCATATGGAAATTAGCCATATTTTCCGTGGTGAGGAGTGGATCAACTCTGCGCCTAAGCTGCTAAAATTATATGAAGATTTTGGTTGGCAAGCGCCGGTGCTTGGTCACTTACCACTATTACGTAATCCAGATAAGTCAAAGCTATCTAAGCGTAAAAATCCAACTTCTATTAATTACTATAAAGAAATGGGGTACTTACCTGAAGCGGTACTTAACTACCTTGGACGCATGGGCTGGTCAATGCCGGATGAGCGTGAAAAGTTCACGCTTGCTGAAATGATTGAACATTTTGATATGAAGCGTGTATCTCTCGGTGGCCCAGTATTTGACGTTGATAAACTAAGCTGGTTAAACGGCATGTGGATCCGCGAAAACTTCAGCAACGAAGAGCTAATTCAGCGCTTTGTAGATTGGAAGTTTAATGGGGCAATGCTTGCTAAAGTATTACCAGAGGCGAAAGCCCGCATTAATACCCTATCAGATATGGTTGATTTAGCCGGTCATTTTGTCGGTGGTATTCCAACTTACGACCCTGCGTTACTGACCGCTGGTAAAGCCGATGAAGATGTAATTCGCCAAGCTTTACAGTTCTTTATCTGGGAGCTTGAGGGCTTACGAAGCTGGGAGAAATCAGCAATATTTGCTATAGCTAAAGCGGTGTCTACTTTCCATGAGCTGAAGATTAAAGACTTTTTAGAGCCGATATTTGTCGCTATTACTGGCAAAACGTCTTCAACATCAGTACTTGATGCAATGGAAATATTAGGCTCAGATCTATCGCGCGCACGTTTACGTGTAGCACTTGCGCATTTAGGTATCTCTAAAAAGCAAGCGAAGAATATTGAGCGTGCGTATCGCGAGTATCCTGCTGCATAGGTAAAGTAATCTAGCTAAGCTTGATGATCATTAAAAGCCGAACTTTATTAACGTGGAGTTCGGCTTTTTTGTGGAAAAATAATGGAGTATTGCCAACAAGCAAAGCTAGTGTGTGGACGATGAAATTATAACAGTTGGCTGTTCTCACGCAATTTGTTAGCTCAGCAGTGAAAAGTGGGGTATCGGTGGTTTATTTTTCGAAAAAAAAGCCGTGTTTTAAATCAACACGGCTTTGTTGTTTTAATTTGCTTTGCCCTAGACTTTGAACTCATCTACAGACAAGCGTAACTCTTCGGCAAGTTTAGCGACCTCAGAGCTTGATATATTAGTCTGATTAGCTCCTTCAGCGGTTTGTTCAGCAATGGCTACGATAGACTCAAGGCGCTCGCTAATCTCTTGTGAGACTTGTTGTTGCTCTTGTGCTGCTGTCGATATTTCTTCACTCACATCATGTGCTAAAGCAACCGCTGAGGTGATTGAATCCAGTGCTGCGTTGGCTAGGTCTGATTGTTCAACACAAGAATCAGCTTGTTGCTTGCCTTTAGACATTGCAGTTACGGCTGCTTCCGCGCCTGTTTGCAATGATTCGATCATGGCTTGAATTTCTTGAGTCGAGGCTTGTGTTTTACTAGCCAATGAACGAACCTCATCAGCAACAACGGCAAAACCACGACCTTGTTCACCAGCACGTGCTGCTTCAATAGCTGCATTAAGTGCTAGTAAGTTAGTTTGATCCGCGATACCACGAATAACATCAAGAATACTACCAATTGAGGCGCTATCTTGATGAAGCTTATTAATGACTAGTGAGGCTGATTCAACTTCACGAGCTAGCTGCTCAATGGTCGATTTATTCTGGCTAGAAATACCCTTAACACGCTCAGCTTCTTTATCGGCATTTTTGATTTCTTTAAGTGCCTGTTGTGCGCTATTGCTTACTGTTTGTGAGGTACTGCTCATTTCCGTTGTCGCTGTTGCAGCTTGTTCTACCTGTGCTTGTTGATTACGAATTGCTTGACTTGATTCACCGGTGATAGCAGACGTTTCTTCTGAGGCCGCAGCAAGTTGTGTGGAACGAGATATAATACCTTGGATCAAGCTGCGTAAGCTGGCTATAAGTGTATTACAGCTACGCGATAGTTCACCAAATTCATCTTTAGCTGTATCGTCTAGACGTTGTGTCATGTCGCCACTAGCAACAATATCAAGAATGCGGTTTACTTCTGCAAGCGGTTTAATAATGCGGTTAACCGTTATATAAGCTACGATTATGGCTAACAAAGTTGCGCTGATCATACCAACCCAGGTCCATAAATTAGCTGAATCTACGTCGGTCCTAACTTCTTTTTGCAATTCAAAAGCAACATTACTAGCTTGAGAAACTAATTCATTAAGTTGTTTTATTGCAGTTGCCGTAGCTTGCTCTGCCTCTGTAAGTTCCTTTTCAGTCATTGCGATTACATCAATTAAACGCTTTTTGTTAGCTGAAATACTATTGTTGCCGAGAATGTTATCGCGAAGAGAGACGAAGTAATTGTTTAGATCGTTATATAAACCAGGCTCTGCTGCTTCAACAACCGGTTTTAGTAGCTTTAAGCTACGCTCAATCTCCTCTAAATAATAAAGCTGCTCATTTTTGACGATATCTAAGGTATTTTGGGTTTTAACTGTCAGCATGTCAGTGCTGTTGGTGACTAAAGACAAAAAGTTATTTTCTAATTTATTAGCCGCTTGATAGGCTCTGCTATCACTGCTTTCTAAACCATCAATATCGATAATATCCAAAACCACAGAATTAGCATCTTCCGCTGCAAGCTCTATCGTTTCTAATTGTGCTCGTAATGATTTATTGAGTTCTAATTGGGTTTTTTTATCTTTTAATAAATCTTCTACTAATTTAATAAAGCTTTTGTAAGTTCGCTCAACGTTTTGACTATTTTGATTTAGTTGATCGTTGTCACGTACAACGAGTTTTAACTGTGAATAAGCTTTATCAAAGCGTTGTTTTTGTTCGAACACCAACTTTTCAATTGGCGCAAGCTCTGCTGCTGAAGAGGTATAAAAACTAGCTTGGGCGGCTTTACTCATCAGGATAAACTCAACCTGTAGTTCTGAGCTTTGTTCTAATGCCGGCAATGATAATTGATTTACTTGCTGTGCTGAATTATTAATATTTGCGATTCTGAACAGTGAATTACCCCCAATTAAAAGAAGTAATAAGGTGATACAAATAAAACCACCCCAAATACGTTGGCTGACAGTTAAGTTCATATAAAAATTCCATAAAGAGAGTAGCAATTAGACTTTATCGGCTTTATTGCGGATAAGTTAAGTAATTAAATTCAATTACTTTTAACATTCGTTACTATAAATCTAACAGAAGATGATTAATTTTTCAGTTAAATTAGATGAAATCAGTAGAATTAGCGCTAAAGTATTGCTTATTTTTTAACTCCATCAAGCTCAGCTTCCCACCCCATACACAGCCTGTATCCAAAGCATGGATATTTGCATGATTAGTTACGCCCTCAAGAGCAGCCCAATGTCCAAATACAATATGCTGTTTAAAAGTTGTAAATTTTGGGTGCTCAAACCAAGGCATCATTGCAGTAGCGTTAGTAATACTACCTTTATAGCTTAACTCTAATTGTTCATCAAGGGTTAAAAATCGCATTCTGGTAAAGTAGTTAACAATATAACGAAATCGCTCAAACTCATTGAGTTGCTCACTCCAAAGGCCTGGGTGCTGCTCATACATATGTTTGAAAAAATCGCGCGCATTCTCACCTTGATAGCAGGATTCAGCAAATTGAGCATGTTGCAGAGCCTGCTCAATGGACCATGCGGGGTTGAGGCCGGCGTGGCTAATAAATACCTGTTCTGTTTCAAGCCATAGAGCCAATGGTTGCTGCTTTAGCATGGCTATATAAGCAGGTAGTTTTGCTGAACCAAGCAGGGCGGTGAGCTTGTCTTTTGGATTAGCGGGTTTATCTAACATATAATTGGCAATCAGATGTAAGTCATGATTACCTAAGGTAACGGTGATACTATCTTGATGTGTATATAAATAATCTAGGCAGGCAAGAGAGTCGGGGCCGCGGGCGACAATGTCGCCCACTAAATAAAGGTGGTCTTTACTTGGGTTGAAGTCAACTTGCAGCAACAAAGCTTGAAATTCTTTATAACAACCTTGTAGATCACCTATCGCATAATTTGCCATTATTTAACCTAAATTCGGGAGAATAAATCTATCTCCTGTGGCTATTTTCAACGCTAACTGCGTTGAATCTACTTGCAATAGGCCAGCTATTGACGCGTAAATTCGCCTTGTTATCTCTGAAAATCTCCGACAGGACAGCTTAAAGGCTAGTTATATCATTAAATCAATGCGTTAATAAATATCTTAACCCGATTTCAGGTTATTTAATGTAAAATATTAGGCAGTGATAAACGAAAAACATTAATAGGTGCATCAAACTCTGTACCGAACTCATTCTTCAAGGTGTAATAACCTTGCATCGTTCCTACGGGAGTATCTAGCACTGCACCACTGGTATATTTATAGCTTTCACCAGGACCAATAGTTGGTTTTTCACCGACGACGCCTTCACCTTGTACTTCGATTTCTTTACCATTTGCATCAGTGATCAACCAATAGCGGCTAATTAACTTTGCGCTGCATAGACTGTGATTTTTAATGGTAACGGAATAAGCAAATACATATTTATCAAGTTCAGGTTGTGATTGACCCTCAACATAAAATGTTTCTACCGATACTTTGATGGGTGAGCCCAAATTACTGCTTGTTGTCATAAATCCAATTAGCTATATCAATAAATTGTTGTAACGAAAGGCTTTCAGCACGCAACGTGATATCTATACCAATGCTAGTTAATTCATCTGCGGTGAGTAAATTAGCTAAGCTGTTGCGCAGTGTTTTGCGGCGCTGATTAAAGGCCTCTAAACACACAGTGTTAAGAATTTTAGTACTTTTTGCTGTACGTTGCTCTGGCTTTTTCGGTATTAAACGAATAACGGCAGAATCAACTTTCGGTGCTGGTTTAAAACACTCTGGTGGTACTTCGATGACAGGCATTGCATTACAGTAATACTGTGTCATTACGCTCAAGCGACCAAATGTTTTACTACCAGGTCCTGCTACCATGCGTTTCACCACTTCTTTTTGTAGCATAAAGTGCATATGCTCAATGTTGTCGGCAAACTCAAATAAATGGAACAGCAATGGTGTTGAAATATTGTATGGTAAATTACCAAACACTTTTAGTTTGTTGCGGTCAGCTTTGATCAAACTTGAAAAATCAAATTTCATCGCATCACCTTGATGCACAGTAAGCTTAGGCCCTAAAAATGGGTGCTCAGTTAAGCGCTGGGCTAAATCTTTATCTAGTTCAACAACCGTTAAGTGGCCACTTAGCTCACTTACCGGTTCAGTGATAGCACCTAGACCAGGACCGATTTCAACTAAATTATCTTCAGGTTTAGGATCAATCGCGGTGACGATTTTATCGATGATCATCTCATCACATAAAAAGTTTTGCCCAAAACGTTTGCGGGCGCGGTGTCCTAAATGTACTTTATCTGTCATTGATTTTGTGCTTTTTCATGGGCGAGCTTAATTGCTTCGCGGATCGCTAATTCAAAACTACCTACATCAGCATCACCAGTACCTGCTAAATCGAGCGCCGTACCGTGATCAACTGAGGTGCGTATAAACGGCAAACCAAGGGTGATATTAACTGATTTGCCAAAACCTTTGTATTTTAGCACAGGTAAACCTTGATCGTGATACATTGCAAGCACTGCATCAGCTTGTGATAGATATTTGTCTTGGAACAAGGTGTCAGCAGGCAATGGCCCGATTAAATTCATACCTTCACTATTTAGCTGTTCAATGGTTGGGGTGATGGTGTCAATCTCTTCACGCCCTAAATGGCCATCTTCACCCGCATGAGGGTTAAGCCCACAGACTAAAATACGTGGTTTTTCGATACCAAATTTAGTTTGTAAATCATGGTTTAAAATACCTGCAACTTTACTTAAACGCTCACTTGTAATAGCACGTGATACATAAGCCAGTGGGATGTGCGTGGTCACTAGTGCAACTCTTAAGCCTTCAGTAGCTAATAACATCACCACATCAGGGGTGTTTGATTGCTGGGCAAAGTATTCGGTATGGCCACTAAATGAAATGCCAGCTTTATTGATAATACCTTTATTAACAGGACCAGTTACAACGGCTGCAAACGTACCATTCATATTCTTTTCGCACGCGATACGCAAGGTATCGAGTACGTATTGACCGTTGGCATCATTTAACACACCCATCTCAACGTCGGCACCTAAATCAACTTGGTGCAGATAGACACTCCCTGCAGGGGCGATTACAGCTGGTGCATTTTCATCAAATGGAATTAAATTGATTGTTAAACCAAGCTGTTTGGCTCGCTGTTGTAATAATTGCTTATCAGCAATCACAACCAGCTGCGCAGGCCAATCATGCTGTGCAAGTTGCAACAGTAAATCTGGGCCGATCCCGGCAGGTTCGCCGGGAGTAATTGCAATACGTAGGATCATTGGTTATTCATCAATTGGGAAAATTTCAACATGGGCTTGCTCACGCATTTCTTGCTGCCAGTTAAAGCTTTCTTCTTTAAATTTACGATTAAAGAGCATGCCGTGAGCACGGTTACGTTTAGCTAGTTCGGTTTTATCAGCTATACGTTTGTCTAATAGCTGCACTATATGCCAACCAAATGTGGTTCTAAACGGGTCACTGATCTCATTTTTATCAAGTGATAGTAGGGCATCTCTAAACTGTGGCGCATAGGTCGTAGGATCTGTCCAATCGTACTCTCCACCTTTAAGTGCAGAGCCTGGATCTTCTGAATACTCTTTAGCAAGTTCACCAAAGTCAGCAGTCCCAGCACGTAAATCTTTAGCAAAGCCATTAAGCATATTGCGGGCTTTTTCTTCGCTTAAGATGATTGACGGCTTGATTAAGATATGGCGAGAGCGCACTTCGGTTGTTTCAACAACCTGGCGACCACGAATGTCTTGAACTTTAATAATATGAAAACCAGCGCCTGAACGAAGCGGGCCTATAATGGCATCTTTTTTGGTGCCCTTAACTGCTTCAGCAAAGAGTGATGGCATTTCATTAATGCTCATCCAGCCTAATTGACCACCTTCAAGTGCTTTTGAACCACTTGATGATGAAATGGCGATACGTTTAAATTCTTTCCCGTCTTGTAAAAACTCAATAACTTTATCTGCGCGAGTTTTTGCGCTAGCAATTTCATCCGCAGTGGCATTATTTGGAATATCAACGAGGATATGGCCAATGTCATACTCTTCCGTATTTTGACCTTGGCTTTCCATTATTTTTAAGAGATTATCAACTTCTTGTGGGCTAATATAAATACGACGGTCTACGTTTGCGCGCATTACTTGTTGAGTTGTGATCTCTTTACGAATTTCTTCACGATAAGATTGGAAACTCTCGCCTGATGATTCAATAGTACGGCGTAGGTCTGCGATTGTTCCGCCTTGCTCTTTCGCCATACCAACCAAAGTTTGGTCCAGTTGGCTATCAGAGATTTCTAACCCCATACGCTCAGCTAATTGCATCATCAACGCTTGATTTACTAAACGCTCCATTGCTTGAATACGTAGCGTATCATCCGAAGGTAATTCTTGTCCTTGCTCTTTGGCTTGGGTTTTTACGCGGTTAACAATAGTGTTTACTTCACTTTGTAAAATAACCCCTTGGTTTACAATACCAACCACCTTATCTATTTCAACAGGGGCTGCGAAAGCGCTTTGGCATAAACCAAGCGTCAAAAATGCTGATGCTAATAATTTTTTTAAATTCATACTTTTTCTAATACTCTTGCTAATAGTACGGTGATACTAGTTATTAAGAAAATACGGTCTACGATAGCCAAAAATACCTTGTTGTAATAATTTTTGTGCATCATAACGGCTTTTACTACCTAACCCTTTTAAGACAATATTAAATCCAATACTTGAATCAAAAGTGGCTTGTTCTTGGCCTATCGCTTGATTTAAATCAGTTGCGATTTGGCGACGGGCGGTAACTTGAAAGGCCCAACAGCATGATTCATATTGCAATCCGCTGAACACCTCGACACTACGACCGTTTTCTAAATCACGGTGATAGCTACTTACAAACTGCCATTGATCACTGAGCGGAATGCTAGTAAAAAAGCCAACTTGTTCGATTGTATTGCCTGAGACATCATTTGCATAGCGATGGTTCAATTGAACGAGTTGATTATCGTCACCTTTATAATCTAAGGTCACATTTGACTGGATAATCTGTTTACCATCGGTGTCATATTGAATTCCGCCTGATAAATACCAGCGGCGGTGCCAATGTAACATGGTTTGTGCGGCAAACAAGGCATTATAGTTGGTATCTGAGTTTAACCCTTGCGATGTTGGCTTGGCTGAGTCACTTAAATAAAATATTTGACCAGCACTAAAATTAAACAACTCTTCACTTTTATTATTAAATAAACGCGTGGTTGCACCTAATGTAAATTGATTTGCTGCGGCTATACGATCCACACTTGAAAAACGACTATCACGGAATAAACCAAAAAAATCATCTTGTAATTTTGTTGTATCGTATAAACCTATATTGGATTGATCTTTATTCGGTGTATACAAATACTGCAGTTGTGGCTCTAAGGTTTGAATACCATCATCAGCGAAGATAGTGGTTTCACGCTCAAAGTTTAATTGGCTGTATAAACGCACTTTAGGCAAAGTACGCGATACTGATTTAGCATAATCAGTATTTGCCAAATCACCTTCTTGCTTATAGTTAGTGTGCAATACGCTAAATTCAGATAAAAACGACCATGCATGCTCTTGGTAGCCGTAGCTTGCTTTTGGTTCGATGTGTAAACGAGTTGCCTTTTCAATAACTTGAGTGTCATTTGTAAAGTGGCTCAGTTCACCGTCTAGGGTAAGTTCAATATCCTGAAAACTAAATGGTGCTGTTTGCGAAAAGCTAATTTGTGGCCACGCCGCATACGATTCAACATGATCACCGAGCACTTCAAAGTTTTGTACTTTTATATCTGTACGCCAAGTATCACCTAAGTGTGATAACGAGCCAGTACGGTACAGTTGGGTGTCAGTACGTGTTGCGTAATTAGAACCCAAATCAGTGAGATAGTTATCATCGCTGACGTTGGTTATATCAACATTAGCACGCCAATTTTCGGCAAAATAACTTTGTTGTTGCCAGTGAAATAGAAAGCGCTCTTTGAGTTCTGGTTCGGAGTCGTCTTTGTCAAGGTATTCAAGTGCTACGAGACCTTCATTGCTATCACTCAAATAACGAAATTCGGTTTGCAGCTGCAAGCCTTTTTTAGACATATAGCGTGGTGTAATCGTGGCATCAAAGTTTGGTGCAATATTCCAATAATATGGAGTAACTGTTTCTACGCCGTAGCGATCTGAACTGGAAATATTGGGTGTTAATAAGCCCGACTTTCTGCGATTATCAATTGGGAAAGTGAAATAGGGTAAATAAAGTACAGGCGTATCCATAATACGCAATACCATATCATGGGTTTCGCCCCAGCCTTCATCACTGGATAATAAAATTTGTTCAGCTTGAATTGCCCACACGGGCGTATCGCTTGGACAGGTAGTAAAGCTTGCGTTCAGCAGATCTAAGCCAGACTTATTAATAGTGAGCTTTTCCGCTCCGCCGTGTGCTTGTTGATCCGTCAGCTTATAATCGGCACCAAGTAGGCTGATTTCAGAACTATTTAAATCAGCATTAAGACCTGAGCTATTTACTTCACTGATAGTGTCACGGTAAGTAATAGGGCCAGTTGCATTAAGTAACCCACGCTGTTTGTCAATTAGCGCACTTTGTGCGGACAAACTCATAGTAAGGGTGTTAATATCAACATTACCGGTAAATTCTGCGCTTTGGGTGCCAAGCAGTTCAATATCATCTGAACGGATATCGATCATGCCTAAGTCAAGGCCAGCAAGCGGTTGCCAAGCTCTGGTTTGCATTGAATTGCCACAAAAGTTGTGTGTCAGTTCAGTTTCGGCGAACGATGGTGCGCTGATCACACTTAGCATCATCATGCCCCAGGTTTTGCTCATTTATTAACCTTAATATGCTGTCGTTGGATGTAAGAATGACATAATAAAGGAAAACAATGGCAAATACAGTAATTGACTTAGTGAAAAATAGATATCTTGTAAAATGAATCGTTATAAAAGTTTACAGCAGTTTTTAAATCCGCACTTCGAAGATGAAGTATACCAGCTAGCTGCGATCACCGGAGACGCCAGCTTTCGTCGTTATTTCCGTCTAAATCGCGGTCAAGATAGCTATATAGTTATGGACTCAGATCCAGCTAAGCTCGATAACACTCCTTATATAGAACTCAACAAAGTTTTTTCTGAGCATGGTTTCAAACTACCAAAAATATTACATGCTGATGAAAAGCAAGGGTTCTTCTTATTAAGCGATTTAGGCAACACACATCTTGCTGATATGCTAGATGGTAAAGAACGTATTAATCACTATAAACACCTTATAAAACTTAGTGCACAATGGGCAAAAATGCCGCCTGTTGAGCACATGAAAGATTTTGATCGGGCATTTTTAGAATTAGAACTAAGTATTTTTTTAGAATGGTTGGTAGAGGGATTTTTAGAGCTAGAAGTTACTGCTGCAGAACGTACTTTATGGCAAACGAGCTGTGAGTTATTAATTGAAAATATACTCGCGCAACCTAGCGTCACCGTACACCGTGATTTTCATAGCCGTAATATTATGCACAGTGAACAGCAATGGGCAATTATTGACTATCAAGATGCCGTGCAAGGCCCGGTATGCTATGACCTGGTATCGTTACTGCGTGATTGTTATTTTAAACTTCCTCACGATGAACTTGAATACTTACTTGAGCATGCATTTGCTGAGTTTGAGCAACAGGGCTTGCTCAGTAACATCAGCTTTGCAACCTTTAAACAATGGTTTGATTTAACCGGTATTCAACGCCATTTAAAAGCGGCGGGTATTTTTTGCCGGTTAAATTTACGCGATGGTAAACTCGGTTATATGGATAATGTATTACCGACACTGCGCTACATTAGTGATGTGGCGCAAGATCATTCATCGTTGGTGGAGCTGGGTAAATGGATCAGCAGTAAGATTATTCCTGCTACCTTAGTCGCACTTAATAAAGTGCCAACTAAATAATGAAAGCGATGATTTTAGCCGCGGGTCGCGGTCAGCGAATGATGCCACTTACCGCAGAATTACCTAAACCTATGTTAAAGGTGCAAGGAAAACCATTAATCGAGCATCATATTGAGCGACTAAAAACAGCAGGGATCACTGATTTTATTATTAACCTTGCTTGGCAAGGAGATAAGATCCGTGCTTACTTTGGCGATGGTAGCCGGCTTGGTGTACATATTGAGTATAGCCAAGAGCCTGAGCAGGGATTAGAAACTGCAGGTGGTATTATTCAAGCCTTACCTTTGCTTGGTGAGCAATTTATTGTTATTAATGGCGATATATTTACCGACTATGATGTTAGTTCATTACTGCATATTCACTTAGATGCGGGCGAGGCACATATTGTGTTGGTTGAAAATCCAGCCCACAACCCAAATGGTGACTTTACGTTGCGTCATCTAAGCGCAGATAGCCCCAAGTATACATTTTCTGGTATTAGTCGCTTTCATCAGCAATTTTTTGCAGGAATTACAGCGGGTACTCATCGCTTAGGGCCATTATTAAAAAGTAAATTGGCTGAGCATGTTGTCTCTACGGAGCTGTACATAGGTAACTGGGACGATATCGGAACTCCAGAACGATTAGCTCAATTGAATGAGTTGTTGATAGAGCAACAACTCATTAAGTAATTCACATATAATAGGAGCGCCTCATGTGGGGTAAAATTTTAGGTGCCTGCTTTGGCTTTATGTTTGGGCGTATTATAGGCTTATTTATAGGCTTATACCTGGGCCATATGTTTGACAAGAGTTTAAAGCAGAACTTTGATAAAGCCGGCGGCTTTTCAAGCTTATTTAAAGGCGATGATGATATTAATCAGCGCCAAGCGTTATTTTTTACCAGCTGTTTTGGAGTAATGGGGCACATTGCTAAGTCAAATGGCCGCGTAAGCGAAACCCACATCCGTGCTGCCAGTTTATTTATGGATGAAATGGGACTCACTGGTGATGATCGCAAAGAGGCACAAGATGCATTTAAAGCGGGAAAAGACGCTGATTTTTCATTAAAAGAAACTGTTTTCGATTTTAAAGAGCGTTTTGCTCGTCGCCATGATTTATTACAACTGTTTTTAGAAATTCAAATCCAAATGGCGTTTTCTGATGGGGTGTTAGCTGCGCAAGAAAAGGAGCTACTCCAAGAGGTAAGTAAGTTATTAGGGATCTCTAAAACTCACTTTGCATTTGTACTTAAACGTTACCAAGCTGAATTTTCATTTCGTCAGCAACAACAACGCTATCAACAGCAGCAACAACGTCAACAAGGGCAAAGCAGTAGTTATCGTGAAGGCTCAGGGCATCATGTACCGCCAAATAGTGGCATGAGCCGTACTCAAGCTCTGGCTTTGCTGGGGCTAAATAATGAGGCGAGTGAACGAGAAGTAAAAGTAGCGTACCGTAAATTAATGGCGCAGCACCATCCTGATAAATTAGTTTCTCAAGGTTTACCTAAACATATGATGGAACTGGCAGTCAAGAAAAGCCAAGATATTCAAGCCGCTTACGAATATTTAAAAAAGGCGGCGTAAAAACCCGTCTACTTCTTTGGTCAAGCGCTCATGTTGCTCAGGCTCAGAGCGCAAACCAAACAGCTCACGTTGGCGGTAATCATATTTACTGTGACGTTTAACCCAGCGTTTTCTATCCGCCACACTCAGCAGTAAGTCTGGGTTATCTATGTTGTAGTAAATATCCAATAACGGCGGGCTAATAGTCGATATAATCGCGTTAAGTTGTTGGTTACGTCTACTGTTTGGTAAATAACTGCTAAGGCTGACAAATGCATCTATGTTGGTATTTGGATATTCGCCATAGTGTTCGAGCAATACTCCAGCAGAGGCACCTTGTGCAATAACAACAATTTTTCCATCTTCATCCAATGCACTTTGATACAACGCATTAAAGCGTGCAATTAAGTTGAGTTTATAATTATCTATTATCGCATTGCTTATATGAGCGATAGCATCAACATGTACAACAGGAGTAGCTGTGTCAGCTGATGGTTCGCCATTGTCTAAACTTGTAGTTTGCTTAGCCGCTGCAGGTTCAGTTGTTTCACTTGCATCCGCAGATGGCGCTGCTTGCCAATCAATATCGGGTACCGTCATAGCAATTGTGGCATAGCCTAAATCGTTAAGTTGCGTACGTAAAAAGTTGAGCCCGTTGTTATTGGTAGGTAAGTGTTGCCAATCAGGGATAATCAACACCACACCGCGCTGCTGGGCACTCATGTGTTGGCGATATAAACTTAAAAACTCAGTATCACCGGCAAGTAGCGGTTTTAGTTCATCTTGCGGCATTAAGCGTGATAAATCATTACTGCTGATTGTTGACCATGGTGTGGGTGCAATAAAGTCGGCTGCTTGGGCTGGCATGGCCAAGAAAGTCGCGTAAACCAAACTAATTAATTGCCATACTTTAAACTGTTTGCCGATAGCCATATAAACCACCACGATGAATCAATAAGTTGTTATCGGCGTGTACAGCAAAAAGTTTAGTGTGATTTTAAGCTCGTAATTAAAACTCTGGCTCAGCTTCAAAAGTCATAATTTGTGCTGTTCCCGGGTGAGTGAGCTGTAGCATTTGTGCGTGCAATTGCAAGCGCGGGGCAGCAGCCAGGGCATCAGGGTGAGCATAGAGCCTATCGCCTAAAATAGGGTGCCCCAATGACAACATATGCACACGTAATTGATGTGAGCGTCCGGTAATAGGGGTAAGTTCCACACGAGTGGCGTGCAACTCATGCTCCAGTACAGTGTAATGAGTTAAAGAGGGCTTCCCCTTGTCATGATCAACCATTTGCTTAGGGCGGTTTGGCCAATCACAGATCAGTGGCAAATTGACTGATCCCGTTAATGGCTCTAATTTACCGTACACTCGTGCAATATAGCGCTTTGCAGTTTGGCGTTCTTGAAACTGCATACTTAAATGACGATGAGCCGCTTTATGCATTGCTAAACAAATAATTCCAGAGGTTGCCATATCTAAGCGGTGAACTATTTTTGCCGTAGGAAAAACACGGTTAACGCGAGCTATCAAACAATCGGCGTGTTTAGGATCTTTTCCCGGCACAGTCAAAAGTTCACTGGGCTTGTTGACGATCAGTAAATCATCATCTTGAAATAAAATGGTTAAATACGGATCTAATGGAGGATTGTAGTTAATTAACACGGCCGACCTCAATGATTTATGAGCGCGCTATTTTAGAGAAGTCATCGCTTATACACAATCAATAACGTATTAGATTAGACGCGAGAGTATTAATGAGCGAGTTAATTGGCAAGTAGTCGTTAAGCAAAGGGTATTTTTGGGCAAAAGAAAAGCGCGAACTATCGCTAGTCGCGCTTGCGGAATCTTCTAATTTTCTGCATCCTGCAATTGAACTTAATCAACTCCTAAACTTTACTAATCCATGTGATCACACTGTTACTTATTCGTTCTGCGTGATATAGGCTATCCGTGCCTCTGTCCTATGTGCTTCCTTTTGATCCTTTTTGATAATCTCTATTACCGGTCCTTTACGCATCGTCCTGATGCTATCCCTTAGTTAACAGTTCCATTGTGATACCCTTTAGGGCCTGTCCATCTGTCCGCTTTTATAACATCCTGTCTAACAACTCTCTTGCGAGCCCTGTTGTTATTCCTTTTCGCATCATCTTGACGCTGTCCGTGTATTTACTATCCTTAGTGCTACTCATCCTGAGCCTGTCCGTGAATCCATTTTTTCCTAACGTAACCTTTAATTCGAGGTTTATGAGTAATCATTCCTTGTCCGTTTACTCATTTAAGCGTCACTGCTTAACCGATGAAGTAAGTATAGAGAGTATCTGCAAACAAAATAGGCTAAAAACAGTAACGAAAATACAGTCATTATTTTGAAATTTTATAATAGTTATTATATTTCATGTGGTTAGTTTGTTTTTAGACTTTTTTTATGATGTTTTATACTCAATAGCTGTCATAACCGTGAGATATATCGCACAAGTGATTTCCATTATGGGCATGGTCATCATTGATTAAGATTTAATAAGTGCACTTTTTCAAGGAGCAAGTTATCATTACATGATAATAGTTATTATTTAGTTGGAAGCGATTTATGAAAAAGACATTAGCAGCTTTAGTTGGCTTAGTGTTAACAACCCCTGTGTTTGCAGATGAAGCAGTAAATATTTACTCTTTTCGACAACCGTTTTTAATTCAGCCAATATTAGATGATTTTACTAAGCAAACAGGCATTAAAACAAATGTGGTGTTTGCTAAAAAAGGATTAATAGAGCGTGTTAAGCGTGAAGGAAAGCATAGCCAAGCTGATTTAGTCTTAACCTCTAATTTTAGTGATTTAGTGCAGCTAGATGAATTAGATTTAACCCAAACAATTAATAGTGAAACCGTTAATAGTAATGTACCGGCTAAGTTTCGTGATGTTGAAGGACAATGGGTTGCATTAACTAAGCGGGTGCGTAACGTTTATTCATCAAAAGAGCGCATAGGTGCATTAGCGCATTTAAGCTATGAAGAATTAGCCGATCCTAAATACAAAGGCAAAATTTGCACCCGTTCGGGTAAGCACCCATATAATTTAGGCTTGGTCGCTTCAATGATTGCACACCATGGTGAAGCAGAAACTAAAAAATGGCTTGAAGGTGTGAAAGCAAATTTAGTTCGTAAACCTCAAGGTAATGACCGCGGGCAAGTAAAGGCAGTAAAAGAAGGCTTATGTGATTTAGCGATCGGTAATAGTTATTACTTTGGTAAGATGATGGAAGATCCCGAGCAAAAACCATGGGCTGATGCCGTACATATTAACTTTCCGAATCAAGATAACAGAGGCTCACATATTAACGTATCTGGTGTAGTTATGACCAAGTACGCTAAAAATCCTGAAAATGCCTTGAAACTAATCGAGTTTATGACCGACAATATGGCGCAAAATATGTACGCTTCGGTCAATATGGAATATCCAGTAAGACTGGGCGTTGAATTATCAAGCTTGGTAGCATCATGGGGTAGCTTTAAGGAAGATAGCTTAGCGCTTGATGAAATTAGCAAATATCGTCCTTTAGCACTTAAGCTAATTGATGAGGTGAAGTTCGACCTTTAATGAGTTTAAAATTTTCACTGTCGCGATGGCAGTTATTCGCGTGGGTTATTGGCATAGTGTTGATAACCCCATTGTGTTTTTTATTGTTCGAATCACTACAAGGCGATTCTGACGTATTTAGCCACCTCTGGGATACCGTGCTATGGGATTATACCCGCAATACACTGTTACTTATTTTGGGTGTTGGCGTTGTCAGTTGTATTATTGCCCTTCCGCTTGGCTGGTTAACCGCTTATTGTGATTTTCCCGGCCGTAAACAGTTTGAGTGGGCGCTTATGCTGCCCCTTGCGATGCCGACCTATATTATTGCTTACGTTTACACTGATCTGTTTGATTATGCCGGTCCGGTGCAAATAGGGTTACGCGAATGGTTTGGTTGGCAATCACCTAATGATTATTGGTTTTTTGATATTCGTACTTTATCTGGTGCGATTATTATGATTGCCTTAGTGCTTTATCCTTATTTGTATTTGATTTTTAAAACTGCATTACGCGAACAGTCATTTAAATTGGTGCAGGCGAGTCAGTTGATGGGATTATCACCTAAGCAGAGCTTTTTCAAAGTTAGTTTACCACTTGCTCGAGGGGCGATTGTGGCTGGACTGACGCTGATCAGTATGGAAGCAATGGCTGACTTTGCAACCGTTAATTATTTTGCGGTAAGTACTTTAACTACAGCGGTTTATGATACTTGGTTAGGGTATTATTCGTTAACAGCTGCGGCTAAAATTTCAGGTATTATGTTACTTATATTGTTTTTAGCGTTAACGATGGAGCGTTTTAGTCGTCGTAATCAAGCTGTATTTGAGCGCCAACCAAGCGTCAACAGTGATGCGCTATATAACTTAACGGGCAAAAGTGCATGGCTGGCAACTATCTTTTGTATTGCAGTGTTATTTTTTGCCTTTATATTACCTGTCGCTGTGTTAATGGGTTATGCCATTTCATATTTCGGACAAGCATGGAATAGCGTATTTTTTCTCTATGCATGGCAAAGCTTTAAAGTCGCGGCCATCGTGAGCATTATCACCATTATTTTGAGTCTGTTAGTGGTATTTTATCAGCGCATTGCTAAGCAGCAATATCCACTTGTACCTGGGCGATTAGCCAGTACAGGTTATGCGTTACCTGGAACAGTACTCGCTATTGCAGTGTTGTTACCATTGACCTTGTTAGACGATAAATTAAATACTTGGTTAGAGCCAATAGGTATTACACCGGGGCTATTATTGAGCGGTACTTTGTTTGCAATTATATTTGCATATGTGGTGCGCTTTTACGCTATAGCTCATGGTGCAATTGAAGCTAGTTTTATGCGGATAAGCCCATCGCTTGATATGGCGAGTCAATCAATGGGGAAAAGCCAAGGCCAAACTCTACGCAAAGTACATATCCCGTTATTACGTCGTGGTATTTTAACCGCAGGATTGTTGGTATTCATTGAATGCATGAAAGAATTACCTACCGCATTGTTATTAAGGCCATTTAATTTTGAAACCTTAGCGACTCATGTGTTTCAGTATGTCAGTGATGAGCAGTTAGAGCTGGCGTCTATTTCAGCGTTAGCAATTGTTTTGGTGGGGTTAATTCCTTTATACTTTATTAATCGCTCGATGGAGCAACGCAGTTAATGAGCAGTTTAGTATTAGAAAATTTATCGTATCAATACAACGGCACATCCGTGATTGAGCACTTAGATTTAACTGTCGCACAAGATGAAATAGTGTGTTTACTCGGTGCTAGTGGCTGTGGAAAAACCACCACATTAAAAGCTATTGCTGGGCTGATTAAAGCAAAGCAAGGAAAAGTATTTATTGATAGTAAGTTAGTCAGTGATGAGCATACTTTTTTAGCGCCAGAGTATCGAAATATTGGCATGATGTTTCAAGATTATGCGCTATTTCCACATTTAACTGTGGCTGATAATATTGCCTTTGGCTTAACCAAGATGACAAAAGCGGATAAGTTAAAGCGCGTTGCTGAAATGCTTGAGTTAGTGCATTTAATTAATTGTGCAGAACGTTTCCCGCATCAGTTATCTGGGGGTCAGCAGCAGCGAGTGGCAATTGCTAGGGCACTGGCTTATAAACCTAGTTTATTGTTATTAGATGAACCGTTTTCCAATATTGATACGCAAGTACGGTTTGAGTTAATTGCAGATATTCGTCGTATTATTAAAACCCAGCAAGTATCAGCTGTATTTGTTACTCATTCAAAAGAAGAGGCATTTGCGTTTGCTGATACATTAGCGGTAATGCACTGTGGGAAAATTGCTCAACAAGGTACGTCTGAGCAGCTATTTAGTGCTCCAAGCTCAAAGGTAGTTGCAGAATTTCTTGGTCAGGGCATATACTTAGATGCAGAAGTATTAACAGCAACTGAATATCATACTGCTTTCGGATGTGTTGAGTCATTAGTTACGCATCGTCATGTTAAGCAAGTTGGGAAACTTTATGTTCGCCCACACCATCTTGAGTTAATACCTTTTCAATCACAAGGCTGTAGTGCAAATACGGTGACTATTTTAAACAGTCGTTTTGTTGGTTCGCATTTTGTGTATAAGGTTATGGTTGATGGACAAGAAATTGAAGTTGCTGCTCAGTTGGGCCACTCATTTTTAGCAAATGAACAGGTGACAATAAAAATAACACCACACACGGTTAACTTTTTCGCAGATTAAGTGCTTTAGTATTTTTAATTTCATTAAAAACGCCGTGTATGAGATTTTGAGTTAAGGAAATACCATGGCGCAAGCGCAATCTGGAATTTGTGCTGAGGCAAACTTGCACGGTTTACATTTGTTTTTTAATGTATTTGATGGCCACGATGAGTCATTACGCAAAAAGTTAAAATACGTTAGCGCTATCCAAGATGAGTTTTCTGATCAGTTTTCTGAATCGATGCTCTCCAGCCTAGTTGCAGTGGGGGCACAGTATTGGCCGCACATTCTGCCTGAATTTCTGCCTAGTGAATTACAGAGCTTTCCTAATATTCCTCATAATGATCATATTATGGGGGCTCAGCCTTTTGATTTATTTGTCCAAATTCGTTCCGATAGGGAAGATGTAAACCATTTATTTGCTTTGCAAATTCTTAAGTTATTTGCCCCCGATGTTGAATTGGTTGAGCAAGTGCGAAACTTTCGATTTTTAGATGGTCGCGATTTTAATGGTTTTATACTCGGTGGTGACACTCCTCATGGTCGCCAAAAGCGCATCACAGCGTTAATCAATAAACCCAACCATTTTGAAGATCAAGGCAGTTACGTACATATACAGCGCTATAAGCATGACTTAAGTGTGTGGCAAAATTTACCTCTGAGTGAGCAAGAGCAAATAATGGGACGCACTCGCTTAGATAATACCTTGATTATGCCTGCGACTGAGAATAGTCATGCTGTACGCACTGAGTTAAAAGATGAGCAAGGGCAACCACTGCAATTAAATCAAAACATGCCTTATGGTGACGTTTACGAACAGGGTATATTAGCGATTAGTTATGCAGCACAGGGAAATGCATTTGAGCAAGTATTACGAAGTCGATTAGGTGATGCCGATTGCTACGATCATTGGCTTGATTTTACTCAAGCCGATATGGGTTCTGCGTTTTTTGCCCCATCAATTAACTTTTTAAAGCAGCTGTAAAAAGTTTGAATCGGTAGATTTATACCGTATCAAATAAAATACGCACACGTTCAAGAGTTACATCAATTTCAGATACTTTAGCTGGAGCGATAAAAATAGTATCGTCACCAGCAATGGTACCTAGTACGCCATCTGCTTTACCTAATGAATCTAATAGTCGAGCAATTAATTGTGCAGCTCCTGGGCTGGTTCGAATAATGATCATCATTTCGTTATGCATTATATCAATCACTAACTGACGTAATGGGCTTTTCGCTGTAGGTACGCCCATTTCAGCAGGCAAACAATAGACCATTTCTTGTTTGGCATTACGAGTGCGTACCGCGCCAAACTTGCTTAACATCCGCGACACCTTACTTTGACTAATATTATCAAAGCCTTGCTCTTTTAGGGCGTCAACAATCTCACCTTGTGAACCAAAGTTTTCTTCTTTTAAAAGTGCCTTAAAGGCCTTTACTAATGCTTCTTGTTTATCTTGTGGTTGCATATTATAGGTTCTTATTCATAAGTGATGCGCTAATTGTACACAATGTTGCATACTTATGCAGTAGTTGTTTGCTTTTGCGATGGATTTTAGTGCTGTAAACCAGCAAGTTTACAACTATGGTCTAAATTATATGTGAAATAAGCAGGATAAATTTGTCTTTAGTCGTTAATTTCATTATCTTTAGAGCCACAAATATTTCCTACCTCAAATTACGGAGAATTCCAATGAAAGTTGCTGTATTAGGTGCTGCTGGCGGTATCGGCCAAGCGTTGTCTTTATTATTAAAAACAGGCTTACCAGCTGGTTCTGAATTATCACTTTATGATGTTGCTCCAGTTGTTCCTGGTGTTGCTGTTGATCTTTCTCATATCCCAACTGACGTTAAAGTTGCAGGCTTTGGTGTTGATGCACTAGATCAAGCGTTAACTGGTTGTGATATCGTTCTTATCCCTGCTGGTATGCCACGTAAGCCTGGTATGGACCGCGCTGATTTATTTAATGTTAATGCTGGTATTATCAAAACATTAGCAGAAGGTATTGTTGCTAACTGTCCAAAAGCATTAGTGGGTATTATCACTAACCCAGTAAATGGCACTGTGCCAATTGTTGCGGAAGTATTCAAAAAAGCAGGTACTTACGACGCGAAACGTGTTTTCGGTATTACCACTCTTGATGTGATCCGTTCAGAAGCATTTGTAGCTGAGCTTAAAGGTGTTGACGTTGCAACTGTGAAAGTACCAGTAATTGGTGGTCACTCAGGCACAACAATCCTTCCGTTACTATCTCAAGTTGAAGGCGTTACTTTCACTGATGAAGAAGTTGCTGCACTTACTCCACGTATCCAAAATGCAGGTACTGAAGTAGTAAATGCAAAAGCGGGCGGTGGTTCTGCAACATTATCAATGGGCGCTGCTGCTGCACGTTTTTGTATGTCTTTAGTTAAAGGCTTACAAGGTGAAGACGTTGTAGATTACGCTTACGTTGCTGTTGAAAATGGCGATGCTGCATACTTTGCACACCCAGTACGTTTAGGTAAAAACGGCGTAGAAGAAATTCTTTCTTACGGTGAACTAAGCGCATTTGAAGAGCAAGCTAAAAACGACATGCTTGATACGCTGAAAAAAGACATCCAAGAAGGTGTTGATTTCATCAACGCTTAATTGCTAAGTCGATTGATACAAAAAAGCCTGCATTTGCAGGCTTTTTTATGCTCGAAGGATTTTTATACATTAGGTGTTTATTAGTGATTACGATCAACGGCAATACGAGCCAAGCTAACGAGTGCTTCTTTATACGGTGATTCATCTAATACAGATAAACACGCAATCGCTTTATCAGCTTCTTCGTTGGCTTTATTCATCGTAAACTCAAGTGCTTTGGTTTCATTGAGGGCACTTAGAATAGCTTCTAAGTGGTCCATACCATTACTGTGCTCAATGGCATCACGGATCAACTGTACTTGCTCAGCATTACCGTGGCGCATAGCATAAAGTAGTGGCAGGGTAGGTTTGCCTTCGGCCAGATCATCACCGATGTTTTTACCTAACTGCTCAGCATCAGCATTGTAATCAAGTACGTCATCCACCAATTGAAAAGCGGTTCCTAAATGCATACCATAAAGATTAAGCGCTTGCAGCGTAGAGTCGTCTTTTTCGGTAATAATCGCAGCAAGGCCTGTTGCAGCTTCAAATAATTTAGCTGTTTTAGAATAAATTACCTGCATGTAGCTATCTTCGGTGGTATCAGGGTCGTTACAGTTCATTAATTGCAGCACTTCACCTTCCGCAATCACGTTGGTTGCATCAGCGAGTATTTGCATAACTTGCATTTTACCAATACCAACCATCAGCTGAAATGAGCGGGTGTAGATAAAGTCACCAACAAGTACGCTGGCTGCATTACCAAACTCAGCATTTGCTGTCGGTGTTCCTCTGCGTAAATTTGATTCATCAACGACATCATCATGCAGTAATGTAGCTGTGTGAATAAATTCAACAATAGTTGCTAAAGTAACATGATCTTTGCCTTCATAGCCAAGTGCTTTAGCCGCTAAAATAGCCAACATAGGGCGAACACGCTTGCCGCCGCTGTTTACTATATATAAGCCTAGTTGATTGACTAATGCTACATCAGAGCGCATTTGCGCGTAAATTAGTTGATTGACGTCATTCATATCGTTTTCGATTAACGCCTGGATAGCTTTTATATCCATTGATCTCCGAGCCAATTTTAATGGGTATACGGGGCTGATTGTACAACAAAAAACAGCTTTGCTCGACAGTTTGTGACGATTCGCTGAAAAAACACGGTTAAGCAGCTTAATTTAGCCTTAATTTGGAAAGATAACTTTTTTATTTGAGAAAATTTACGTTAATTCAACATGGTTGTTTTTTATTCTTAGTGCGTGTTTGTTCGTGGTGTAATTTATTTGTCATGAAACGCTAAAAAGGCTTGGCATAATGCCAATTTAATATAAAATAGGTGAAAATATTGAATCGCCTTCAATGCAGCTATTTTTTATTCATTTAATTAATAAAACAGGCTTGCTAGTTTTTGCACATTAGCGTAAACTTCGCGCCCTATTGAATAATATTTTAGTTGCGTCGATTTGAGGGCGCACAGACGGAGTTAATTATGTACGCGGTTTTCCAAAGTGGTGGTAAACAGCACCGTGTGACTGAAGGTCAAACAATTCGTCTTGAGAAATTAGACGTTGAGACTGGTGCAGCAGTTGAATTTGATTCAGTACTTTTAGTTGCTGATGGTGAGAAAATCGAGATCGGTGTACCGTTCGTAAACGGTGGTAAAATAACAGCTGAGGTTGTTTCACATGGTCGCGGTGAGAAGATTAAGGTTGTTAAATTTAGACGCCGTAAGCATTCTCGTAAGCAAATGGGCCATCGTCAATGGTTCACAGAAGTTAAAATCACTGGCATTAGCGCTTAATTAGAGGTACTTAGAAATGGCACATAAAAAAGCAGCTGGTAGTACTCGTAACGGTCGCGATTCAGAAAGCAAACGCCTTGGTGTTAAGCGTTTTGGTGGCGAATCAGTTCTAGCGGGTAGCATCATTGTTCGTCAACGTGGAACTAAATTCCATGCTGGCACAAACGTAGGTATCGGTAAAGACCACACTATCTTCGCAAAAGCAGATGGTAAAGTTCAGTTTGAACAAAAAGGTCCTTTAAACCGTAAATACGTAAGCATCGTATCTGAGTAATCAGAATCGGTTCTTAAAAAACCCCGCCTTTGCGGGGTTTTTTGTTTTGAAAATAAATATATACCTAAGCCAAGCCTGCAATCAGCTTGGCTTAGGTATATAATAGTGAAATTAACAAGCCAATCCCTAAAGTGAGTAATCATGAAGTTTGTAGATGAAGTAGAAATTCGCGCAGAAGCTGGAGACGGTGGCAGCGGCATCGTATCTTTCCGTCGTGAAAAATATGTCCCAGATGGTGGACCAGACGGCGGTGACGGTGGAGATGGTGGTAGTGTTTATCTACAAGCTGATGAAAACTTAAATACCCTAATCGATTATCAGTTTGAGCGTTTTCATAGAGCTGAACGTGGTACTAATGGCCGCAGTCGTAACTGTACCGGTAAAAAGGCTGATGACTTATATGTGATGGTGCCTGTAGGTACTCGGATCATGGATGTTGATACCCAAGAAGGTCTTGGTGATTTAACTCAACATGGTCAAAGAATTTTGGTTGCAAAAGGCGGTTTCCACGGCTTGGGGAATGCGCGTTTTAAATCAAGTACTAACCGAGCGCCTCGTCAAAAAACATTAGGCACACCGGGTGAAGTACGTAACCTTAAACTAGAGCTATTATTATTAGCTGATGTTGGTTTATTAGGTTTGCCAAATGCAGGTAAGTCTACTTTTATTCGTAGTGTATCGGCAGCGAAACCAAAAGTAGCTGATTACCCATTTACTACGCTGATTCCAAATTTAGGTGTGGTACGTCCAGAAGCAAATAAATCATTTGTTATTGCAGATATTCCAGGGTTAATTGAAGGTGCCTCTGATGGCGCTGGCTTGGGTATTCGCTTCTTGAAACATTTAGAGCGTTGCCGTGTATTACTGCATATTATCGATGTTATGCCTGCCGATGGTTCAAACCCAGTAGATAATGCATTTGCGATCATCAATGAGTTGCATCAGTACAGCCCGAAGCTGGCTGAAAAACCACGTTGGTTAGTCTTTAATAAAATAGACTTATTGCCTGAAGATGAAGCTCAGGAGCTATGTGAGCAAATCGCTGAAGAGTTAGGCGAGACTGAAAATATTTATCATATTTCTGCAATTAATAAGCTAAATACTCAGCCATTAATTCATAACATCATGACGCTACTTGATAGCATGCCAAAAGAAAAGTTTGTACCAGTTGAAGATGAAGAAGTTGAATTCAAATGGGATACTTATCATAAAGATGCCACTAAGAAGAATGATGACGACGACTGGGATAGTTGGGATGATGACGATTATGACGTTGAAGTTGTCTATGAGCGTTAGACTAAAGTAAAATATTTTAAAAGGAGCTGGTGCTCCTTTTTCTTTTTATAATAAAAAAGTATTGGGTTTTAATGTGAAAATTTCAATGATTGCAGCTATGGCTAAAAATAGAGTGATTGGCCAAGATAATGATATGCCATGGCATTTACCTGCTGATTTACAGCATTTTAAAGCGGTTACAATGAATAAGCCCGTGATCATGGGACGTAAAACATTTGAGTCAATTGGTCGCCCTTTACCTGGTCGACGCAACATCGTTATTAGCCGAAATACAGACTATACTGCAGTTGGGGTTGATGTAGTAACATCTCCTGAAGCCGCAATTTCATTGCTGTGTGAGTCTGATGAGGTAATGGTGATTGGTGGCGGGAATATATATCAACAATTTTTAAAAAGTGCCGATACACTTTATTTAACGTTTATTGACCTTGATGTTGTAGGGGATACTCAGTTCCCTGATTATGAACAATCAGCAAACTGGCAAGTTGTAGAAGAGCTGTATAATCAACCTGACGATAAAAACATTTATGGTTATAAATTCGTCACATTGGATAAAGTTAAGTAACATTATTGCGGTTAAGCTTATAGGTTGATACAATATTAAACAACTAAGGTAGTTATAAAGTATTACACAAGGGTATAAAATGATTAAATTATCAACACTCGTTATTGCTGCAGCTGTTATTTCTGGTTCTGTTGCTTTTAGCGCGCCAGTTAAAGCGGATGATCAGTTAGCTGTTTCAATCTGTGAATACATAGCTGCGGATGATAAAAACCGTCTACGTGATAAATTAAAAAGCTCACGTGTGAAAATTCGTAATATTTATGATGCAGTACAATGTAATGGTCTTAACTTGCTACGCCATGCGGTTGCCAGTAATGCAGTTGATACTGGTGAATACATTGTGAAAAACTTATCTAAAAGCTCTTTAGAAGATGGAGCTGACATAGCATGGGCCGAAGCAAATGGTCATGGCGGTTCTGCATTAATACCAGCTATTAAAGAACGTGCTGGTTTATAAGTTATAATAAATTATTAAAAAAGCCGCGATATCGCGGCTCTTTTGTATTTGAAACAAAAGTTTAACAGATTCGACCTCTATTGTATTTTTATCTGGTAGAATAGGCAGGTTATAAGCAGTTTAAGCAGTGAACAACTATGTTAAGTCCTTTTTATCAGCAACATGCTGATCATATCTCTATATCGCGTGAGCAAGGCTGTCGTTTCGCAAAATGTGTTGCCGATGATTACAACCCACTACACGATAAAGATGCAAAGAAATTTTGTGTCCCTGGAGATTTACTATTTTCATTGGTATTGAGCCGTTATGGTATCAGTGAAAAAATGGAATTTACCTTCGCAGGCATGGTTGATGAGAATACTAAACTCACCTTCCCTGAGGGCGCCGATGAGTTTGATATTACCAGCGGCGAAAAAGTCATGCTAAAGGTAAAACGTGAAGGTAACACCAGTCAGTGTCAAACACTCACCGACAGTCTAATAAAAAATTACGTTGAGTTTTCTGGCACAACTTTCCCGCATGTTATTATTCCACTGATGGGCAAGCAAGATGTGATGATCAACCCAGCTCGTCCTATGGTTATCTATGAGTCAATGTTAATTAACCTTGATACTTTAGATATTCATGCGCCTACTTTAGAGTTTGCTGAGCCGAGTTTTGAATATATGGGTAAACGTGGCAAAATTACTTTGCGTTTTAACTTGTTAGAAAATGGCGTAAAAGTCGGCTGTGGTGAAAAGCACATGTTGGTATCAGGTATTCAACAATATTGCCAAGATACGGTGGATGATCTAATTACGTTCTATAACCAACGAAAAGAAACCCTCAAACCAGCTTGAACATTTAGCAAGCTTAGAAAGGCGCTGCAAAGCGCCTTTTTTGTTATTCGCTTTGGGCGTACAATAGCGCCATTATTTGTTACACAAAGCTAAACTTATGTCTGCGACTACTTTCTCTGAGTTAAAACTCGATCCTGTACTGCTTAATGCACTTGAACAAAATGAATATCATACCCCTACGGCGATACAGCTAAAAACTATTCCGCTGATTTTAGCTGGTCATGATGTTATGGGGAGTGCACAAACAGGAACAGGTAAAACAGCTGCTTTTGTATTACCTCTGTTACATAAATTACTTAATACACCAAGTAAAGATGAGCCGGGTACTGCTAGAGTACTTATTTTGACACCAACTCGAGAGCTTGCTCAGCAAGTCTTCGCTAGCTTTGAGAAATACGCGCAAGGTACTGATATTAAAGGTGCACTCGCTTATGGTGGTGCCAGTATTGGCCCGCAAATTAAAGCCATGAAAGATGCACAAGTTGTAGTGGCAACGCCAGGGCGATTACTTGATCATATAATCAAAGGCAGCATTAAGCTATCAAGTGTTGATTCACTGGTGTTTGATGAAGCCGATCGCATGCTTGATATGGGCTTTATTGACGAAATTAAACGTATATTGCGCCATGTTCCCAGTGATCGTCAGACCTTACTATTTTCAGCGACCTTTGACGATAGTGTATTTGAGCTCAGTAAAAAGTTATTAAAAGATCCAAAACTTGTTGAAGTCAATAAACGTAATTCTGCGGCTGTAGAAGTTGAGCAAATCATTTACGCGGTTGATGAAGACCGTAAACGTGAGCTTGTCTCGCACATGATTGGCATGAAAAACTGGCGCCAAGTACTGATCTTTACTCGCACAAAGCAAATGGCCGATCAACTCGCCAAAGAAATGTGTAAAGATGGCTTAAAAACACAGTCAATTCATGGTGATAAATCTCAAGGTGCACGTGATAGAGCACTGCAAGATTTTAAAGAAGGTACCACTCGTGTGCTAGTGGCAACCGATGTTGCAGCTCGAGGTCTAGACATAGTCTCGTTAAAGTATGTGATTAATTTTGAATTACCTTATATAGCTGAAGATTATGTCCACCGTATTGGCCGCACAGGGCGCGCTGGCGAGCAAGGCTTAGCGATGTCATTAGTCAGCCTTGACGAGCAGTGGTTACTTGAAGAAATTGAAGTGTTGCTTGATACTCGTCTAACGCCGCAGTGGTTAGCTGGCTATGAACCGGATCCCAATAAAAAGCCAAAAGATAATCGTAAAAATACCAGTAAGTCGCGCAAAGAGCGTGATAAAAAGCGTATTACAGGACAAAGAGCACCCAACAGACGGCGTAAATAGAAGCTTTCAGTTTTTAGCTATCAGTTGTCAGAAAAATGATCTGACCTCACTAAAGTAGACACGGGGTTTTAATTGGTGTGAGCCAAATCAGCCCTAACAAAGTGCTGTTAGGCTATTACTGCATATCTCTTGATTTTGCATTTATCAAATATAAGGATTACAGAATAAATGAATACTAGTTTTGGTGACCATTTCGATGAAATGAACAAGCTCATCACTGATGTAGATAGCAGAGACAAGAATGAAGCTGAAACTAGGCATAAGATTATTGACTTTGTTCTACACTATTTCCTTTCTTGGCCTAAAAACCGTGTTGCAGTAGAAGAATATATCAGCCCTGGATTTGCAGATTACATTTTAAAAAAAGAAAATGGGGAAGATCAGTTATTCCTTGAAGCTAAGAAAGAAGGGATATTTTTCGACTTACCTATAGCTCATAATACAGATGAAACTCATTGCTATATTTCAATAAAGAAATTATTGAGTGATATAAATATAAAATCTGCTATGCAACAAGTACGAACATATTGTTTTGATACTGGCTGTGAGTATGGTTGCATTACGAATGGGCATGAGTGGATATTTTTTAAAACATTTGAAAAAGGGAAGCGTTGGGAAGATCTGAAAGCATTTGTGGTGAGATCATTATCATTTTTTGTCAATGATTATACTAAAGCCATTAACACATTATCCTTCACAGCTATTTTTTATAATTCATCGCTTTCACCTTTGTTGTCAAGTACGCAACCTAAAGATAGAAGTATATTTTATCCAAAAGATAAGATTCTATCTTATGCTCATCCCATTAATGCAAATAGATTAGCTCCTACTCTAAGACCAATTGCCAATCATTATTTTGGGGTAATTTCAGATGATGATACTGATTTTATGGATAAATGTTATGTATCACAACGTGAATACAAAACTACGTTTGATGGCATTCATAGCTTAATACAAGACTCTTTAAGTCCGTACTTTAAAGAGTATGGTGTTTCACAACTTGACGATACAGGTAAAGGAGGAAAGCTAGGTGGCCGTTTAACTAAAAACCTTAAAAAAGGTAGAAAAGGTGAGGTATTAGTCCTTTTTGGTGGTAAAGGTGCTGGTAAGTCGACTTTTATTAAACGATTGTTGCATCATACCCCACCTAGGTGGTTAAAAGATCACTCTGTAATATCAATAGTCGACTTATTAAAAATCCCCGAGAATAAAGAGGTTATAAGGGCTCATATTTGGAAAAAACTTGTTGAAACTTTAGATACGGATAATATTTTAAACTCAGATCGCGACATAGTTATCGAAAAATTATTTGATGATCGTTATCAAATCTCGTTAAAGCAGGATTTAAGTGGCTTGCAAGTTAATTCTGAAATATTCAATTTAAAATTGAATCAGCTAATCTCAGATTGGAAAAAAGACCATTTATACTGTGCTACTAGGTTAGTCAACTACTGGGGAGAGCAAGGCAAAGGTACAATAGTTGTTGTTGATAATACAGACCAATACTCTACAGATATTCAGGATTTTTGTTTTACTTCAGCGCAAGAAATATCAAACGAACTTGCTTGTGTGTCTCTGATATCAATGAGAGAAGAACGATTCTATGACTCAAAAATACATGGAGTTTTGGATGCCTTCCAAAACTCTGGTTTTCATATCAGCTCGCCCAGTCCAGCTGAAGTTTTTAAGAAAAGGCTTTCTTATACTATTTCATTACTTGCCGACTCGAATCGGAGAGAAATGATAATTGGTGATGTTGATAGTGCATTTGTTCAAGATTGTCAGGTTTATTTAAAAATACTCTCTAAGGAATTTGAAAATCAAGCATCACCTTTAACTAACTTTATAAGTGCCTGTGCTCATGGTGATACAAGGTTATCCCTAGACTTATTTAGGAGCTTCTTATTGTCTGGCTATACCAATGTCGATGAGATGATCGCTGTTGGTCGATGGAATTTTCAAATTCATCAAGTATTAAAACCAGTAATGATTCCAACTAGGTACTTTTATGATGAACAGCTGAGTGATATTCCTAATATTTATCAACTACGTTCTAACAGGCATTCATCTCATTTCACAGCATTACGTATTCTAAGGAAACTATCTAAAGGAACTGATAGTTCATCACCTTCATATCACTCTATAGCGATATTGAAGTCATATTTTTCTGAAACTTTTAATATGATTGATGACTTTGAAAAAAATGTGGACTCACTCCTAAAGCATGGTTTTGTTGAATCAAATAATAGACTTGATGAATTTTCAAATAATGTTGATAGCATAAAAATAACTAACTACGGCCTTTATATGAGCAATGAACTCGCTCACTATTTCACCTACTTAGACTTGATTTGTACTGATACAGGTTTGTTTACGGAAAAGACTTGTAATTACCTCACAGAAGCAGCTAGAAAAGAATATAGTTTATTTAATCGAGGTGAAAGTTTAGACCGTGTTAAAGTTAGGCTGGAGCGTGTGGAAGAGTTCATTAAGTATCTGGAACTCGAAGAGTACAGGGAAAAGTCAACTTTTAATTTAGATATGCCTCTAAATGAGATGTTCAGCTATAAAGCCATGAAAGAATTTGATGTAGAAAAAACAAGAGTATTAAAAAGCGCTATGAAGCAAAAAAGTAAAAAAGCAAATGGTAGGAAACGGTAAGAAATAACCTAATCGGGTAGCCGGAGGTCTCTAACCTCCAGCCCCCACACCACCCATCATGCGCTTTTGATTAACAGGAAGCGCAATGTTAATTCCTTTTGTTTTTGAGCTGCGACAAGGGACTTCGTTTTCAAGCGTCTACTTTTGGTGCTGGTGATATCACATGCTCTGGCAAGTCGGGCCTAGAATATGTATTACTCTTAAGCGCAGCGTCTCTTAACCTCTTTGTGAATAATTCACTAAGTTTTTTTGCACAAAGAGAAGGAAACGAAGCTAACTACTTGAGCTGGCTTATTCTATGCCGCTTATCATTATTGCCCGAAGCCCGAAGCCCGAAGCCCGAACCTAAGCTATTTGCTTCTCAGCTAGGTTCAGCTCCATTGTCGCTTTTAATAAGCGGTAAAGATTAATAGATGCATCAATTTCTTCTTTACGGTTGGTTAAACTTTCAATATTTAACCCCAGTGGCACGTCTAAATGCGCGCAACTTCTTAGTATTAAATCTAAGTTTTCACGGCAAATACGTACAGATTCACTCAGTGGGTTTTGCGAATCAAGCATCCGCCATTTAGTTGCATCAGGTACGGAAATTCCTAACCATTGCATAAACTCTAAGGTTTTTTCACTGCCGCAGGGTGTAAAGGTTAGAATAATACGTTTAGGTTCGATACCTTGAGCTTTACAGCTGCGCGCATAACTGGTGATCAAATCCACGGTTGCTTGCGCGTTATACACAGCTTGTGAGATAAAAAATTTACAGCCTTGCGTGGTTTTTTCAAGTAAGCGTTCATGTTCATTACGTTTACTTGCGTGGCGCTCGGCAATGGTAACGCCTCCTAAAAAGAAGTCTTGAGGCTGTTCGCTTAAGACTTTATAAGCATCAGGCAGGCTTAATTTAATATCCCCGTCAGATGATGGACTACCGACTAATACTAGGTTTTTTAAATTAAACTGGTTTTTAGTTTCGCTTAACCACTGTTTAAATTCGGCCACACCGCGCTGTGCAACACTTTTATAAGTGATCACTTCTTGATGCGATAAATTACGTAGTAAGTTACTGTATTCTCGAGGATCTACTGTTTGCTTGAACGGAAAAGGGCGAGGCATCTCAGTGCGACTACTTTCATCTTGAATGTCATAAATAATCACGCCATCGTATTCAATTTCATGCAAACGAGCTAAGAGCTTTTGGGCGATAATTTCAAGCTGCGCTTTATCAGTACCAATACGTGGTGGGGTGGTACCAATTAAGTACACACCCTGATTGGTGTCTTCAATTTTCTCTTGTAGTGATAAAGCCATAATCCTCATTCCAGCTAAGTTAGTGTCTATGGCAAATAATATAGCAGCCATTTAGACGTCTAGATAGATTTTTTTAGTGAAACTTTTTCAACGAAGGTGAGTTTTATTCATGTTGCTCTGAATGAAGAGTTCTCTGATACACAACTGTTTACATAATTTATTACCTCAGGGGTCTTATATTGACTTGCTTTGTTGCATAATCGGATGACTAAAAACAAGAAATTTATTCAACTAACAAGGGATAGCAATGAAATTTAAATTATTAGCAACGAGCCTTGCGGTAACGCTTGCACTGGGCGGCTGTGCAAATACCAGCGTCTCAAACATGGTCAAAGAGGTTGAGATTGAACAGTCAACGGTTGGCAGTAGTAATGATCGGGTGTTCTCACAAGATTATTTATTAGAAGAGCTTGATAATGGTTTACGCGTTATGGTGGTGAAAACTGATTACCCTGATGTGGTATCACTACAAATTCCAGTGTCTGTCGGTTCTCGTAATGAAGTCGAAGCAGGTAAAACCGGTTTTGCACACTTTTTTGAACACATGATGTTTAAAGGCTCTGAAAAATATCCGCAAGATGTGTATTCTGATATTCTAAAAAATTCTGGGGTTGATAATCGCGCTTATACAACCAATGATTACACTAACTATCACTTAAACTTTTCAAAGCAACATCTTGATAAAGTACTTGAAATTGAAGCGGATATTTTTCAAAACCTGACTTATTCAGAAGAGCAATTTCGTACCGAAGCATTAACAGTTAAAGGCGAATACCTTAAAAATAATGCCAGCCCGGTTCGTAAGTTACTTTCTGCAGTACGTAATGAAGCATTCGAAAAACATACTTATAAACATACCACAATGGGCTTTTTTGAAGATATTGAAGCCATGCCGGATCAAATGGCATACGGTAAAGAGTTTTTTGCTAAGTTTTATAAACCTGAATATGTGTCATTAGTGATTGTAGGCGATGTTGATCCAGCTGAAACTATGGCTATGGTTAAAAAACACTGGGGCCAATGGCAAAAAGGCGATTTCGTTGCTGATATTCCAACCGAACCAAAACAGCAAGCGGCGAAATATATACATGAGCAAAACGAAGGCTTACCAGGGCATTGGTTATTAGTATCTTATAAAGGCACAGCCTGGCAGCCAAAACAAAAAGACAGAGCCGCGCTTGATTTACTGTCACAGCTTTATTTTTCAACCAACTCAGAGCTTTACCAAGAGTTAGTGGTTGATAAACAAATTGCTAGCCAAATGTTTAGCTATAACCCTGATACCAAAGATCCCGGCTTATTACATGTTTTTGTGAAAGTTGAAAATGAGGCTGATTTAGCGGTTGCTCGTGATGCAATTAATAGCACCTACGCCAAAGCTCGCACTGAGTTGGTTGATAGCCAAAAGCTAGCTGATTTAAAATCCAATCTTAAATACAGCTTTATTAACGGCCTAGACTCATCACAAGCTATAGGTTCAACCCTTGCCAGTTATATGCATTTTGAGCGCGATCCAGAAGTCGTCAATCAGTTATATGCAACGGCAGATAGCATCACCGCGCAAGATATTAAAGACATTGCTAATAAGTATTTTGTAGACAGTGGTCGTACTACTGTGACTATGTCTGCACTGGATAAAGTGGCTGGCTTTGAACAAGAAGTGGACTTAAACACTCTCGTTGCTAGCAAGCAAACTGTGCAACAGCGTCATTTTAAAGTGCTAGATAAAACCAATAGTTCGCCATTGATTGATATTAACTGGTTATTCCATACCGGTGCTGCGGCTGATCCTAAAGGTCAAAAAGGCGTAGCTGCACTCACTGCGGCCATGCTTGCTCAAGGTGGTTCACAGGCGAAGAGCTACAACGACATTAAACAGGCACTTTATCCATTGGCAGGTAGCTTTGGTTATCAGATAGATAAAGAAATGATTTCGCTACAAGGGCGTGTCCATAAAGATAACGCTGCACAATGGTATGCACTGGTTAGTGAGCAGTTACTAAATCCTGGCTTTAGAGAAGATGACTTTAAACGCCTTAAGAAAGAGCTCATCGACGGTATAAAATCTGGCCTAAAAGCCTCAAATGACGAAGAGCTAGGTAAAGAAGTGCTTTATCATAAGCTGTATCAAGGTCACCCATATGAGAGCTATAACTACGGTGATCTATCTGATTTAGAAGCATTAACACTTGATGACGTGAAAGCGTTTTATGCGAAAGAATTTACTCAAGCTAAACTGACTGTCGGTTTAATTGGCGCAGTACCTGAATCACTTAAAGCAACCATGTTTAGCGATTTAAGTGCTTTGCCTAAAGGTCAGCAAAGTCGTTTATCGATTCCTGATGCACCAGCGCTAAAAGGTCATCACGCTACAATTGTAGAAAAATCAGCGCAATCGACTGCGGTATCGTTTGGCTTCCCAATTGATACCATTCGTAGTAGTGAAGACTGGACGGCACTGTGGTTAGTTCGCTCATACTTTGGCGAGCACCGCAGTTCAAACTCATATCTTTATGAGCGCATTCGTCAAACCCGCGGTATGAACTACGGCGATTACGCATATATTGAGTATTTCCCACGAGGTATGTTCCAGACTAAGCCTGATGCAAACTTAGGCCGCTCTGAGCAAATATTTCAAGTATGGCTTCGCCCGCTGCGCTCGAACAATGACGCTCATTTTGCAACGCGTACCGCTTTATTTGAACTTGATAAGCTAATCAAAAATGGCATGACAGAAAAAGACTTTGACGCAACGCGTAACTTCTTAATTAACTTTGTGCCGCAAATGGTAGCAAGCCAAAACCGTCAATTAGGGTATGCGCTAGATAGTGAGTTTTACAACACCGATACTTTCGTAAAGTATGTAACGAGCAAGCTTGAAAAACTGACAGTAGCTGATGTAAATCGTGTCATAAAAGAGAACTTACAAACGGATGATATTCAGTATGTGTTTATCACCGGCGACGGAAAAGATATGCAAAAGCGCCTAGCGTCAGAGCAAACATCCCCTATGGTATATAATGCAGAGAAACCAGCTGAATTAGTTGCTGAGGATAAAGTAATCGCTAATTACAAACTGGCAATACCAGCGAAAAATATTGAAGTACTTGCTGTAGATAAGGTGTTTGAATAACGAGCATTTAAATAACTAAGAAGCTTAATTTAGATGCCCCAAATTTGGGGCATTTTTATAACATTGCGCCAATTTTTACACCTAATCCAAAAAGTATAATTGCACTGACGATAAGCACTAAGGTGATGTGTCCTCGCGATTCCTTTGACATAATTTAAATCTCCTTATTTCATAATTAAAAACACGGTGAACATGCCAAGCGCAAAGCTGGCAATGGACGACAGCGCTAAAATTGTTGTGATACTTTGCGTATTTAAAGTGTGTGTCTGAGCAACTGAAACTGTATTTTCCTCAAGTTTTATTAACTCACCTTGACGTACTTCTAACACTGCACACAAGGCCATGGTGGTTTCTTTAGACGCTGCACCTTCTTTTTCTACCCGTTGAATAGTTCGTAAACTTACGTCACAGGCATCTGCAAGCTGTTGTTGAGTCCAATCAAGCTTTTGCCTTAATGCTTTTATAGTTTTGGGGTTTAATTGCATGATTATTTCCCCAAAGCTAATGTTGAAATAATATACCCAACAGTAAAACCAACAACAAAACATCCAGCAATAAAAAGAGCTGATTTTTTAGGGTTACTAAATAAAGTTGTTTGCTCTAAGCTTTTAACTAACTTTTTATTTTTAAACAGTGAGCACTCAAGCCTACCAGTTAAAATATTGTGCATTTCAAACTTAACATTAAAAGTATTACCTGATAGTTCAAATTGGTGTTTACTTGTGACATTAATACTTCGCTTTTCACTAACTAGCTCATCATTAATATAGACTTCTTCCTTACCGGTGAAGTAACTGCCAAAGCAGGCTATTTGATCGTCGCCATCTTGAAAGTAAAATTTATAGCCAAGTTTCTTTGTATTGAGTATGTCATTGTTCATCATCGTATTCCTTATTAAGTTGATGATGCTAATTTAGCGTTTATTATTATTTTTTACGCCGTCAGCTTTACGCCAGTTGTTATTTTGTCATATGACAGTATAACTGTCATTGATGTTTAGTTATTGAATTTTAAAGTTTTATATTTTTTATGGCTACACGTTAATTTTATCTACTGTCGTAACTCATTATGTAAAACTATAATGAGATTATTAAAGAATGATTTTGAAATTTAGTTATATCTAATAACTAGAACAAATAACCGCAGCGTTAACACATCTGACTTGAAATCCGTTAAACTGCATAAAAGCTTATCTTCGTATTAATCTAAGGCCGTCCTATGCGTCATGAAATTTGGCAACAGCTCCGCACCGAAGCAAAAGAAGTCGTTACCCGTGAACCTCTATTAGCAAGTCATGTGTATTCATGCATTTTAAATCATGAGTGTTTAGGGTCTGCGTTGAGTTTTATCGTTGCCAATAAGTTATCTGATGCTGTGGTATCTGCATTTACTATCCGGGAGTTATTTGATCAGGCTTTTGTTGAATGTGATCGAATGCTTACTCATGTTGCCCATGATATAAAAGCCGTTAAAGATCGTGATCCCGCTGCCGATACATATTTAACTGTGATATTAAATTTAAAAGGTTTCCATGCAATTCAAGCACATCGACTCGCCCATTGCTTATGGTTACAAAACCGTAAAGAGCTCGCTCGCTTTATTCAAAGCCGTACCTCAGAAGTATTTGGCGTTGATATCCATCCTGCTTGTAAAGTCGGCCATGGTATTATGTTTGACCATGCAACTGGTATAGTGATTGGTGAAACAGCTGTTATTGAAGATAACGTCTCTATTTTACAATCAGTTACTCTAGGTGGTACTGGTAATGAAAAAGGCGATCGTCATCCGAAAATTCGCGCCGGTGTTTTAATTGGTGCTGGGGCTAAAGTGCTCGGCAATATTGAGGTCGGCGAGGGCGCCCGAATTGGCGCAGGCTCAGTGGTACTGAGCGCCGTACCACCACACACCACGGTTGTAGGCGTACCAGCTAAAATTGTTGGTAAACCAAATTGCCCCTGTCCAGCGAAAAGTATGAATCAGAATTTTTTAGAGGTTGATGAGCCGCAAAACGAATCACACACCAGTGCAATGCTCTAAGTAAAAAACTTAAAAGGAATTAAGTATGAGTAAAAATGATCCATTTTCGCTGTTGTTAGCATTTATCACAGGTGTTGTTCTAACGTGGAGTTATTTTGCGTTGAGCTCTGACGAAGCAGCTCCTGTGACTACAACACAAACACAGGTACTTGAACAAGAAGTCAAAATAATGCCTGCCAGTACCGTAGCTGCAGAGCTAGATACAGTATCCCAGTCTCAACAAGTGACTGATATTACCTCGTCTGCCCAAGATACATCAGCGCAAACAACGGATGAACAAACGCTTGAGCAACAAGTGCAACAGCTCAAGCGTGAGTTACTGCAACAGCAAAAATTAGTAAAAGCTTACGAACAACAATTACAAGCACCGTCCGATTTTGAACAAGCTTTGCTAGACAAGTTTACTGAGCAAAGTCGCAATGAAGAGTGGGCTTATCGTACCGAGACTGCTATGAAAGACTTTTTACAGATTGCTGATCTTGGCATCACCCCTGAATTAGTTAGTGCGCAGTGTAAAAGTTCGGTATGTAAATTTGAACTTGCAGCGCCAAAGGATGTAGATGATTTTGATCATACCCAATGGCGCGAACTCAACGATAAGTTGGTACAACAAGACTTTTGGCAGCAATTTAAAGTCAGTACTTCAAAATCAAGCGATCGCGATTTTTCATTATTATTAAGTACTGAGTCAGAATAACGAGCCTCAGCTGACACGAGCTTGAATCACGCCATCAGCAAGCTCGGTTACAATTAAATCACCTTGAGTTACTTGCTTAATAGACTTAATCACTTGCCCTTGCTCATTTTTAGTGATGCTATAACCACGAGCGAGTACATTGAGCGGACTTACAGATTCTAATCGGCTAGCCTGCATTGCGAGGGTATTTTGGGCACTGTGTAATTGTTGCTGCATGGTTTGTGTTAAACGCCCTTGCAGTTGCTGTAATTGATGACTTGCCTGAGTAATTTTGCGATCTGGTGAGCGCTGCATTAGTCGCGGCGTTAGATTATTTAAGCGGCGCTCATATTGATAGAGCCGATTTTGTATCGCCTGCTGTAATGCTACTGTCAATTCATCTAAACGTTGCGCTTGTTGATTTAACTGATTACGCGGATGACATAATGTTAAACGGTGCTCAAGTGCTGTTGCAACGCTTTGCTTTGCAGATAACTGATGTTTAAACGCATTGGCTAAGCGATTTAATTGTTGTTGGATTTGATTATAAAGTTCGCTGCTATTGGGGCTAACAAGCTCTGCAGCCGCGCTTGGCGTTGCGGCGCGCACATCGGCAACATAATCGCTAATGGTGGTATCAATTTCATGACCGACAGCACTGATAATTGGTAGGTTACTGGCAAAAATAGCGCGTGCCAGTAGCTCATGGTTAAAGCACCATAAATCTTCTAGTGATCCACCACCGCGGCCTAAAATAATTACATCAACTTCATTGCGGGCATTAGCAATATTGATTTTATCAATTAATTGTAGGTGCGCGTCTTTACCTTGCACCATAGCAGGGTAGATCACGACTTCAAGTTGTGGCGCTCGACGCTTAAGTACCGTTAAAATATCTTTGATAGCCGCCCCTGTGGCTGATGTAATAACACCAACACGATGCACAACCCCAGGCAATGGTTGTTTATGGGCGGAGCTAAATAAACCTTCGGCGGCTAAGCGCATTTTTAATTCATCAAACTGTTGCTTTAGTTGCCCTTCGCCAGCAGCTTCCATGTGTTCAACAATCAGCTGATAGTCACCACGCGGTTCATACAGCGATACTCGGGCTCGAACTGTCACTTGTGCGCCATTTTCAGGGCGATAGCGTTGGCCTCGATTGTTGCCTCGCCACATCGCCGCTTTTACTTGAGCGCGATCATCTTTGAGCGTGAAATACCAATGACCAGAGGCTGGTGTAATGAAATTTGATATTTCGCCGGTTAAATTTAACGATGCGAATCCTTGTTCGAGTACGGTTCTTATTTCTCTATTTAACCTAGAAACGGTATAAATCGTTTGCTGCTGGGATGTTACGGCCATAAAGCGACTCTAAAAAGCGATGATGGGGGTATTTTATCATAAATAATTGTGAAATCTTATTTACTCGTGCCCACAACGCTGATAAAATTTGGCCGCAATTCCTTAAACAAGATCCACATGTGAGAAGTTGCCAAAATGCTTAGAATTGCTAAAGAAGCTCTTACCTTTGATGACGTACTTTTAGTACCCGGTCATTCTACTGTTTTGCCACACACGGCAAACATTTCAACTCGCTTAACGCGTGGTATCAAACTTAACTTGCCGCTAGTTTCAGCATCTATGGATACTGTTACCGAAGCACGCTTAGCGATTGCGCTAGCGCAAGAGGGCGGTTTAGGTTTTATCCACAAAAACATGACAATTGAAGAACAAGCCAAAAACGTACGTAAAGTTAAAACGTATGAAGCGGGTATTGTTTCTTTCCCTGTTACTGTGACAGCGGATTTAACCATTGCAGATGCAATTGTACTTGCTGAAGAAAAAGGCTTTTCAGGTTTTCCGGTAACGGACGCTGAAAACGGCCTTGTTGGTATTGTTACCAGCCGCGATATGCGTTTCGAAACCAAGCTTGAGCAACCGGTTTCAACAGTGATGACTAAAAAAGAAAAGTTAGTCACTGTAAAAGAAGGTGCAGCGCGTGATGAAATCTTAGGATTAATGCACGAACACCGTATCGAAAAAATCCTTGTTGTTGATGATGCGTTTAAATTAAAAGGCATGATCACAGTAAAAGATTATCAAAAAGCACAAGACAAACCACATGCATGTAAAGATGAACAAGGTCGTTTACGTGTAGGTGCTGCCGTTGGTGTAGGTCCAGGTACTGATGAGCGTATTGCTGCATTAGTCGAAGCGGGCGTTGATGTATTACTAATTGATACCTCACATGGTCATTCTCAAGGTGTTATCGACCGTGTTGCACAAACTCGTCAAACTTACCCTGAACTACAAATTGTAGCTGGCAATGTGGCAACAGCTGAAGGTGCGATTGCGCTTGCCGACGCCGGTGTTGATGCAGTTAAAGTAGGAATTGGCCCAGGTTCAATCTGTACTACGCGTATTGTTACTGGTTGTGGTGTACCACAAATCACAGCTATCTCTGATGCTGTTGATGGCCTAAAAGGTCGTGACATTCCAGTGATTGCTGATGGTGGTATTCGTTTCTCAGGTGATATTGTAAAAGCACTTGTTGCTGGTGCATCATGTGTGATGGTTGGCTCAATGCTAGCGGGTACTGAAGAAGCGCCTGGTGAAGTCGAGCTTTACCAAGGCCGTTACTACAAGTCATACCGTGGTATGGGCTCGCTTGGTGCGATGAACCAAAAAGAAGGTTCATCAGATCGCTATTTCCAAAAATCAAATCAAGCAGACAAGCTTGTGCCAGAAGGGATTGAAGGTCGTGTGGCTTATAAAGGTCCAATCGCGACAATCATTCACCAACAAGTTGGCGGCCTGCGCAGCGCAATGGGTTTAACCGGTTGTGCCACGATTGAAGAATTAAACACTAAACCTCAGTTTGTACGTGTTACTTCAGCAGGTATGGGTGAGTCACATGTTCATGATGTGCAAATCACCAAAGAAGCACCTAACTACCGCTTAGGTTAATAGCTTCAAATCTATTAAAATTACTGGGCTAGCTTCGCTAGCCCTTATTTATTATAGTCATTCAGGTAACCTGAGTGCTAGTTCTTGACTAACGAGACCCTCAATGAGCAAAGACATTCACGATTCACGAATTCTTATTTTAGACTTTGGTTCGCAATACACGCAATTGATCGCCCGCCGTGTGCGAGAAATTGGTGTTTACTGTGAACTGTGGGCATGGGACGTAACGGAAGAGCAGATCCGTGAGTTCAATCCACAAGGTATCATTCTATCTGGTGGCCCTGAGTCAACAACCTTAGAAAACAGCCCGCGTGCCCCTGAGTATGTATTCAATGCAGGCGTACCTGTACTTGGTATTTGTTACGGCATGCAAACAATGGCTACTCAGCTTGGCGGTAGCGTTCATAGCTCTGATAAGAAAGAGTTTGGTTACGCGCAAGTTGAAAAAGTCGGTAACTGTGCATTATTTGATGCCATTGAAGACAGCATTACCGATGGCGGTGAAGGCATTTTAGACGTGTGGATGAGCCATGGTGATAAAGTAATGGAAATTCCAGATACTTTCAAAACTACTGCTAAAACATCTACTTGCCCACATGCGGCAATGTCTAACGAAGAAAAGCGTTTTTACGGCGTACAATTCCACCCAGAAGTAACCCACACCCATCAAGGCCAACGTTTACTAGAACGCTTTGCGATTGATATTTGTGGTTGTGAAAAACTGTGGACTGCAGCAAAAATCATTGATGACGCCATAGAGCGCATTAAAGATACTGTGGGTGATGACGAAGTAATCTTAGGTTTATCTGGTGGTGTTGATTCATCAGTGGTGGCTATGCTTATTCACCGCGCGATTGGCGACCGTTTAACCTGTGTATTTGTTGATAACGGTTTACTGCGTTTAAACGAAGGTCAGCAAGTAATGGATATGTTTGGCAATAAGTTTGGCCTAAACATTATCAAAGTGGATGCCGAAGAATTATTCTTAGCGGATCTTGCTGGTAAATCAGACCCAGAAGACAAGCGTAAAGCGATTGGCCATACATTTATTAAGGTATTTGATAGCGAATCTAAAAAGCTTAAAAATGCAAAATGGTTAGGTCAAGGTACTATCTATCCAGATGTTATCGAGTCAGCAGCGTCTGCAACTGGTAAAGCGCATGTGATCAAGTCTCACCATAATGTGGGCGGCTTACCAGATGACATGGAAATGGGCTTAGTTGAGCCACTGCGTGAATTATTTAAAGATGAAGTACGTAAAATTGGTTTAGAGCTAGGTTTACCGTATGACATGCTTTACCGTCACCCGTTCCCTGGGCCTGGTCTAGGTGTGCGTGTACTTGGCGAAATCAAAAAAGAGTACTGTGACTTATTACGCCGTGCTGACGCTATCTTCATTGAAGAGCTTCACAAAGCAGAGCTTTACCATAAAGTAAGCCAAGCATTCACGGTATTCTTACCGGTTAAGTCGGTAGGGGTTATGGGTGATGCACGTAAGTACGATTGGGTTGTTTCACTTCGTTGTGTAGAAACTATCGACTTTATGACTGCACGTTGGTCACATTTACCGTATGAGTTCTTAGGTCTGGTTTCAAACCGCATCATTAATGAAATCGACGGTATCTCACGCGTTGTTTACGATATTTCAGGAAAACCACCTGCGACTATTGAGTGGGAATAATTTTTAGGCCTGAAACGTCTGGCACTAACAGGCATTAAATCTTAATTAAGTCCGCGTAATTGCGGACTTTTTTTGTTCGGAACATCACTGAAAAAATGCTCTGACACTTTGTTCTATAAGTCAAAATATGGCCCAGCCTTGATTCTGCGTTACCAATTCACAAATCAAATAATAACTGTCTAAATCAAAATGATCTGGGCTTAGGGCATTTTCGCGGTTTTCTCCTGAGCGGTTACATAGTACGAACTGACGATATTGTTGTAGTTGCGAAAGAGTCAACACATCTTCTTTAGCGAGAGGGTGCTTTTTACCGATATACGTTACTTTACGTCGTCAAAAGCTAAAACCAAGCTATCGGTTAAACAACTTGATAAGACCATCGCCACTCGTATCGTGCAATTAGGGTCGTCAAACTTAGTGATGTTTATCTACTTCAGCTTCGTCATGGCGTTCCATAACATGCAATTTATGGCCTACGGAGACACCACGCAGTTAGCCGCATTCGCGATTGTTGGCTACTTAGCGAGCTGTTATTACTTCTTCGCTGAAGGCTTAGTCAGCGGCTTGCAGCCACCAGTGAGTTACTACTTAGGCGCCAAGCAATACAAACGCATTAGCGAAACCGTAAAACTGGCTTTTCTGTTACCGTTGGGTCCGGTATAGCTTTGGTAATACTGTTTAACATTTTTCCAGAAATCTTTATCAGCATCTTTACCACAGGCAATGATGCATTACTTGAAGCAAGCAAAAACGGTATTCGTTTACACTTAATGGCATTGTTTTTAGATGGCTTCTTATTCATGGCGTCCATCTACTTCGTCGCCGTTGGTAAAAGCGGACAAGCCCTGTTTGTTTCCGTCGGCAATATGTTGATACAGTTTCCTTTCCTATTCATCTTGCCGAAATACCTAGGTATCGATGGTGTTTGGTTAGCCGTCCCTTTATCTAACATTGCCTTCGCATTGATCGTACTGCCGATGCTATTAAGCAACCTGAAAGGTTTTATGTACATGCATAAACAACAAAGTTTCGTTTAAAAAACAATAAGAACAAAATAGTAAGGATATTTTTATATCGACGAGCGTTAAATAACTTTGGGGCAAAAGCGAGTTATGTGTTTTAACAACAAGAGTCTGCACCACTTACTATGACTTGATATGTAGCTGGTCGCTCATGTTTTGATACGCTTTAAAAGTGGACAACAAGTTGAGTATAAAAAGTGAATAGAATTGAACTTAACCGCGCTTACTACTGAAAAGAAGCATGGGCTTCGTTGTGATATGGCCGAATCCTCAGTCTGGGCCAAAGCTGAACTAAAGCGTCGACGAGTAGCAAAAAGTAAAAAATGCTGAGCATGGATATATATGAAGGCTTATCCTAGTTTAGGTAAGTAATTATAAAAACGGCGAATTAGTTGGCTAATTCGCCGTTTTGTTTATTTAAAAAGCAGTTAAACTAAAAGAGTGATTTTTTTCTTTACCTTTAGCGAAACTTCTCTATAATTCGTCGTCATTGCAGGGGCGTAGTTCCAATTGGTAGAACAGCGGTCTCCAAAACCGATGGTTGGGAGTTCGAGTCTCTCCGCCCCTGCCACTTCTTCTTTACATAGCCTTGATTACTTCTTATATTGTTCCAGTGTTTAAATCTACTGAGTTTTTATGCATCCACGATACGCAGCTATTTTTGGTATAGAAAACCTCGAACTAAATCAGCATTTCCGATTACAGCCAGTCGCTGAACAACGTTCTGATGCACCAAGTGCAGCGCCGCAGGTAAATATAGAGCTAAGTACAACGCTATTGGCTGATTTAAATCGCGCTATTGCGCCATTAAAAATTAGCCAAGTAGTGCAAAGCGATAAGCTTGCATGGCATGATGGTCAATTGAGCTTACCAACCCAGCAGCTTAATGCTGATAATAAACGCGCGCTATGGGCGCTGATGAGCACACACCTTGATAACCTTTGAATCTGTTACTGAATTATCCATTGATGCGCTGATGCGTGTTGAGAACGCGTGTCACACTCATCCGTGGACAGTAAACACTATGCAATCATGTCTCGCTGGGCGTTACTTTAATTTAGCTGCGTTTAATGAGCAGCAAATTATTGGTTTTTATATCGGTGAAAAAGCAGGGCCTGACTTTACTTTAATGGATATCTGCGTGGCACCTGATTTTCAGGGGCAGGGGATTGCCAAACAATTGCTTGCAGCGTTTATTGAATACGGCGAAAAGCATCACGCTGAAAACTTATTTTTAGAAGTACGTGAAACCAATACTCGTGCCATCGCCTTATATGAGCAGGCAGGCTTTAGTGAAATGTCGGTACGTAAAAATTACTACCCAAGTAGTGACCCATCAAAAAATGGCCATGAAGATGCTATCTTAATGGGAATGACATTACTTTTTGGTTAATGACTGTTCTTGTTGCAAGGTATATTTTATCGCTTCAATTAAGCTCAGTGCCAAATAATCACGGCGGTTGTGATCACGGCCACGTAAATTATCTTCAAGTGTGGCCGCCGCATGGTGAATATTACTAAAACCAAAACAACCAGCACTGCCTTTTAAACTATGGGCCAGTGCTCTGAGCTGCTCCCACTCACCATTATTGTATAGCTGCGTAACGTCGGTTAAATAACCTGGCAGTTTTAAGCGATAGTTGTCGTTGATCTGTTGAAATTTATCGCTGTTTAGCAAGCTATCCCATTTATTTTGGCTGTCTTTTTCAATATTTAAATAGCTAACAAGCACACTTTCTAAGGCATCTTTATCGATAGGCTTAGCCAGTGCTTCGTCGCAACCGGCTTGCAAATAGGTGTTTACGTCATCTTTCATTACATTCGCGGTAAGTGCAATGATCGGCCCATCGTAGGCTGCATGGCGGAGCATTTGTGTGGCTTCTAAGCCGCCCATTACCGGCATTTGCATGTCCATAATGATTAATTGATAGTCATTCACCAGCGCCATTTCAACAGCTTCTGCACCATTGTTGGCTATATCAGGCTCAAGCCCCCATGTTTGCAGTAATAACTTGATTAGTACTTGGTTGTCAGGGTTATCCTCGGCGACTAATATATTGGCATCAAAGCTATTTTCTGCGAATGAAAGCTGTAAGTCCTTAGCGGGAGTTAATTGGCTTAACTCAGTCAGCATTGGCACTGTTTGTTGTTTATCAGCAGGTAAGTTACAGGCAATTTGCACGCAGAAACAGCTTCCTTGGCCTGGCGTGCTTGTTACATAAACATCACCACCGAGCAATTGTGCTAAATTTTTAGAAATACATAAGCCTAAGCCAGTGCCGCCAAAGCGTCGTGTTGTTGTTGTATCAGCTTGTTCAAAAGGCTTGAATACCCGCTCAACTTCTCGCTCTGACATGCCAATACCGCTATCTTTAATGGCAAATTCTATGAGTTGTAAATCACTGTTATAGGTAATATCTAATTCAATTAAACCTTGCTCGGTAAACTTCACTGCATTGCTGGCAATATTAATGAGAATTTGCTTTAAACGAGTGCTATCACTATTAATTATGCGCGGTAATGGTAAGTGAAAATTGATATTGCAGTTAAGTTTTTTCTCTTGTGATAAAGGACGAATAATCGAATCAATATCATGAACTAACTGCACAATATCTAGCGGTTCTTTTTCAACTGCTAATTTTTCGGCTTCGATTTTCGACAAGTCTAAAATATTATTGATGAGTTCAAGTAAGTGTTTAGAGTTACGTAATATAGTATTTAGGTGCCAAGCGTCGCCGGTTGTATTTTGGCTGTGTAATAGCTGCTCAGTAAAGCCCATGATAGCGGTTAGTGGTGTACGTATCTCATGACTCATATTGGCTAAAAAGCGGCTTTTTAATTGGTTCGCTTGTTCCGCTTGGGCAATGGCCACCTCGAGTTGACTATTCATGGTTTCAAGTGCTTTGGTACGGCTTTCGACTTTATCTTCTAAGTGATGTTTATATTCTTCAAGTTCGTCTTGATAATGACGAATTTGGTTCACCATGTGATTAAAATCATTAAATAATACCCCCACCTCATCATTATTATGGGCAGGCAAATATACCGACAAATCGCCGTCTCCTACTCGATGGCTGGCTGCCCCAAGTAACTCAATTGGGTTAAGTAGTAAATTACGTACCACAATAAAAATCAGCATCGGCAGGGTGATCACTGAAATAATCACAATCAAGGCGGTGATCAAACTGATCGCTTTGCCGGATTGATACAGTAAGGCTTTGGGGATGGTCGAGACATAATAATAACCGCCGCTCATTTGGATGGCGTAAATCATCCGTTCAACTTTATCAATACTCGATAACTCTATGGTTGAGAGCTTACCTAGATCGGCTAAGTCGTGAATTTGTTGCAGCTCATATTCGCTAATATATTGACCGCGCTTATTGTAGTCTGAGCTAAATAATATTTTGCCATTGCTGGTCAGTAATAAATTTAAGGTATTGTTATAGGGCGCTTCTAAAATGCTGGTATTTAAAATCGATGGCTCAACATGCAACACAATAAACCCTAGTTGTTGCGGGCGTTTAAGGTAGTAATCAGCACTGTAAATACGTTGAATAAAATATAAGCTGGTAGTGCCATCTTGTTTTTGCACCATAAACTGTTGTTGGCGTAAGTTACTTTGTAAAACTTGTGAGAAAAATGGATAGCTGGTTGGAGCGGTATTTAAATTACTGGAGTAATAGGCGTCGCTTTGACCATCCGGAGAGACTAAATTTACGCTAACAATATCGGGGTAAGCTTCTGAATAGCTTGCAAATACATCCATTAGTGCGCCTAGGCGACGGGTGTAATTGCCGTTATCGCGTAAGTCATCTGCTAAAAAGTCACTTAGTACAGGGGAGGCCGAGAGTAACTTTGTAGTAGAGTGAAATGAATCGATGTAATTGAACATTTTTTGTTGTTGCTGTTCAACAAAACGGCTAACAATGAGCTCGGCTTGTTTTTGTGTGGAGCTGGTAACGTTGGTGAGAGTAAAGCCACCTAAAAACAATAACGGTAAAATCACCAAAGGCGTGATATACCATAATAATCTTATACTTAACTTACTTGTTCTCATACCCAAACAAAATATCCTCCATGTAATCTATCAATAGTATGCGTTAGCGTAAAATTACACAAGTTTAGTGCGTTCGCTGCAGCAAACGGGTTGAGCTGATTTTAAACCAAGTTATCGGCTAATTACTTGCAATCGTTGCTTTTTTGGCTAAGACAAACAAGGTATAATGTGACTAATTCTATTTTATATTTACAGTGCGTAGCGAAGACCTGTGCTTAGGTTTGTTTTTGGTTGCGCCTTGTTATGACTTAAAGCGGCTTACATGTCTAATTTATTAAACGAAATCAATACGCGACGCACGTTCGCGATCATCTCGCATCCGGATGCTGGTAAAACTACCATCACCGAAAAAGTACTGTTGTTCGGACAAGCTATTCAAAAAGCGGGTACCGTTAAAGGCCGTGGCTCTAATCAACATGCCAAGTCTGACTGGATGGAAATGGAAAAAGAGCGTGGTATCTCGGTCACGACCTCTGTTATGCAATTCCCATACAATAAAGCGCTAGTAAACTTACTTGATACCCCAGGACATGAAGATTTCTCTGAAGATACTTATCGTACCTTAACTGCGGTCGATTCATGTTTGATGGTGATCGATGCGGCTAAAGGTGTTGAAGATCGTACTCGTAAATTAATGGAAGTAACGCGCTTACGTACCACGCCAATTGTCACATTTATGAATAAATGTGACCGCGATATTCGTGATCCGATGGAGTTGTTAGACGAAGTTGAAACAGAGCTAAATATAGCTTGTGCACCGATCACATGGCCAATTGGCTGCGGTAAAGAGTTTAAAGGTGTTTATCATATTCACCGCGGGGAGACCTTGTTATACAAAACCGGCCAAGGTCATACTATTCAAGAAGTACGCAGCATTAAAGGGCTTGATAATCCTGAGCTTGATGCAGCGATCGGCGATGAGCTTGCTGGGCAACTGCGTGAAGAGTTAGAACTTGTTATTGGTGCATCGCACGAATTTGATTTAGAGCTATTTTTAGCGGGTGAGTTATCACCAGTGTACTTTGGTACTGCGCTTGGTAACTTTGGTGTTGATCATGTGCTTGATGGCCTAACTGAGTGGGCACCAACGCCATTACCGCGTGAAACAGAAGACCGTACTGTTGTTGCAACAGAAGAGAACTTCACTGGCTTCGTATTTAAAATTCAAGCGAATATGGACCCTAAGCACCGTGACCGTATTGCGTTTATGCGTATTGTGTCGGGTAAATACAGCCAAGGCATGAAAATGAACCATGTGCGTATAGGTAAACAAGTCAGTATTTCTGATGCGGTAACCTTTATGGCGGGTGATCGTGAGCGTGCAGGTGATGCTTTTGCAGGTGATATTATTGGTTTACATAACCACGGTACGATCCAGATAGGTGATACCTTCACACAAGGTGAAAAGCTTAAATTTACTGGTATTCCAAACTTTGCGCCGGAATTATTCCGCCGCATTCGTCTGCGTGATCCACTTAAGCAAAAGCAATTATTAAAAGGCTTGGTGCAGCTCTCTGAAGAAGGTGCTGTACAAGTATTTAGACCGCTTATTAATAACGACTTAATTGTAGGCGCGGTTGGTATATTGCAGTTTGATGTGGTTGTAGCGCGTTTGAAAGCAGAATATAACGTAGATGCTTTATACGAAAGCGTAAATGTAAATACCGCACGTTGGGTAAGTTCGACTGACGTTAAAAAGTTTGAAGATTTTAAACGTAAGTGCGAAAGCAACTTAGCGCTTGATGGCGGCGATAATTTAACTTACATAGCGCCGAGTCGTGTAAATCTTAACTTATCAATTGAGCGCTATCCAGAAGTGACATTTAACCACACGCGTGAAAATTAGACTCCAATTTTAATTTAAAGCTCGCCAACGCGGGCTGGTAAAGGTAATAAATTACATGAATATTCGTACCCTACTAATTGAAAGAGCCATCGCAGCCATGACTGGCGCTGGCTTACCAGCAGATACTAATCCTGCGGTAACACAGAGTACCCGACCACAATTTGGTGACTACCAAATTAATGGTGCAATGGGCGCTGCTAAAAAAATGAAAAGCAACCCGCGAGAGCTTGCACAACAAATTATTGATCACTTAGATGTAAGTGATATCGCAGACAAAACAGAAATTGCCGGCCCTGGTTTTATCAATATTCACCTAAAACCTGAGTTTTTAGCGCAAAGCTTAAAAGCGGCAAACCAAGATGCAAAGCTGGCTGTTGCTGAGCATGCACAACCGCAAAAAGTAGTGGTTGATTACTCATCACCTAATCTTGCTAAAGAAATGCACGTTGGGCATTTACGTTCAACGATCATTGGCGATGCAGTAGTACGCGCACTGGAGTTTCGTGGCGATACGGTTATTCGTCAAAACCATATGGGCGATTGGGGCACGCAATTTGGTATGCTGATTGCGCATCTGGAAGATCAAATCAGCCAAGGTGTTGATTTAGATTCTGTGGCACTTGCTGATCTCGAAACCTTCTACCGCGACGCTAAAAAGCGTTTTGATGATGAAGAAGGTTTTGCAGATAAAGCGCGTGATTACGTAGTAAAACTACAAGGTGGCGACGCGCATTGTGAAAAACTATGGAAGTTGTTTATCGCAACCTCGGTAAAGCATTCTGAAGAAGTATACAAACGCTTAAATGTAACGCTTACACCAGACGACATCATGGCTGAAAGTGCTTATAACAGTGAACTGAACAATATCATTAAGTTATTACGAGATAAGAATATTGCCGTTGAGTCACAAGGCGCACAGGTGGTGTTTTTAGATGAGCTGGCAAATAAAGATGGTGAGCCATCAGTGTTTATCGTGCAAAAGTCAGGTGGCGGTTTCTTATACGCAACCACCGATTTAGCCGCCTGTGATTACCGTTCAAACAAGTTAGGCGCAGCCCGCATTTTAATTTTTGTTGATGCGCGTCAAAGCCTACACTTCAATCAAGTAGAGCTTACTGCACGTAAAGCCGGTTTACTACGCGATGAAACTAGCTACGAATTTTGCCCATTTGGCACCATGATGGGTGAAGACGGCAAACCATTTAAAACGCGTACAGGTGGCACGGTAAAACTTGCTGATTTACTTGAAGAGTCAATCACTCGAGCTGCTGCTAAGCTTGCTGAGCGTGAGTCTGACTTAACTGATGAAGAGCGCAGTGAAATTGCCCGTAAAGTAGGTATTGGCGCAGTTAAATATGCAGACCTTTCTAAGCACCGAACCAGTGATTACATTTTCAACTGGGACAGTATGCTTAGCTTTGAAGGGGCAACAGCACCTTACTTACAATATGCTTATACTCGTGTACGCAGTATTTTCCGTAAATCAGGCGTAGACGCAGCAAGTTTAAACGCAGATGTCGCTATTGTTGAGCCGCAAGAAAAAACCCTTGCGCTTAAACTACTGCAATTAGAAGAAGTACTTGATCAAATGATCAGTGAGGCAACACCGCACGTATTATGTAGTTACCTATACGAGCTTGCCAGCCTATACATGACCTTCTACGAAGCTTGCCCAGTACTTAAAGAAGGCGTAGAGCCAAGTGTACGCGATAGCCGTTTAGTGTTGTGTAATTTGGTAGCGGATACGCTGCGCACAGGCTTAGATCTACTAGGCATCGAAGTCATGGAGCAAATGTAATCTGCTACGTGTAGTTAGCTTTAACTGCGTTAATGAGTTTATTTAGCCTAAGTCACATACAAAAGTGACAAGGTACTAGGATGAAGTAAGCCCTAGGTTCTAAGAATAGTTGACACACAGATAGTAGTTTATAAATTTTTGAAGAGCCTAGAACCTAGAACCTAGAACCTAGAACCTAGAACCTAGAACCTAGAACCT
>NZ_JACJEI010000104.1:0-206 GCF_014163985.1 Pseudoalteromonas sp. SR41-4 | reverse complement strand
GAAGCGGCTTTCTCAATTTGGAGCCTAGCAATGTCGTGGTGCCTACAGCGATAAAAAGTCACATAGCAAATGTATAGAGTAGGCTTTAGGCTCTTATTCTTTTTTACCTAAAACCTATTGCCTTTCACCTCGAACCTTCTTTTTACTTTATGCCAGACAACAAAAAACCCGTCACATTGCTGTAACGGGTTTCTCTTATTTGGAGC
>NZ_JACJEI010000103.1:0-237 GCF_014163985.1 Pseudoalteromonas sp. SR41-4 | reverse complement strand
TCTTCAATTAAAAGTTTTTTGTCTTTCGACAGCTCAATGAATTCTGAATTTATTTAATATCTTTCGATATTGAATTGACTGTGCCGAAGCAACTTATAAATAAGTTACTTCTGTTGGTCACTCAGTTTCAATTGAGACTCTAAATTTTTTGCCTTGCTTAGCGAACTAAGCTCGGCTGTTAGAACTCAATCTGTACGAGTGCCCACACAGATGATTGCTTTATATTGTTAAAGAACG
>NZ_JACJEI010000102.1:0-239 GCF_014163985.1 Pseudoalteromonas sp. SR41-4 | reverse complement strand
GAAAAAGTTCCTATTTTCATTGCTCTTGATCGTAGTGGTGCTATATCTCACAAGGTTTTAGAACGAAATACAAAAGAAAATATTCAAGCACAATTGAAGCCTTTATTATCATCAGGCTCAGTGCTTTGTACTGATGGAAACTTATCATATAAAGGTATTGCTAAAGAACTCGACATTGACCATAAACGTTTGATTGGGTTGGATAACCAAAGAGTAGTAGAAGGTATTTACCATATCCA
>NZ_JACJEI010000101.1:0-248 GCF_014163985.1 Pseudoalteromonas sp. SR41-4 | reverse complement strand
TGCTGGCGAGGGTCGTCAATTGATTCGAAATATTTAAATAGTTGAATATCAGGCATGGGGGCTCCTTAAAAAGGAGTATAAGATCATACTTTTAAGTCAAGGTAAAGTTCGTGATCTTGCCCTGGCTCAGTGCTTTGTACTGATGGAAACTTATCATATAAAGGTATTGCTAAAGAACTCGACATTGACCATAAACGTTTGATTGGGTTGGATAACCAAAGAGTAGTAGAAGGTATTTACCATATCCA
>NZ_JACJEI010000100.1:0-249 GCF_014163985.1 Pseudoalteromonas sp. SR41-4 | reverse complement strand
ACCTGTTCACCTTGGTCGAGTTTCGTCTTCCAAAATTGCCGTTCAAAAGCTTGTTCGTCAGTTTGAATCTAAATACCCTGGCGCAACGCTACACTTTGTTTATGAAGCAGGCCCTTGTGGTTATTGGATTTACAGATTAATCACAAGCCTTGGCCATTGCTGTTATGTGGTTGCCCCGTCTCTTATTCCTAAAAAACCAGGCGAGAAGATTAAAACCGATAAACGTGATGCCCTTAAGCTCGCTAAATT